>CADEED010000056.1 GCA_902826225.1 uncultured Pseudomonadota bacterium | reverse complement strand
CTCGGGGCCGGGCGCTTCGCCGATCACGGGCCATTCCGCGCGCTCGCGGCCCACGCCGAAGACCGTCTGGGTGCGCGGCCTGCACAGGTCGCAGGCGACGCAACCGGCGACGCGGTCGCGCAGCGTGCCCCAGTCCGTCGCCGGGGGGAGCACCGGCATCTCGCGCACGACCGGCGTTTCCCGCGCGGACGGTTTTTCGGTCGCGGCCTGCCGGCGGGGCGCGGCGTCCTTGCGCGCAGCCTCTTCGAAGGCGGTTTCGGGCGCAGCGGCACTGCCGCGCGGCACCCAGCGGTCGATGCCCAGCGCGTCGAGGTAGGCGTTGCGCAGCGCCGGGAGCACGGTCAGCTCGAGGGGACCGAGGGTGGCGCGCGCGGGCGGCGCAGCTTGCGGCCTAACCACTGCACCGGGCCGTAGGTCGCGTACGATATGAACATCGCGAACAGCATCGTCGGCGGATCCCACTTGATGAGGATCAACATCGGCAGGATCACGAACGCGACGTACGAGTACTTCATGCGCGCGCTCACGTCGACCTGCTTGAGGCTCAGGTAGCTGAACGACGAGACCATCAATGCGGCCGCATAACCGGTGACCGCGAACGCCAGGATGAGACCCTGCAGACCCGGCTCGCGCCACTTCGCGAAGAACCACACGAACGCGCCGACCGTCGCGGCCGCGGACGGACTGGGCAGACCCTGGAAGTAGCGCTTGTCGCCGCCAGCCGCCGTCGCCGTGTTGAAGCGCGCAAGGCGCAGCGCGGCGCACAAGGCGTAGAAGAACGCGATGATCCAGCCGAACTGACGCCATTCCTGGCCGTACTCGCTGATGCGGACGACGCCCCATTGATAGACCAGTACGGCGGGCGCGACGCCGAAGGCGACCATGTCGGCGAGACTGTCGTACTCCTTGCCGAACGGACTCTCGGTGCCCGTCCAGCGGGCGACGCGTCCGTCGAGCCCGTCCGCGAGCATCGCGATGAAGATGGCGCCGGCCGCGACGGCGAAGTCTCGATCGATCGCGGCGACGACCGAATAGAAGCCTGAAAACAGGCAGGCGGTGGTGAACAGATTTGGCAGCAGATAGATGCCGCGGCTCGGCGGATTCCGCGCTTTTTCTGGCTCGTTCGTCACGGCGGGCATCATAGGCGAATCCACCACCTGATACACTCCCGCGCCTCCATGCGCTGGTCCCAATACCCGGTCAATACGACCAAGGAAACGCCCGCCGATGCAGAAGTCGTGAGCCATCAGCTCATGCTGCGCGCGGGGCTCATTCGCAAGCTCGCCGCGGGCCTCTACACGTGGATGCCGCTCGGCCTGCGCGCGATGCGCAAGGTCGAGAACATCGTGCGCGAGGAAATGGACCGGGCCGGCGCGCTGGAAGTGCTGATGCCGGGCGCCATTCCTGCCGAGTTGTGGGCGGAGTCCGGCAGGTGGGACAAGTTCGGACCCGAGCTGCTGCGCTTCAAGGATCGCCACGAGCGGGATTTCTGCCTGGGGCCGACGCACGAGGAAGTGATCACCGACATCGCGCGCAGCGATCTCAAGAGCTACCGCCAGTTGCCCGTGAACTTCTACCAGATCCAGATGAAGTTCCGGGACGAGCGCCGGCCGCGTTTCGGCGTGATGCGTGCGCGCGAATTCCTCATGAAGGACGCGTACTCGTTCGACATCACGCCCGAGGGCATGGCGAAGAGCTACGACGCCATGTACGCGGCCTACACCGCGATCTTCACGCGTCTCGGACTGAAATTCCGTTCCGTCGTCGCGGACACCGGCGCCATCGGCGGCAGCAAGTCCGAGGAATTCCACGTATTGGCCGATTCCGGTGAGGACGCAATCGCGTTTTCCGACGGCGACGACTACGCCGCGAACCTCGAGATGGCGGTGGCGATGCCGCCCTCGACCCCGCGCCCCGCGCCTGGCGCCGCGATGGCGGAGGTCGCCACGCCCGGCGCCAAGACCATCGAGGACGTCGCGAACCTGCTCAAACTACCCGCCTCGCAGCTCGTGAAGACGCTGCTCGTCGACGGCGCGGAGGGCGGCGTGGTCGCGCTGCTGGTGCGCGGCGATCACGAGCTCAACGCCGTGAAGGCGCAGAAGCTGCCGGGCGTCTTGAGCCCGCTGCGCATGTCGTCCAGCGACTCCATCACGAAGGCCACGGGTGCGGAACCGGGGTCGCTCGGTCCCGTCAGCTTCGCGGGGAAGGTCTACGCCGATCACTCGGTCGTCGCGCTCGCCGACTTCGTCTGCGGAGCGAACCGGAATGGGACGCACCTCACCGGCGTGAACTGGGGCCGCGATCTGCCCGAGGCCACCGCGGTCGACATCCGCAATGCCGTGGCGGGGGACCCCTCGCCCACCGGCAAGGGAACGCTCGGGATCGCGCGCGGCATCGAGGTGGGGCACGTGTTCCAGCTCGGCCAGAAGTACAGCGAATCGATGGGCTCCACCGTCCTCGGGGAGAACGGCAAATCGGCCGTCACGTACATGGGGTGCTACGGGATCGGTGTGACGCGCGTCGTTGCCGCGGCCATCGAGCAGAACCATGATGCGCGCGGCATCATCTGGCCGGACGCCATCGCGCCGTTCCAGGTGGTGGTCGTTCCGCTCAACGCCGTAAAGTCGCCCCGTGTCCGTGAAACCGCAGACCGCCTCTACAACGAACTCCGCGCCGCCGGTTACGACGTGCTGCTCGACGATCGCGACGAACGCCCCGGCGTCAAGTTCGCGGATTCGGAGCTCATCGGCATTCCGCACCGCGTGGTCGTGGGCGATCGCGGCCTCGAAGCGGGCAAGCTCGAATACCGGCATCGGCGCGCCGAAGCGGCGGAAGAATTCCCGGCCGGCGATGCGCTCGCGTTCCTCCGCAGCCGTCTTGGGAATTAGGAAGCTCTTCGCGCTGTTGTTGCTGCCGGCGGCGGCGCTGGCCGCCCCGGCGCAGGACGCGCAACGCGAACCCGAGATCCGGAAAGCCGTTCAGCACGCCATCGACCAGGCGCAATGCTTCGAGGACAAGTTCGACTCTGCCGTCTGGTACAAGATGATGGAGCCGCGGCTGCGCAAGCGGGTTCCCGATCGCGACGAGCGCATGGAGCTGCTCAAGAACGTCTTCTGCGAGGCGAACCGCGCGGGCGAAGTGAAGCTGGCGCCCGGACTCGTCATGGCGATCATCGAGGTCGAGAGCGGTTTCAACCGCTATGCGGTGTCCTATGCCGGCGCAGTCGGCCTCATGCAGGTGATGCCTTTCTGGCCCGAGCAACTCGGGATGCGGCGGCACCAGCTCGTGAAGACCCCCGAGAACATCCGCATGGGCTGCGCGATCCTGCGCGCCTACCTGAAACGCGAGAACAACAACGTGGCGCGCGCGCTGGCGCGCTACAACGGCAGCGTCGGCAAGCGGGTGTACTCCGACAAGGTGATCGATCGCTGGACGCGCTGGAACGGCGCCGACGACCTCGGGCGCCAGCCCGACCGTCACGCCGAACTGAAGCCCGCCCGCTGACCTTCGGCGGCGTCCGCCGCGGACGTCTCCACGCCGGTCACCTTCGATGCCGGCGAACCTTCCCACAGCCACGCGACGAACGCGTCGACGACGGGCGGCTCGCCACAGGCCAGCACCTCGACGCGGCCGTCGGGCAGGTTGCGCGCGTAGCCGCGAATACCGAGCGAAGCCGCCTTGCGGATGCAGGTCGCCCGGTAGAAGACCCCCTGCACCCGGCCCGAAACGAAGGAACGGCGGCAAATCATGCGGCATCATAAACACATGACCGAAATCCTCATCGTCTACTACACGCGCCACGGCTCCACCGCCGAGCTCGCGCGGCACGCCGCGCGCGGAGTCGCGCAGATCGCCGGATGCAGCGCCACGCTGCGCACCGTGCCGCCCGTGAGCGCCGAGAACGAGCGTCCCGTCAAGGCGGTTCCCGACACGGGAGCGCCCTACGCGACCATCGACGACCTGCGCCGTGCCGACGGATTGTTGTTAGGCAGCCCGACGCGCTTCGGCAACATGGCCGCGCCGCTCAAGTACTTCCTCGACGGCACTTCGAGCATCTGGCTCGACGGCACGCTCGCCGGCAAGCCGGCGGCCGTGTTCTCGTCGTCGCAGACGCTGCACGGCGGACAGGAATCCACGCTGCTCACGATGGCGCTGCCGCTGATCCATCACGGCATGCTGTTCGTCGGCATTCCCTTTACGGAGCGCGGCATCAACCATACGAAGACCGGCGGCACACCTTACGGCGCCACGCACGTGGCGGGCGCCGCTGTTCAATCCGGCACGCTGAGCGAAGACGAGACGACTCTGGCCACGGCGCTCGGCAGTCGCGTGGCCGAAGTCGCCGCCGCGCTGAAGGCCGGCCGCGCCCGCTAGCAAATGGGGACGAGGCTGAAGCCAAGGTGTCGAGACGCCGGGATCTAAGGATTTCCGTCCGGGGGCTCGGGCAGCCCTGTCCCCATTTGCTGGGAATTCAGGAATGTCCGCATTTACTTTCGGTCGATGACGTCGCGGATGAAGGGCACCGTCAGCCTGCGTTGCGCCACGAACGCCGCGTCGTCGATCGTGTCGAGGATCTCGCACAAGGTGCGCATGTCCCGGGGAAATCTGCGCTGCAGGTAGCGCGCCGTCTCCGCCGGCATCTCCAGCCCGCGCAGATGTGCGCGGAGGGTCAGCGCCTCGACCTGCTCGACGTCGTTCAGCTCGCGCACGACGAAGATGCTCGATGAGGTCAAACGGCTCTTGAGGTCCTTGAGGCCGAAGTCGACGTGTGCGGGGTTCTCGCGCGCAGCGAACAACAGCGTGGTGGAGCGCTCCTGCGCCCGTTGCCACAACGAGAACAGGCGCTCCTCCCAGTCCGGCAGGCCGGCGACCGTCTGGACGTCGTCGAGACAGGCGAGGTCGAGAGATTCGGCGCCGTCCAGCGCCCCGGGGCCGAACGGCAGCAGCGTCTCGAGCGGTAGATAGGCGGCACGCACCGTCGGCGCAACCTCCGCGCACACGGCCTGCAGCAGGTGCGACTTGCCCGCGGTATGCGGGCCGGCGATCCAGGTGGCGCCGGCCGGCGTGTTCGCAGCCACGGCGCGCAGGTGCGCCACCAGCTCGACGTTGCGCGCCGTGAGGAAGCTCGCGAAGGTGGCGCGCTCCTTGAGCTGCACACCCAACGGCATCTGCCGCATCGGATTCCCTTCCCTAGGTCGCGAGCGCGCGTCGCGTGAAGACGGTGAGGTAATCGGCGCCCGAGACGATCGTGGTGATCAGCGTGACGAACGCCAGCGCAGTGACCATCTCGCGCGTCGGCAGCCCGCAGGCGGCGCCGAGGATCGCCGCGAGCGCCACCGCGAGCTGCATGCCCGTGTTCAACTTGCTCAGGATCGTCGGCCGGCCATGCAGGGGGCCGAACCAGAGGCGATACACGACCGCTCCGCCGCCGATCATGAGGTCACGCGCGACGACCGCCGCCGTGAGCCACCAGGGCAGCAGGTTGATCCACGTCGCCGTGAGGAACAGCGAGACCAGCAGTAGTTTGTCGGCGAGCGGATCGAGGAGCTTGCCGAGGTGCGAGGTCCAGTTGAACCGCTTGGCGAGCCAGCCATCGAGGCCGTCGGAAACCGCGCAGACCGCGACGAGCGCGAGCGCCTTCCAGTAGAGGCCCGACACCAGCGCGTCGAGGGTCGGCCAGATGAGCGCGATGCGCACCAGGCAGATGAAGTTGGGCAGGTGCCGCAGCATCGCTGGACGGTCTCAGGGGCGGTAGCTGAACGCAATCGTGCCGCCGGCGCGCGGCTCGCCGCGCTCGAGCCGCGGGTTCGAGGACAGCGAACTCTGCAGTGCGTCGACGCCGCTGCGCGTCGCCACGGCAAACATCGCGCGCGACCCGGCCGCTTCGGCCAGCAGCACGCTGCGCGCGCCGCCCGCGGCCGTGATGATCTCCGAAACGCGCGCGTATTCCCGCAGACCGGGCACGCCTTCGACTTCGACGTACACGGTGATCTCGGGCATCGCCGCGTAGGCGACCGCGTTGCGCGCGAAGAGATCGGCCGACGCGTGCACGCCGTCTTCCAGCGTGCCGCTCCAGGATTCGTTCACGTTGTACCCGGTGAGCACCCACCGCCACGGACCGCCGTTGGGTACCGCGTCACCGTAGCCGACCAGCACCGCGTCCGCGCCGAGCCGCTGCGCGGCCGCAAGGGCCGCATCGGCCGGGATGTCGCCGGCCGGCGGCAAGCCGACCGCGTCGGGCCGAGCGACCCGGATGGGCTGGCCGCGCCGATTCCCGACACCGTCCAGCAGCCCCTCGACCTGCCGCCGTGTCTCGAAGGCGCCCGCCGCCGGACCGCCGGTGAGCACCACCATCAGCAGCGGCCGATCGGTGGGCCAGACGGTGCGCCCCGCGGCCGTGATGTCGCGTTCGAGCGCGGCCGCGTCGAAAACCAGCACGGTGCCGCTGCCCGTCGCCGCCGGGCGCGTCGCGATGACGTACTGCGGCGCCTGCGCGAGAACATTCGCGAGCGCCGGATCGTTCGCGGCGTCGCGCGCGCCCGTCGCGCGCACCAGCACCTGCCGGAGGCCCGTCTGCGCCTGCACGGCGGCGTCCGTCTGCGCAGAGACGGTGACTTCATACGCGCGCACCTGCCGGAGCGCGGCGGCGTCGCCCGCGAACACCACGAGCAGGACAGCGATGAAACTGACTACGACGGAGCGCATTGGCTACAATATCGCACGTTTTTTCCCGGGCCGCCGTGCCGGCAATCACCATCCAGACATGACCGAATCCGGACTCACCTATCGCGATGCCGGCGTCGATATCGACGCGGGCGACGAGCTCGTCGAACGCATCAAGCCCGTCGTCAAACGCACGATGCGGCGCGAAGTCCTGGCGGGCATCGGCGGCTTCGGCGCGCTCGTCGAAGTGCCGCTCGATCGCTACCGCAAACCCGTGCTCGTGTCGGGAACGGACGGCGTCGGCACCAAGCTGCGCCTGGCCATCGACACCGGCCGCCACGACAAGATCGGCATCGACCTCGTCGCCATGTGCGTGAACGACGTCGTCGTCTCCGGCGCCGAGCCGCTGTTCTTCCTCGATTACTACGCCACGGGAAAGCTGCAGGTCGACGTCGCGGAGGCCGTGATCCGCGGCATCGCGGAAGGTTGTGAGCTCGCGGGCTGCGCGCTCGTCGGCGGCGAAACCGCCGAGATGCCGGGGATGTATCACGGCGACGACTACGATCTCGCGGGTTTCTGCGTCGGCATCGCGGAGAAGGACCGGCTCATCGACGGCTCGAAGGTGGCTGCCGGCGACGTCGTCATCGGACTGGCATCGTCCGGCCCGCATTCGAACGGCTATTCGCTCATTCGCAAGCTCGTCTCCGTCGCGGGGGCGAACGACAAGACCCAGGTCGACGGCAAGTCGCTGTTCGACCGCCTGCTCACGCCCACGCGCATCTACGTGAAGCCGCTGCTGGCCCTCGCGCAGAAGCTCGACGTCAAGGGTTTCGCGCACATCACTGGCGGCGGCATCACCGACAACATTCCGCGCGTCATTCCGGACGGCCTCGAGGTCGTGCTGAAGCGCAAGAGCTGGGCCGTCGACCCGGTGTTCGAGTGGCTCGCCGCGGCCGGCAAGATCGCGCTGCCCGAGATGTACCGCACGTTCAATTGCGGCATCGGCATGGTCGTCGTCGTCGCGCCATCCGCGGCCGACGCCGCCTTGGCGGCGCTGCGCTCCGCGGGCGAAACGGCCACCCTCATCGGCAGCGTCGCGCGCGGCACGCGCGGCGTCGTCATCGAGGAGTGATCCGTGTTGCCCGTCGCCGTGGTGATCTCCGGGCGCGGCAGCAACATGGAAGCGATCGCGCGCGCGGCGCAGCGTCCCGGCGCAGCCTTCAAGGTAGTCAGGGTGGTGGCCGATCGCGAATCTGCCGCGGGCCTCGCGCGCGCGCAGGCGCTCGCCATCCCCACCAGCGTCGTACCCTTCGGTCAGTACCCGGACCGCGAGTCATTCGACGTCGCGCTGGCGGCGGACCTGGAGGCGAGCGGCGCGCGACTCATCGCGCTCGCGGGGTTCATGCGCATCCTGTCCACCGGGTTCGTCGAGCGCTTCGCCGGCCGGCTGCTCAACATCCACCCGTCCCTGCTGCCCAAGTACAAGGGACTCGATACGCACGCCCGCGCGCTGGCCGCCCGCGATTCGCACCACGGCGCCAGCGTGCATTACGTCACGCCCGAGCTCGATGGAGGGCCCGTGATCGTCCAGGGGAAGCTCCGGATCCTGGCGGGCGATACGGCGGACGCACTTTCAGCCCGCGTTCATGCGCTGGAACACATCATCTATCCGCATGCATGCTCCCTCGTCGCTTCCGGACGCGTTCAATGGCGCCAAGGCGCGATTTACTTCGACGGCTCACCGCTGGCTGCGCCGCTCGTCGAGGAAAGCGATGTCGCGGCGTAGCTGGCTCTGCGTCATCGCGCTCTCGGTCGCCCCGGTCGTGAGCGCGGATCCGGCCGATCTGAAGCCGTTCAAGGCTACCTACACGGCGGATTGGAAAGGCATGTCAGCGGCCACCTCGACGCTGCAGCTGCGTCGTGACGGCGCGGATACCTACGTCTACGAGACCGTGAACACGCCGCACGGCCTGTTCAGGATGGCCTTGCCCGACTCGCTGACGCAGTCGAGCACGTTCAAGGTGAAGGATGGCCGCGTGATTCCGCTCAGGTTTGGCGGCTCGGACGAAAAGGAGCGCCCGATCGATCTCCGGTTCGACTGGGCCGCGAGTCGCGTCACGGGCACTGCCAAGGGCGCGGCAGTCGACGTCGAGATTCCGGAAGATGCCCAGGACCCGATGTCGCTGCAGATCGAGTCGCTGCGCAATCTCGCCAGGGGCAAACTGGTCGAGACGGTTTCGCTGGTCGACGGCGATGGCAAGCTCAAGGCCTACGAGCTGCGCAGCGAAGGCAAGGCCGAGATCGACACTGCGCTCGGCACGCTCGAGACCATCGTCTACACCAGCCGGCGCGCCGGCTCGGACCGCCTGACGCGCACCTGGGTGGCGCCGGCGCTGGGCTACCTGCCCGTGAAGGCCGAGCGCGTCCGCAAGAACAAGACCGAGTTCACGCTGCGCATCGAGTCCGTCGACAAGAACTGAACGCGGGCTCAGGTCTTCGGCAGCGTCACTCCACGCTGCCCCTGATACTTGCCGCCACGGTCCTTGTACGACGTGGCGCAAACCTCGTCCGACTCGAAGAAGAGCATCTGCGCGACGCCCTCGTTCGCGTAGATCTTCGCGGGCAGCGGCGTGGTGTTCGAGAACTCCAGCGTGACGTGGCCTTCCCACTCCGGCTCCAGCGGCGTCACGTTCACGATCACTCCGCACCTTGCATACGTCGATTTTCCGAGGCAGACGACCAGTGTCGAACGCGGTATGCGGAAGTACTCGACGGTCCGGGCGAGAGCAAACGAGTTCGGCGGGATGATGCAGACGTCGGCGGTGATATCCACGAAGCTCTTCTCGTCGAATGCCTTCGGGTCGACGATCGTGGAATTGATGTTCGTGAAGATCTTGAACTCGCGCGAGCAGCGCACGTCGTAGCCGTAGCTGGACGTGCCGTACGACACGATCTTGTGACCATCGGCGGCGCTGCGCACCTGCTCCGGCGCGAACGGCTCGATCATCTTGTCTTTCTCCGCCATCCGGCGGATCCACTTGTCGGATTTGATGCTCATTGCGCCAGTTCTCTAGTTAGCTTTCTTCCACGACGATCTTCGGGAACAGCGTCGATCGGTCCTTCGAACGACGCGCGAGCGCGCCGGCGGTCCGCCGCGCCATCTCGAAATAAGGCTGCGCGTGCGCCGACTCGGGCGCCGCGACGACCGTCGGCACGCCGCCGTCGGCCTCTTCGCGCACGCGCGCATCCAGCGGCAGCTCGCCGAGCAACTGGACGCCGTACTGCGCGGCCATGCGCGCGCCACCCCCGGCGCCGAACAGGTGTTCGACGTGACCGCAGTTCGAGCACACGTGCACGCTCATGTTCTCCACGATGCCAAGCACGGGCACGTTGACCTTCTCGAACATCTTGAGACCCTTGCGCGCATCCGCGAGCGCGATGTCCTGCGGCGTGGTCACGATGACCGCCCCCGCCACCGGGACGCGCTGCGCCAGCGTCAGCTGGATGTCGCCCGTGCCGGGCGGCATGTCGATCACGAGGTAGTCGAGGTCGCCCCAGTCGGTGTCGCCCAGGAGCTGGCTCAGCGCCTGCGTGACCATCGGGCCGCGCCAGACCATGGGTTGTTCGGGATCGATGAGGAATCCGATCGACATCGCCGACAACCCGTGCGCGACGAGCGGCTTGATGCGCTTGCCATCGGGCGAGGATGGCCGCTGTCCCGCGAGGCCCAACATGATCGGCTGGCTCGGGCCGTAGATGTCCGCGTCGAGGATCCCGACCCGGGCTCCCTGCCGCACCCAGGCGAGCGCAAGATTTGCTGCGACGGTCGACTTGCCGACGCCGCCCTTGCCCGAGGCAACGGCCACCACGTTGCGAACGCCCGGAATCGGCGAAAGCTGTCGCTGCACGGCATGTGCGGTGATCTTCGATTGCAGGTCCACCTCGACGTCCGCCGGTCCTCCGGCCGCCTGGAGATGCGCACGCAGCCCACGCGTGAACTCAGGACCGTAATCTCCGATCGGAATGCCGAGGGTCACGCGAACGTGAGCCCGTTCACCTTTCAGCTCAGCGGATTCGATGGCGCGCGCATCCGCGAGCGTCTGACCGAGATATGGGTCCTGATATTTCTCGACGAGTGCGCGAAATTCGGCGGCGGACAGTGGGGGCATAGGGAAGGCCGAAGATTCTAGCGGAAAGGCTGGCTTCCGCAGGACATGTGGCATAATTTTTGTAGCAGGGTTCCGGCAACACAGGACGGCCGCTTGATCTATTCCGCACGCGCACATGGCCTCCCGGGCTGGAGTGCGCGTCGCAGACCATCGGATCCATGAGTTTTTTCACGAACATCCGGGCCGACCGGTTCATCACGGAGCTCAAGGAGGCGAAAGACGTCGCCGCTCCACAAACGCAGAAGGCGATCGCGAAATTGCGCGACCTGGGCCCCGGCGCCATCGAACCCGTTACCGCCGCCCTCGCCGACGCCGACAAGATCGCCACGGTGGCGTACATCGAAGTCCTCACCGGGCTGGTCAACCAGAAGACATTCCCCAAGTTCATCGAAGCCATGGTCACCGGCAGCCCCCGCGTGGTCGCGGGCGTCGCCTGGGCGCTCTCCAGCAGCCGCGCCTACCCGCCCACCCTGTTGCTCGACGCGCTCACCACCGAGGGGGTCGCCAAGTCGGCCCTGCTCGACGTCATCACCGCGCACCGGACCCGCCTGTCGGTACGCGAGATCCTCGCGGCGGCCTACAAGCAGGAAGCGAACGAAAAAGCGGCCCTGTTCCGCATCCTGGGCGAACTCGCCACCGACAACGACCTGCCCGAGCTCGTCGGCCGTCTGAACGGCAAGGATCCCGTCGCGCGCCTGCACATCATCAACATCCTGTCGAAATTTCCCAAGCCCGAGGTGTCGCGCGCGCTGCAGCAGCAGCTCAAGGACACCAACAAGCTAGTCCGCGCCGCCTCGCTGGGCGCGCTGTCGCGCATGGAGGGTCCGTTCGATCTCGATCTGCTCTGCAATCTGCTGCGCGATCCGGAGATCGACGTCCAGAACAAGGCGATCGACGCGGTGATCCGCGCCAACGATCCGGACACCATCAAGTACCTGATCCCGGTGCTCAAGGACGAGAACGAGTACGCACGCCGCGCCGCGGTCGAAGTGCTCAATGAAGTTGGCAACGCGCAATCGATCAAGGAACTGCTCGAAGCTGTCGCCGACGACGACTGGTGGGTGCGCTCGCGCGCCGCCGATGCGCTCGGCAAGATCGGCGGACCGAAAGTGGTCGAGGCCGTGCTGCATCTCGTCGGCGACCAGGACGAGGACATCCGCCGCGCGGCGGTGGAGATCCTCAACCAGACGAAGGACGACCGCGCCGTGGGTCATCTCATCGACGCCACCAAGGACAAGGATTGGTGGGTCAGCGAACGCGCGGTGGACGCGCTCGCCGAAATCGGCAGCAAGCGCGCCCTGCCCCGCCTGCTGGAGATGCTCGAAACCACGCCGGCGAAGTCGCTACCCGTGGTCGTGCGCGCGCTTGGCCGTCTCGGCGACCACAAGGTCGTGGATGCGGTCCTGCCGATGCTGAATCGCGAGGAGAAGGACATCCGCGTCGAGGCGATCAATTCGCTCGCGAAGCTCGCGGACGAACGGCGGCTCGAGCACATTCGCGTGCAGATCCAGGGACAGTCGAACCAACCCGAACCCACCATTGCGCAAGCCGCCCTGCGTGCGCTTTCGGATCTCGACTCGCGCTTCTCGGTGAGCGGCAATCGCCTCTCCTCGACGCAGAACCGCATGCCCTCGGCCTCGCCCGCATCGCCGGCCCATCGCTCGGAAGGCGCCACGCAGGCCGGCCAGGCGTCGCACGTCTCACCGCCGGCGCCGGTCCCGCCGCCGCGCCCGCCGCCGCCGCAGGTGGCGCAGCGCACGCAGCTCATGTCCGAACAGGAGGTGCAGCGCGTCGTGAAGGAGGCGGAAAAGATGGCGGGCCCGCAAAAGCTCGACATCCAGACGCTCAAGACCGGCGACATCATCGAGGGCCGTTACAAGTACGTGGAACGCATCGGCAAGGGCGCGTTCGGCACGGTGCTGCTCATGGAGGACACCGTCGTCGACGAGCGGCTGATCCTCAAATTCCTCAACCCGAACGTTTCCGAAGACGAAGAGATCATGAAGCGTTTCGTGCACGAGCTGCGCTACTCGCGCAAGATCACGCACCACAACGTCATCCGCATCTACGATTTCCTGTTCATCCAGGGCAATTACGCCATCTCGATGGAGTACTTCCCCTCGCACACGCTGGGTAGTGAGGTGGTCGGCGAGAAGCCGATGCCGCTGGCGCGCGCCCTCGGCTTCGGCATCGACATCTGTACCGGCATGGAGGTCGCGCACGCCCAGGGAATCGTGCATCGCGACCTCAAGCCCGCCAACGTGCTCATCAACAACGAGGGCCTGCTCAAGATCGTCGACTTCGGCGTCGCGGCCGCGCAGCGCGAAGGCGATACGCAGCTCACGAAGACGGGCTACGTCATCGGCTCGCCGAAGTACATGGCGCCCGAACAGATCCTCGGCAAGAAGGTGGACCAGCGAGCCGACGTCTACGCGCTGGGCGTCATCCTCTACGAGATCATGACGGGCGTGCCGCCGTACGCGCGCGGCGACCACATGTCGGTCATGTACCAGCACGTGCAGGGCAAGGCCCGGCCGCCGCGCGAGATCAATCCCTCGCTGCCCAGCGGGCTGCCGGAAGTCATCATGCAGGCGATGTCGGTCGACAAGGAAAAGCGTTTCCAGACCATGAACGAGCTGCGAGCGGCACTCGAAAAATTCCGCTGATCCCCGAACGTGGACGTCGAGGGTCAACGGGGACATTCCTCATTTCCCAGCCAATGGGGACGCGCCCGCGACAGGTATGTCCCCATCGGCCCGCTGCGCGGGGGAAATGAGGAATGTCCCCGTAAATCCGCAACGTCCCCGCCCAGCTTCCAGAGAATCGCGCACTGCGTCACACTGCATGCCCTTCTCACCGTCGCATGCTTCGGTGAGCCCCGCAGTACTCACGAGGACTGGCCCGCTTGGCCCGCATCGACGCGTTCCTGAAGCTCGGCATGCAGCAGGGCTGCTCCGACGTCCACCTGGCCGTCGGCGTGCCGCCCATGTTGCGCATGAACGGCGATCTCATGCCGATCAAGTTCCGCGACGTCGGTGACCAGGAGCTCGAGAGCTACCTCACCGAGATCTTCACGAAGAACCAGTACGAGTTCTTCGGCAAGGGCAACGACCTCGACTTCTCCTATGTTTCCGCCGACGGCGGCCGCTTCCGCGTGAACGTGTTCCGCAAGGAAACCGGTATCGGCGCCACGTTCCGCGCGATTCCCACCGACATCCCGAGCATCGACAAGCTCGCGCTGCCGCCCATCGTCAAGAAGCTCTGCGACTATCACCAGGGAATGATCCTGGTCACGGGCGCCACCGGTACGGGCAAATCGACGACGCTCGCGGCCATGATCGATCACCTGAACACCTCGCGGCGCCTGAACATCATCTCGCTCGAGGATCCGATCGAGTTCGTCCATCGCAGCAAACAGAGCCAGGTGATCCAGCGCGAGCTCGGCACCCACATCCCCTCGTTCGCCGAGGGCGTCCGCGCGGCGATGCGCGAGGATCCCGACGTCATCCTCGTCGGCGAACTGCGCGACGCCGAGACGATCTCGATGGCCATGACCGCCGCCGAAACGGGCCACCTCGTGCTCGGCACTCTGCACACGACGTCTGCCTCCAAGACGATCGACCGCATCATCGATGCGCTCCCGATCGAGGAGCGCGAACAGACGAAGAGCTTTCTCTCCCAGTCGCTGCTGGCGGTGGTGACGCAGATCCTGGTGAAGACCGCGGACCACAAGGCGCGCAAGGCGATCTGCGAAACGCTCGTGATGACGCGCGCGATCGCCAAGCTCATCCAGACGGACCAGACGCACCAGATCCCGAATCAGATCCAGACCGGCAAGGATCTCGGCATGCAGATGCTCGACCAGGCGCTGCTTGCCTCACTCGCCGCGCGCGAGATCGATCCCGACGACGCGGTGACCTATGCGGCCGACCGCCGCGCGTTCCAGCGCTACGTCACCGACACCACGCTGATGCCGAAGCTCGACGTCACCGGCCCCACCACGGCCTCGCACGCCGCGAGCGGCAGTTAGTCCGAGAACGACGTGCCGGTCATCGACGAATACCTGAAGGAAGTGCTCGCGAAGAAGGGGTCGGACCTGCATTTCCTGGCGGGCGACCCGCCGCGCATCCGGCTGTACGGGGATCTGCAACCGCTCCGCCCGGAAAAGCTCGACAAGGATTTCGTCCAGCAGACGATGTACGAGATCATGCCGAAGACGGCGGTGCATCGCTTCGAGGAGCACGACGGCGCCGACTTCGCCTACAACATGGGCGAGTACGGCCGTTTCCGCGTGAATGTCATGCGCCAGATCAACGGCATGGGCGCGGTCATGCGCGCGATCCCGTCGAAGGCGCTCTCCCTCGAACAGCTCAATCTGCCGCCCGCGATCCACGCGCTCTGCCGCGCGAACAACGGCCTGATTCTCGTGACCGGCAAGACCGGCTCGGGCAAGTCGACGACGCTCGCGGCGATGATCGACGACATCAACTCGCGCGTGAAGGGACACATCCTCACGATCGAGGATCCGATCGAGTTCGTGCACCGGCGCAAGCAGTGCCTCATCAGCCAGCGCGAAGTCGGCGTGCATACCAAAGGCTTCGCCGCGGCGCTGCAGTCGGGCCTGCGCGAGGATCCGGACGTCGTGCTGGTGGGCGAGTTGCGCGACTACGAAACGATCTCGATCGCGGTCACCGCGGCCGAGATGGGCATCCTCGTCATGGGCACCCTGCACACGAACGGCGCGGCGCAGACCGTCGATCGCATGGTCAACGTCTTCCCGGCCGACAAGCAGAGCCACGTGCGCACGATGCTGAGCACGTCCTTGCGCGGCGTCGTGTCGCAGCAGCTGCTCCAGAAGTCGGACAAGAGCGGCCGCGTGGCGGCACTCGAAATCCTCGTGAACACGCCGGCCGTGTCCAACCTCATCCGCCAGGGCAAGCTCGACCAGCTCGAGACGACGATGCAGTCGGGCAGCCAGCACGGCATGCGCACCATGGACAGCGCCATCGAGGCGCTGCTCAATGCGCGCCAGGTCACCGGCAAAGAGGCCTACAAGAAGGGCATCAACAAGGCCAAGTTCGAGCCCTTCAAGGATCAGGGCTGAAGCGTGAGTTGGCCGCCTGGCGGCTTCGCTAAGATCGTCTGCTGGCGATGACTTATACTCGCGGGCCCTTTCCGGACCCGCGTTTCATGCCTCGCAAGATCCTCGTCACGAGCGCGCTGCCGTACGCCAACGGCTCGCTGCACCTGGGACATCTCATCGAAGCCGTCCAGACCGACATCTGGGTGCGTTTCCAGCGCATGCAGGGGCACGACTGCCTCTACGTCTGCGCCGAGGACACGCACGGCACGCCGGTGATGATCAAGGCGCAGGCCGAGGGCGTGACGCCCGAGGAACTCATCCGGCGGACGGCCGCCGAGCACGTCCGGGACTACCAGGGCTTCCTCATCGGGCACGACCACTTCCACTCCACGCACTCGCCCGAGACCCAGGCGATCACGAACGACCTGTACCTCAAGCTCAAGGCGAAGGGTCACATCACCACGCGCAGCGTGCGCCAGGCTTACGACGAGAAGGCGGGGATGTTCCTGCCGGACCGGTACGTGAAGGGCGAATGCCCGGTGTGCCACACCGCGGATCAGTACGGGGACTCCTGCGAGAACTGCGGCTCGACCTACACGCCCGACAAGCTGATCGACCCCGTCTCGACGATCTCGCAGACCACTCCCGTCTGGCGCGAATCCGAGCACTACTTCTTCAAGCTCGGTGATTTCGAGAACGTGCTGCGTAATTGGCTGAGCGGCGGCGCTCGGCAATCCGAAGTGCGCGCCAAGCTCGACGAGTGGTTCAAGGCCGGGCTGCAGGACTGGGACATCTCGCGCGACGCGCCCTACTTCGGATTCGAGATCCCCGGCGCGCCCGGAAAGTATTTCTACGTCTGGTTCGACGCTCCGATCGGCTACCTCGGCAGCTTCAGGGCGCTGTGCGACAAACGCGGCCTCGACTACGACGAATACCTGCGCGCGGACAGCCAGACCGAGCTGTATCACTTCATCGGCAAGGACATCAGCTACTTCCACAACCTCTTCTGGCCCGCGGTGCTGCACGGCTCGGGCTGCCGCAAGCCCACGGCCGTGTTCGTGCACGGCTTCCTGACCGTGAACGGCGCGAAGATGTCGAAATCGCGCGGTACGTTCATCTCCGCCAGCCGCTATCTCTCGTTGCTGCCGCCGGAACCGCTGCGCTTCTACTTCGCCACGAAGCTGAACTCGGCCGTCGAGGACATCGACCTCTCGCTCGACGATTTCGTCGCCCGCGTGAACTCGGACATCGTCGGCAAGCTCGTGAACATCGCGAGCCGTTGCGCGGGCTTCGTCCAACGCGCCGGCGGCCAGCTTGCCGCCCAGCTACCGGATCAGCAGCTCTACGCCGAGTTCGCGGCGCTGCGCGGCACGATCGCGGAACTCTACGACGCGCGCGACTACTCCGCGGCACTGCGCGGGATCATGGGTCTCGCCGATCGCGCGAACCAGTACGTCGACACGATGAAACCCTGGGCGCTCGCCAAGGACCCGGCAAAGGCCGCCGAGGTGCTTGCGGTCTGCACGCAGGGAATCAACCTGTTCCGCGTGCTCATGAGCTACCTCGCGCCCGTGATGCCGCGGATGGCCGAGAAAGCCGGCAGGTTCCTGAACATCTCCTTCGCGGACTGGAACTCGGTGGAGACGCCGCTGTTCGCGCACGCGATCGAAGCCTACGAGCCGCTCGCGACCCGCCTCGATCCGAAGATCGTCGCCCAGCTCGTCGAACCCGGCACCGCACCCGTTTCCGCGCCCGCGAAACCCGCAAAGGCCAAGACCGTGACAGAACCTGCCGCGCCGGCAAAGCCCGGCAACATCACCATCGCCGACTTCGCGAAGCTCGACCTGCGCGTCGCGACCGTGCTCGAGGCGACTCTGGTCGAGGGCTCGGACAAACTACTGCGTCTCACGCTCGACCTGGGCGCGGAGAAACGGAACGTATTCTCCGGCATCCGCGCGGGCTACGGCGACCCGGCGAAGCTCGTCGGCCGCCAGGTCGTGATGGTCGCGAACCTCGAACCGCGCAAGATGCGCTTCGGCGTTTCCGAGGGCATGGTGTTGTGCGCCGCGCCGGACGCGGGCGCCGATGTGTTCCTCCTGTCGCCCGACAGCGGCGCGACGGCGGGGATGAAGGTCAGCTAGTCCCATGGCCGACGCGGCCGCCATCGACGCGCTGCTGCCGCAAACCCAGTGCACGCGCTGCGGCTACCCGGGCTGCCTGCCCTATGCCGAAGCGATCGCGCGCGGTGAGGCCCCCGTCAACCAGTGCCCGCCCGGCGGCACCGAGACACTGCTCGCGCTGGCGAGGCTGACGGGCCGCGCGGTGCAGCCGCTCAATCGCGAGAACGGCATCGAAGCCGCGCCGGCGGTCGCCTTCATCGACGAGACGCGCTGCATCGGCTGCGCGAAGTGTCTGCCGCCCTGTCCTGTCGACGCGATCGTGGGCGGCCCGCGCCGCATGCACACGGTCCTCGCCGACATCTGCACCGGCTGCGAGCTGTGCGTCGCGCCCTGCCCGGTCGACTGCATCGTGATGCTGCCGAGATTGCGCAGCGCGGCGCCCGATCTCGCGCTCCCGCCGCCGGACGACAGCCGCGCACGATTCGAGGCGCACAACCGGCGCATCGCACGGCGCGAGGCGGAACGCGCCGCCGTCCTCGCGGAACGCAAGCGTGGCGCCCGCGCGCAGCGTCCGGCCCCATGAATGCCGACAAGCGCCGGCGGATCTTCGAGCGCTTCCGCGCGGCCAACCCGAAGCCCGCCACCGAGCTCGAGTACTCGACGCCCTTCGAGCTGCTGGTCGCGGTGATCCTGTCGGCCCAGGCCACCGACAGGAGCGTGAATGCAGTAACCCGTAAGCTGTTCCCGATCGCGAGAACGCCGCGCGCCATCGCCGACCTCGGCGTCGAGGGCCTCTCGACATATGTCCGCACGATCGGCCTGTGGAAGGCGAAAGCGAAGAACGTCGTCGCCACTTCGTCGGCGATCACAGACATGCACGGGGGCGAAGTGCCGCGCGATCGCGAATCTCTCGAGTTGCTTCCCGGAGTCGGACGCAAAACTGCGAACGTCGTCCTCAACACGATTTTCGGAGAGCCCACAATAGCGGTCGACACGCACATCTTCCGCGTCGCGAATCGGACGAAGCTCGCGCCGGGGAAAACGCCGAGGGCGGTGGAAGATGCGCTGGTCCGTTCAACTCCCGGGGAATTCGCTCATGACGCACATCACTGGCTCATCCTGCATGGTCGCTACGTATGCAAGGCGCTGAAGCCCGCGTGCCCAGGCTGCCTAATCAACGATCTGTGCGAGTACGGCCCCCGCCGCCGGATTATCGCCGCCTCTGGGAAAACTCCGTGATCTTCGCCGGCCAATCGCGCGACCAGCTGCGCGAGACGTACCGCGGTGCGTGGCGCCGATTCAAGCAGGCGCACACGCTCTCGCCACTGGACAAGCAGGTCGTCGCGGTGATCTCCGAGCATCCCGAGTATCACGTGATCGTCGAATCGGCGGCTGCGGATCTGGCGAACTATTCTCCGCGCGGCGGCCAGCTGAACCCGTGGCTGCACATGGGCCTGCATCTTGCGATCCGCGAGCAGGTCGCGACGAACCGTCCTGCCGGCATCGCCGAGGTGCACGCCAAGCTCGCGCAGCGGCATTCCGATCGGCACGAGGCGGAACATCGCATGCTCGAAACGCTGGCCGAAGCGCTGTGGGAAGCGCAGCGCTCGAACCGCGCGCCCGACGAACTCGCCTACCTCGAGAAGCTGCGCCAGCTGATCTGATTCGGCGGCCGCCCGCCAGCGCCCCGCACGAGCGCCCGGCGGCCGAAGTGTGACCCAGTACCCACCCCGGCGAGCCAGCGCGCCGCCGCGCGAAACGGCCGTTCTACACTCGGACGAGCCTTGTTTGTGGAGGCCGGATGGACCTCTCGGAAACCATTGTCGCCGCCATTATCGGTGCGCTCGCCACGATGCTGACCGCGATCTTTCAGCTCGTGCGCAACCGCGCGCCGGTCGAATTGCGGCCGAAGAAGAATCGCATGCGTTCGACCTTCGCGATCGTCGCACTCGTCACGGGCGCGATGGTCGGCGGGTATTTCTGGTCGGAGCTGCGCGCCGTCGGCGCGCGCGAGGAAATCGCCGCGCTGCGCGCCGATCTCAAGCTCGCGGCCCGTGCCGCGGAGATTCCGCCCGCCGATCCGGCACCTTCCGACGGACACTCTCCCGCCGCCACGGCGACGGGAATTCCCGCCCGCCTCGGCGGATCGGGCAGCGCCGAATCCATCGCGCACCTGCCGCCCTGTCAGCTCACCGCGCAAGCCGAGGATGCCGGCCCCACGGGGTGTACGGAGGCCCTCGCCACGCAGATCGCCCTGTGTGCGGCGGTGCCGGCCGGTTCGCGGACGACCGCCGTACGCGTGCAGGCGCGCGTTCCCCGGAGCGACACGCCCTGGCTGGAACGGGATGCCGGCGCGGCCACGCTCGGCAATCTGCACATGTCGGCGGAACACGCCGAATACCCGGCGAGCCCGGATACGCGGTCGGTGTGTCTCGACGTGTCGAACTGGAGCGTGGAGGACACGCTCGCGGTGCGCGTGATCGTGGACTACGCGTTCGGCCCGGTGCCGGGATCGGAACTCACGGCGGCGGCGCCCGCCGGGACCAGCCTCTAGCTAGGCCTTCTTCGGCAGGTACAGGTCGGTGATGGTGCCTTCGAACACCTCGGCCGACAGCCCCACCGTCTCCGACAGCGTCGGGTGAGGATGGATCGTCAGGCCGATATCGTGCGCGTCGGCGCCCATCTCGATGGCCAACGCCACCTCCGCCACCAGTTCTCCCGCATTCGGGCCGACGATGCCGCCGCCGAGCACGCGATGCGTCGCCGGGTCGAACAGCAGTTTGGAGAATCCCTCGTCGCGGCCGAGCGCCAGCGAGCGGCCACTCGCCGCCCACGGGAACTTGCCGGCCTTGTAGGCCGTGCCGTTCTTCTTCGCTTCCGTCTCGGTGAGGCCGGCCCACGCCACTTCCGGATCCGTGTAGGCCACGGACGGGATCACGCGCGCGTCGAAGTAGCTCTTGTGGCCCGCCGCCACCTCCGCTGCCACCTTGGCTTCGTGCATCGCCTTGTGGGCGAGCATCGGCCCGGGCACGAGATCGCCGATGGCGAACACGTGCGGCAGGTTCGTGCGCATCTGCCTGTCGACCGGGATGACGCCGCGATCGCTGACGTCGATGCCGGCGTTCTCGAGGCCGATCCGCTTGCCATTGGCGCTGCGGCCGACGGCCACGAGCACGCGATCGAAGGTGTCCTGGCGCTGACCGTTCGCGTCCTCGAAGGTGACCTCGAGACCTTCCGGCCTGGCGGCGCATGCGGTGACCTTCGTGTTCAGCAGGATCTGCTCGTACCGCGCCTTGAGGCGCTTCTCGAGCGGCCGGACGAGGTCGATGTCGGCGCCGGGCATCAATTGCGCCGTGAGCTCGACGACGGACAGCCTCGCGCCGAGCGCGGCATACACGGTGGCCATCTCGAGGCCGATGATGCCGCCGCCGACAACGAGCAGGCGCTTCGGTATGCCGCCGAGTTCGAGCGCGCCGGTCGAATCGATGACGCGCGGATCGTCGGGGAAGAACGGTAGTTTGATGGCCTCGGATCCCGCCGCGATGATGCACTGCTCGAAGCGGATCTTCTGGCTATTGCCGTCCGCGCCGGCCACTTCCATGACGTGCGGCGAGGCGAACTTGCCCACGCCCTGCACCACCTCGACCTTGCGCTGTTTCGCGAGCACCGACAGACCGCCGACGAGCTTGCCGACGACCTTGTTCTTCCACTCGAGGAGTTTCGGGAGATCGACGGCCGGCGCGCCGAACGCGATGCCGTGCGCCTTCATCTCCTCGACTTCGTCGATGACCTTCGCCGCGTGCAGCAGCGCCTTCGACGGGATACAGCCGACGTTGAGACAGACGCCGCCGAGCATCGGCCAGCGCTCGACGAGCGTGACCTTGAGTCCGAGATCGGCGGCGCGAAAGGCGGCGGTGTAGCCGCCCGGGCCGGCGCCGAGCACCAGGAGCTGGGTCTCGCGATCGTGCGGCACATCCGGCTTCAGCGGACGCGAAGGCTGCGGTGCCGGCGCGGGCGCCACGGCGGGCGCGGCCGCGGCCCGGGCTGGCGCCACGCCGGGGGCCGGCGCCGGGGTCGCGGCGGCGGCCGACGGCGTCGCCTTGGCGGACGCGCGCTGCGCCGCGCTGCCCTCGATGCGTGCAATCACGGCACCCTTGGCGATCTTTCCGCCCTTCTTCGCCAACACCTCGGTGACCGTGCCGGCCGCCGTGGACGGCACGTCCATCGTCGCCTTGTCGGTCTCGAGGGTGACGAGTGGCGTCTCCACCTCGATCAGGTCGCCGACCTTGACGAGGACGTCGACGATCGCGACCTCGTCGAAATTGCCGAGGTCCGGAACCACGAGATCGATCCTGCTCACGACATCGCCCCGAGGAGTTCCTTCGGCTTGGCGAGCGTGTCCGCGAGGAACTTGGCGATGCGCGCGCCGAGCGCGCCGTCGATGACGCGGTGATCGTACGAGAACGACAGCGGCAGCATCATGCGCGGCAGGAACTGCTTTCCGTCCCACACCGGCTTCATCGAAGACTTCGACACGCCGAGGATCGCAACCTCGGGCGAGTTGATGATCGGCGTGAAGGCCGTGCCGCCGACGCCTCCCAGGCTGCTGATCGTGAAGCCCGCGCCCTGCATGTCCGCGCCGGGTAGTTTGCCTTCGCGCGCCTTGCCGGAGAGGTCCCCGAGTGCCTTCGCGATGGCGTAGACGTCCATCCTGTCGGCGCCCTTGATCACCGGCACGAGCAGGCCGTTCGGCGTGTCGGCGGCGAAGCCGACGTTGAAGTACTTCTTGAAGAGCAGGTTCTCGCCGGCCTGGTCGAGCTGGCTGTTGAGCACCGGGAACTCGCGCATCGCGCGCACGGCGGCCTGGATGATGAACGCGAGCGGCGTCAGCTTGACGCCCTTCGCCGCCGCCTCGTTCTTGAGCGAGCCGCGCAGGCTGTCGAGGTCGGTGATGTCGCCTTCGTCGAACTGCGTGACGTGCGGGATGTTGACCCAGGCGGCCTGCAGACGCGGCCCCGAGATCTTCTGCACGCGGTTGAGCGGCTTCGCCTCGACCGCCCCGAAGGCGGCCGGGTCGGCGTAGTGAGCTTTCGGCAACGCGGGCGCGGGCGCAGCCAGCGCGACACCGCCGGACATCACGAGCTTGACGAACGCCTTGACGTCGTCGAGCAGGATGCGGCCCTTCTCGCCACTGCCCCTGACGGAACCCAGGTTGACGCCGAGCTCGCGCGCGAACTTGCGCACCGACGGCGACGCGTGCGCGCTGCCGAAGGAAGACTCGTCGATCGCGGGCAGCGTGCCGCGCGCGGGCAAGGTTTGCGCGACGCCTGGCAGCGCGCCCGGACGCGCAGGCTCGGCCGTCGCGGCAGGTTTCCCGGCCGCCGCGGAAGCCGGGGCCGCCGCAGCGGCAGCCGCGAAGCCCTTCACCGTGACCACCAGTGCACCGGGGCCCACCTTGCCGCCCTTCGTGACGTGCACCTTCTCGACAACGCCCTTCGCGGTGGACGGCACGTCCATCGTCGCCTTGTCGGTCTCGAGCGTGGCCAGCGGCGTCTCGAAGTCGACGGTATCGCCGGCTTTCACCATGACATCGATGACGGAGACGGATTCGAAGCTGCCCATGTCGGGCACGCGCACTTCGACGGGACCTTCCTTCGGCGGCGCGGCCGCGGCGGCGGGCGCGGGCGCCGCCGCAGGACCGGACACCGCGGGTGGGGCGGCCGCCCTGGCGGCGGCGGGCGCCGGTGCGGTGGCGTCGCCCTTCACGGTGACGATGACGGCGCCGGCGGAGATCTTGCCGCCCCGGGTCACGTGCACCTTCTCGACGACGCCCTTCGCCGTCGAGGGGACGTCCATCGTCGCCTTGTCCGTCTCGAGCGTCGCGAGCGGAGTGTCGATGTCGATCGTATCCCCGGGCTTCACGAGGACGTCGATGACCGTCACCGATTCGAAACTCCCCATGTCGGGGACCTTGACTTCGATGCTCATGCTTTCTGCGGATCGAGCTTGTTGGGGTCGAGGCCGAGCTTCGCGAGCGCCGCCTTCAGCGTGCCCTTGTCGATCGCCCCTTCGTCGGCCAGCGACTGGAGCGCGGCGTACGCGATGTTCTTCGCGTCGACCTCGAAGTGCTTGCGCAGCGCGGTGCGTCCGTCGGAGCGGCCGAAGCCGTCCGTCCCGAGCGTCGCGAAACGTCCGGGGACCCACTGGCGGATCATGTCGGGCCACGCGCGCATGTAGTCGGTGGCCGCGATGAAGGGTCCCGTCGCCTTCGACAGCGCCTGCGTGACGTACGGCTTGCGCGCGGCTTCGCCCGGGTGCAGGCGATTCCAGCGTTCGATCTCGAGCGCCTCGCGACGCAGCTCCGAGAAGCTGGGCGCGCTGTAGATGTCGGACGGAATGCCGAAGTCCTTCGAGAGGATCTCGGACGCGGCGATGACTTCGCGCAGGATCGTGCCCGAGCCCATGAGCGTGACACGCACCTTGCCGGCGCCGCCCGCCTGCAACAGGTACATGCCCTTGAGGATGCCCTCCTCGACGCCCTTCGGCAGCGCGGGCTGCACGTAGTTCTCGTTCATCACCGCGACGTAGTAGAAGACGCTCTCGTCGTTCACGAACATGCGCTTCATGCCGTCGTGGATGATCACGGCGAGCTCGTACGCGTAGGTCGGGTCATAAGCGACGCAATTCGGGACCGTCGATGCATGCAGCAGCGAGTGACCGTCCTGGTGTTGCAAGCCCTCGCCGGCGAGCGTGGTGCGCCCCGCGGTGGCGCCCAGCAGGAAACCGCGCGTCCGCAGGTCGCCCGCGGCCCAGAAGAAATCGCCCACGCGCTGGAAGCCGAACATCGAGTAATAGATGTAGAACGGCATCATGTGGACGTTGTGGTTCGCGTAGGCCGTGCCGGCCGCGATCCAGGAGCAGGTCGAGCCCGCCTCGTTGATGCCCTCCTCGAGCATCTGGCCCTTCTTGTCCTCGCGGTAGGACATGAGCTGGTCGGAATCGACCGGGGTGTACAGCTGGCCGGCCGAGCTGTAGATGCCGATCTGGCGGAACAGGCCTTCCATGCCGAAGGTGCGCGCTTCGTCGGGTACGATCGGCACGACGTTCTTGCCGATGTTCTTGTCCTTGAGCAGCTGGGTGAGGATGCGCACGAACGCCATCGTCGTGGAGATCTCGCGGTC
>CADEED010000055.1:13579-25336 GCA_902826225.1 uncultured Pseudomonadota bacterium | reverse complement strand
CGCAGGAAGCCGAAGCCGTCCTGCAGGATCTCGAGCACGCCGTCGCCGTAGATGTTCTGGCCGTCGCGCGAATGGGCCTTGAGGATGCCGAAGATGATGTCCTGCTTGCGCGAGCGGGCCAGGCCCTCGACGCCCATGGACTCGGCCATCTTGACCAGCTCGTAGATCGGCTTGGCCTTGAGCACCGACAGGTTCATCGAGCTCTTGGTGGCGGCAAGTTCCGCCTGGCTGATGATCTCCGATTCGTCGACCTCCATCATCTCGGGCGGCTGATCGTCCCGACCACCGCCGTTGTTCTGTCCGGGTCGGTAGTTCGGATCACGGTTGCCATCGCGATCGCGATGCCCGCCTCCGCCGCCGCGGCCGCCGTCGTGTCTCGGGCCCTTGTTAGGGCGATTTCGTCCCTGATTTCCCAAGTAGCCCCTCACAGGTGCGCGTCCAGGAATGTCTTGAGATCGGGCTTGCGCACCGTGCCGACCTTCTGTGCTTCCACGGTCCCGTTCTTGAACAGGATCAGCGTGGGGATGTTGCGGATGCCGTATTTCGGCGGCGTCTGCGGGTTCGACTCGATGTCGATCTTGGCGATGCGCAGCTTGTCTTTGTACTCGGTGGCGATCTCGTCGAGGATCGGCGCGATCATCTTGCAGGGGCCACACCACTCGGCCCAGAAGTCGAGAAGGACGGGCTTGTCGGACTTGAGCACGTCCTCTGAGAACGTTGCGTCCGTCGTATGGACGATGTCCGGGTTACTCACGTGGTATGGCCTCCAATTGGAAAACGGCAAAGCATGGGATTTCGGGTGTGGATTCGGGTTCGGTTGGGGAAAGGGCGCGTGTGCCGGCAGGAAGCCGTGCTCAGAACGCGATCAAACGGTTAGACTGCCGGCTTCCGCGCGGCCAGGTTCGCCTGGATGAGTGAATGGACCTAGTGGTTGAGAAAGCTTTGGATTTGCGGTTTGGGGCTCGTCGTTGACGGGCAACCGCGTCTTGGGCGCAATTTTTAACGGGTCCGACAGCCATTTGCAAGCCCGGGCCGCCAAACCATAAATAATCTGCAAGTTAATGACAGAGACACACCTTTCCGACCTCGCGTTTGCGTCACTCGACCTGGTTCCTGAAGTTGCCCGTGGCATCACCGACGCGGGTTTCGTCCGCGCCACGCCCGTTCAGGCCAGCACCTTGCCGATCGCCCTGACGGGCAAGGACGTCGCCGGGCAGGCGCAAACCGGGACTGGGAAAACCGCGGCATTCCTCGTTGCCCTGTTCCAGCGGTTGCTCACGAACCCGCCGGCGCCGGGCCGCAGCTCTACGGGCATCCGTGCGCTGATCCTCGCGCCCACGCGCGAGCTGGCGGTGCAGATCTTCAACGACGCCGAGGTCCTGGGTAAGCACACCGGCCTCAAGATCGGCGTGGTATTTGGGGGCGTCGACTACGAAAAGCAACGGAAGACCCTGCAGGACGGCATCGACGTCCTGATCGGAACGCCCGGTCGCGTCATCGACTACTTCAAGCAGCACGTGTTCGACATGCGCCACGCGCAGGCAGTCGTTCTCGACGAAGCCGACCGCATGTTCGACCTGGGCTTCATCGCCGACATCCGCTTCATCCTGCGTCGTCTGCCCAAGCCGGAGCAGCGCCAGTCGATGCTGTTCTCCGCGACGCTGTCGCATCGCGTGCTCGAGCTCGCCTACGAGCACATGAACCAGCCCGAGCTGGTGCGCATCGAGCCGGACCGCGTGACCGCGGACCGCGTGCGGCAGATGATCTACTTCCCCGCGATGGAAGAAAAAGTGCCGCTGCTCATCGGCTTGCTGCGCCAGTTCGACGCGCATCGCACGATGGTGTTCGTGAACATGAAACGCGTCGCCGAGAAACTCGAAGGATATCTGCTCGCGAACGGCTTCAAGGCGCAGGCGCTGTCTGGCGACGTGCCGCAGAAGAAGCGGCTGCGCTTCATGCGCGAATTCCACTCGGGCGAGCTCGCCGTGCTCATCGCCACCGACGTCGCGTCGCGCGGCCTGCACATCCCCGACGTGAGCCACGTGTTCAACTACGACCTGCCGCAGGACGCCGCGGACTACGTGCACCGCATCGGCCGCACGGCTCGCGCCGGCATGGATGGCGACGCGATCAGCTTCGGCTGCGAGGAATACGCGGTCTCGCTGCCCGACATCGAAGCGTACATCACGCACAAGATCCCGGTCGTGCGCGTCGCGCCCGAGCTGCTGGCGCGCGACCTCAAGCCGCCGGTCTACAAGGAATGGGACCCCGAGGACGGCCCTCGCCCGGTGCGCCGGCATGGCGGCGGCGGTGGCGGCGGCCGCGGCGGCCCGCGGCGCGGTGGTGGCGGAGGCGGTGGCGGTGGCGGCCGTCGCAGCGGTGGCGGCGGACGCAGCGGCCCGCGCCGCGGCGGTAGATAGCCGTCAGAGGTCGTTGACCGCGTCGACCGCCGGACCGGGCGCGTGCTCGCGCTTCGATCCCCTGCTGTCCCAGTGCCGCACTCCGACGACCCAGCCGATGCCCGCGAGCCGCGCGGCATCCAGCATCGCCGCGTTGTCGTCGGCGAACAGCGAACGCTTCGGGTCGTAACCGAACCGCTCGAGCGCGGCATCCCAGAACCGCGGATCTTCCTTGGGCGCGCCGAACTCGTGTGACGTCGCCGCCGCGTCGAGCAGGTCGAGCACCCCGGTTTCCTCGTGCTTCACGGCGAGCGCGATGGGGTGCGAGTTGGTGAGGAGGACGAGCCGCTTGCCCGCCGCGCGCATGCGCACCAGGAACTCGCGTGCGCCTGGCAGCCACCCGACGTGCGATCGCACCTCCCGATGCAGCTCGCCGATGTCGACGCCCAGCGTGCGCGTCCAGTAGTCGATGCTGTACCAGTCGAGCGTATGGCTGCGTTCGGCGAACAGGCGCGCGATCTGCGCGCAGGCCGCGTGCAGTTCCAGCCCGCGCGCCAGCGCGTAGCGCTGCGGCACGAGATCGCGCCAGATGTAGTTGTCGTACTTCTGGTCGAGCAGGGTGCCGTCGAGATCCAGCAGCACGGTGTCGATCGCAGACCAGTCGGGTCTGAACGGATTCGCGGGGGACATGACGCGTATGATACTGCCCCCGCATGGATTACTCCCCCGAACCGCTGGTCGATTTCCACACGCACAGCCTCTTCTCGGACGGCGTGCTGTCGCCCACCGCGCTCGTCGAGCGCGCGCAGGCGCGGAATGTCGGCACGCTCGCGCTGACCGACCACGACACGACCGCGGGCCTGCCCGAGGCGCGCGCGGCCTGCGACGCCGCCGGCATCCGCTTCGTGCCGGGCGTCGAACTGTCGGCGGTGTGGAAGGGCCAAACTATTCACCTCGTGGGACTCGAGATCGACGACACGCGCGATGCCTTCCTCGACCACACGCGCACCGTCCTCGCCCGCCGCCGCGAGCGTCTCGTGGAGATCGGCGAACGGCTGGAGAAGCGGGGCCGCCTGCCGGGACGCGAGCTGGCGGCCGCGGTGGCCGCCGGCACTTCGCCCACCCGCCTGCATCTCGCCCGCGTGCTGGTCGCGCGCGGGTTCGCCAGGGACACCCAGGACGCGTTCGATCGGTGGCTCAACCGCGATGGCGCCGGACACGTGCCGGCCGGCTGGCCGGAATTGCCGGTCGCGATGGCGGCGCTGCGCGACGCCGGCGCGGTCCCGGTCCTCGCGCATCCGCATCGTTACCGCTTCTCCGCGGGCGGCCTGCGTGAGCTCGTGGCGGCATTCGTGGCCGAGGGCGGCGTGGCGCTGGAAGCCAGCATGGCCGGAATGAGTCCGAACGACGCGGACCGCATGGCCTCCTTGTGCCGTCGCTTCAACCTACTGGCGTCAATGGGCTCGGATTTTCACGACCCGGCCGTGCCGTGGAATCCCCTTGGCCGCTGGCTTAAGCTTGCGGCCGGTCTCCAGCCGGTCACCCTCCGTCTCAAAAGCGCCTGAACTCGTGAGCGAAATCGAAGATCAGGACAACGTCGACCGCGAGCTTTTCAAGAACGTCGAGAAGCTGCGGGAATTGCGCATCGCGCACCGCGATCTCGACGAGGTGATCGCTCGCCTGTCGCTCGACTTCCAGACAGACCAGTTGCAGATCAAGCGGCTCAAGAAACGCAAGCTCATGCTCAAGGACCAGATCACCCGCCTGGAGAGTGAGCTGATCCCCGATCTGAACGCATGAAGCAGATCTTCGACCATCTCACGACGGACGTGATCTACCAGGTCGTCGCCGTCATCGCGGCGGTGCTGCTCGGCATGGCGGTGGCGGCGATCGCGAAGAAATGGCTGCGCCCGCTCGCGACGCGCGCGAGTCTCGCACGCTGGCCGCGCCGCTTCGTGGTCTTCGCCATGGTGCTCGCGCCTTCGTTCCTGATGGTGGTCTTCATCCTGGGACTGCGTCCGCTGTTCATGGCCGTCGATCAGCCGGTCGATTTCATCGACATCGCGATCCGCCTCGCCACCGTGTACGTCATCGTGCGGTTCGTGGTGCACGTGATCAGCGTGTCGCTGGGACCGAACAGCTGGATGCGGACGTGGGAGATGCGCATCACCTTCCTGACCTGGGCCGCGATCGCATTCCAGATCCTGGGCTGGTTCAACGGCATCGAACGCCGGCTCGACGCCATCGACCTGCTGCCCGGCAAGGCGGAGTTCAGCCTGTGGTCGTTGCTCAAGGGCATCGTCGTCATCGCCGGGTTCCTCATCGTCGCGAGCCTGATCGCGCGCACGATCGAACGCCGCGTGATGAAGCTCGAGGGCATCGCGATCTCGACGCGCATCGGCATCTCAAAGTTCTCGACGTTCTTCCTCATCGCCATCGGCGTGCTGCTCGGCGTCAATGCTTCGGGCGTCGACCTCACGGCGCTCACCGTGCTCACCGGCGCGCTGGGCTTCGGCTTGGGGTTCGGCCTGCAGGCAATCGCGAGCAACTTCGTCTCGGGCTTCGTGCTGCTGATGGACAAATCCATCAAGCCGGGCGACGTCATCAGCTTCACCGGCACGACGGGGACGAGCACCGAGAATTTCGGTTGGGTGCAGGAGCTGCGCGGCCGGTACATCGTGGTGCGCGATCGCGACGGCGTCGAGACGCTGGTGCCGAACCAGAACCTCATCACCAATTCGGTCATCAACTGGAGCTATTCCGACCAGCGTGTGCGCCTGCGCCTGCCGGTCATGATCAGCTTCCAGGACGATCCCGAGGTCGCGTTGCAGGTGCTCATCGATGCCGCGGCGAACCACCCGCGCATCCTCAAGGATCCCGGGCCGGTGTCGCGTCTCATGAGCTTCGAGAATTACGGCATGCGCGTGGAAGTGCGCTTCTGGATCCGCGATCCGATGAACGGCGTGAACAACGTGCGTTCGGACGTGAATCGCGAGATCTGGAGGCTCTTCAAGAAGCACGGCATCACGATCCCCGTGCAGCAGCATGAAGTGCGCATGGTCCCTTCCGGCATCGAGCCGCCCGCGCTGCGCTGACGTCCATGAGCCTCGTCGTGCGACCCGGTCTCGAGATTCCCGACGCCGACCTGGAAGTCGCGTTCATCCGCTCCGCGGGCCCCGGCGGGCAGAACGTCAACAAGGTGGCTTCCGCGGTCCAGCTCAGGTTCGCGCTGGATGCGAACACGACGTTGCGCGACGACGTCAAGCAGCGTTTGCGCGCCCTGGCCGGCCAGCGCGCGACCGACGCGGGCGAGATTCTCATCACGTCGCGCGAGCATCGCAGCCAGGAGCAGAACCGGCGCGAAGCCGAGGAGCGGCTGCTCGACCTCGTGCGCCGCGCGCTCGTGGCGCCGAAGAAGCGGTATGCGACGAAACCCACGCGCGCGTCGAAAGAACGGCGCCTCGAGTCCAAGACGCGCAAGCAAGGGACGAAGCGACTGCGCAGCAAGGTCAGGTTCGAAGATTGACAGGAGGATGACGTGATCGTCTGGCGGGAAAAGCTCGTTGCATTCGGAGTGCATTTTGTCGTCACCGCAATACTGGCGGCCATCGCCGCGGCGCTGATCTTCCTCGTGTGGTACCCCGACCCCTTCCAGTCGATGATCGGCGGCACCGAACTCTTCATGCTCGTCGTGGGGTGCGACCTCGCGCTCGGGCCACTGATGTCGCTCGTCATCTACAACGGCCGCAAGTCGCGCCGCGAGCTATTCGTCGATTACACCGTCGTCGGCATCGTGCAGCTCGCCGCGCTCGTGTACGGCGTGTACATCGTCGCCGGCTCGCGGCCGGTGCACGTCGCGTTCAGCTCAGACCGCCTCGAAGTGGTGAGCGCCCTCGAGGTGAGGTCGGAGGAGCTGGCGGCAGCGAAGGATCCGTGGCGAACGCTGTCATGGACGGGTCCGCGATACGCGGCGGTCAATGTCCCGCCCGCCGAACGCGAAGACGCCATGTTCCAGTCTCTCGCCGGCAACGAGGAGCACCAGCGCCCGAAGTTCTTCATGCCCTACGATGACGCGCGCGAACGGATCCTCGCAAAGTCGAAGCGCCTGGAAGACCTGGAGAAGAAACTCCCGGAATCGCGGGGACCGCTCGCCGCGGGCGTGGCCGACACCGGCATTCCCGCCGCGCGCCTGCGCTGGCTGCCGGTGCACTACGCGCGCGGATTCTGGACGGCGCTCATCGATTCCGAGACGGCGCGTCCCGTCGGCTACGTCGATTTCGATCCGTACGGACAGGATTAGTCAGTTTGGCGGCGCCTGGTTGACGAGGTGGCTCGAGACCCGCGCCACGATCTGCGCGCCGGCCCACTGGGTGCCGTCGGCGAACACGATCCGCAGCGTGGAGGCGTCGGGAATCAGCCCGAGATAGCCTTCCAGCGTCGCGCGGTCGAGACCGTCCTGCGTGCGCACGACGAGTGAATCGCCGACGCGCGCGACCACGAGGTCGTCCGGCGCGATGCCGGCGGCGACCCGCAGCGCGACGGCGCCGGAAGTCCACCAGTCCTGGATCACGACGCTGCCGGACCCGCGGCCCCACGGGTAGTCGGCGCCCCCTTCGCTGGCCGGTTCGGCGTCGTCGATCTCGGCTTCGAGACCCACGCGGAACTGGCCCGTGCGTTCGAGCTCGTCGAGCAGCGCGTCCGCTTCCGGCGCGTAGGGTAGATCCAGCAGTTGTTTCGCGGCGTTCGTGTTTTTCATGAGTTGGCGACAATGTCGCCAGCGCCAACGGCGCTGTCTATAGCCGTACGCCGACACCTGCGGCCGCGCGTGCGAAATGCCCGCCTCGACATGGACTTATGTCGCACCGTGCCGCGGCGACCGGCGGCGGCCTCAGGGTTTGGATGGCTGGCGGCGCGCCTTGAGCGATGCCTGCTGGTCGACGTAGGCGCGGCCTAGCCACTGCTCCGCGTTGAAATTGGCGCCGCCGTACTTCTCCTCGAAGTCCTTCGTCGGCCGCGCCGCGACGACCTGCTCCTGCGACTTGCCTGCCTTCACGAGCTTGAGGACGCGATCGCGCACCACGACGAGCATGTCGCGATAGGCCTGCAGTTCCGCCTTGTTGCCCAGTGGCCCGTGCCCCCGGATGATCTTCGTCGAGTCGTCCACGGTCGCGAGCACCGTCTCGTGGCCGGCGATGAGGCCGTCGAGGGTGCCGCCGGTGTTTCGATCGATGAACGGGAACCCGCCGGTGAAGCAGTCGCCCATGTGCACGACGTTCGCCTTGCGGAAGCGCACGACGATGTCCGTCGCCGTGTGGGCGTTCGGCAGGTGCATGAACTCGAGATCGTCGTCGTTGAAGTGCAGCGCGGCGCGATCCGCGAACGTGATCACCGGCAGCGCCTCGCGGGCGCGCGCTTTCACGGGCTCGTTCGTCGCGGGGTTCACGAAGTCCCGGCCGAGCATCTTGCGGACGTTCTCGTGCGCGATGATCACGGCGCCGGCGCGACCGAACTGGTCGTTGCCGCCCGTGTGGTCGCCGTGCAGGTGCGTGTTGATCACGAATTTCGCCGGCTTGTCGGACAGCAGCGCGATGGCGGCGCGCAGTTTCGGCGCCATGTCGTCGAACTGGTCGTCGATGATCGCCGTGCCGTCACTGCCCACCGTGAGCCCGACGTTGCCGCCGCGGCCGACGAGCATGTAGATGCCCGGAGCGACGTTCACCGTTTCGACCTTCACGTCCGGCGGCGCCGGCATCGGCGGCGGCTGCTGGGCGAGCACCGCGGCCGCGCAGAAGGCGGCTCCGGACGCGAGCGCGAGCGAAACTCTACGACGCATGCGATTCCCCTTCCTTCCGGGTCGTGCGGGCCGGCTTCACGAACCACGCCGCGAGCGCGGGCAACAGGATGATCGCGCCCAGCATGTTCACGAAGAACATGAACGTGAGCATGATGCCGATGTCCGCCTGGAACTGCAGCGGCGAGAACACCCAGGTGACGACACCGATGGCGAGCGTGATGCCCGTGAAGATGATGCTCGCCCCGGTCACGCGCATCGTACGTTCGAACGCATCGTGCACGCTCAGCCCCTCGTCCAGGAACTGCTGCATGCGACTCCAGAGGTAGATGCCGTAGTCGACGCCGATGCCCGCACCGAGCGCGACCATCGGCAGCGTGGACACCTTGAGGCCGATGCCGACGATGGCCATCACGGCGTAGACCAGGATCGACACGAGCGCGAGCGGCAGGAACACGAGCACCGTGCCCAGCAGGCTGCGGAAAGTCAGCAGGCACATCAGGATCACGGCCGCGAACACCCATCCCAGGATCGGGTACTCCTTCGCCTTCACTTCCTCGTTCGTCGCCGCCATCACGCCGACGTTGCCGGTAGCGAGATTGAACGTGGCGCCCTCGACCGGATTCAGCGTCCGCCACGCCTTCACCTGCGCCACCACCCGCTCGATGGTCTCCGCCTTGTGATCGCGCAGGAACAGCATTACGGGAATCACGTTGCATTCGGCATTGAGCAGGCCGGTGCTCGTCTCGATGTAGCGCGTCGACTGCGTCAGCTGGTTCGGTTCGCGCGGGATGTTGCGCCACTTGAGGCTGCCCTCGTTCCAGCCGGCGATCGCGATCTTGGCGACGATGGGCAGCGTCATCACTTCCTGAACGCCGTCCACGTTGCGCATCTTCCAGGCGAACGTGTCGATCGCGGACATCACCGAGTGGCTCGTACAGGCGGGCTCCTTCGTCTCGACGATCACCGTCAGGATGTCGACGCCGATGGAGAACTTGCTCGTGATGATGTTGCTGTCGCGGTTGTAGCGCGAATCCGCGCGCAGCTCCGGGACCCCCGCCTGGGTATCGCCGATGGGTGTCTCGCGGCCCTTCCACACGCCGAACACGCCGAGCACCAGAGCGCCGATGATGATCGCGAGCGCGGGTTTGCGCTCCGTGACCCGGGCGAGCGAATGCCAGTGGCGCACGAGCATCGCCTGCCGGACTTCGACACGCGCCCGGTACTGGTCGTCCCACCTGACCCACGAGACCAGCACGGGCAGCAGGATGAGATCGGTGAGGATGACGATGGCGACGCCGATGCTCGCCGTGACCGCCATCTCCTGCACCACCTGCACGGGGATCAGCAGGATCGTGATGAACCCCACGAGATCGGCGAGCAGAGCGATGATCGCGGGCATCAGCAACTGGCGGAACGTCTGCCGCGCGGCATCCATGCTGCCGAGTCCGGCGACGGCCGCCTCCTTCACCGCGCTGATCTTCTGGACGCCGTGCGAGACGCCGATGGCGAAGATCAGGAAGGGCACCAGGAGCCCGAGCGGGTCGATGCCGAAGCCCAGCAGCACGAGCGTGCCGAGCTGCCAGATGACGGCGATGATCGAGCAGACGATCGGCACCACCGCCACCTTCAGCGACTGCACGTAGTACCAGACGGCGAGCAGCGTCAGCAGGATCGTGACGATTGCGAACACGATCACCGACATCGCGCCGTCGGCGATGTCGCCGACCACCTTCGCGAAGCCGATCATGTGCACGTCGACGGGCTGGCCGGCGGCCTGGACCAGCACGTCGTTGCCCTGGATCCGGTCGCGCACTTTCTCTTCTAGATTGCGCGCGACGACGATGGGGTCGATCGGTTTGCCCGTGGCGTCCTTCTCGAGCACGATCGCGGAGACGAGCGCGCCGGAGAAATCGTTGGCGACCAGGCGGCCGCGGATGCCGGCCTTGAGGATGTTCTCCCGGACCTTGTCCAGCGCCTCGGGCGTCGGCACGAACTCGGAATCGACAACGTTGCCGGCCTCTATGCCGTCCTCGACGACCTCCATGTAGCGCACGTTCGGCGTGAACAGCGACTGCACGCGGCCGCGATCGATTCCGTCCATGACGAGCACTTCGTCGGTGGCCTTCTCGAGCGCGTCGAAGAAGCCCGGTGTGAACATGTTGCCGTCGCGCGCGACGAGCGCGATGAGCACGCGGTTGGCGCCGCCGAACTCCGCCTGGTGCTTCACGAACGTCTGCATGTATTCGTGTTTGAGCGGCAGCTGCTTCGTGAAGGCGGCATCGATGCGCAGCCCGCGCACGGCGAATATCGCCAGCGCGATCGTCACGAGCGCGAACACGACGACGATCGCGATGCGGTTGCCGAAGATGAGCTTTTCGAGCGCGGCCGAGACGGCGCTGTCAGAGGTTTTTCCGCCGCCTGCCGCCATGACTAGCTACCTGCCTTCGTGCCCTGGTCGAGGCGCACGGCGCGCACACCGCCTTCGCCCGCGACGATGACCGTGCCTGCGGGCCCCGGCAGCAGCGCGGACACCCCCTTGCGGTCTTCCTGTTGGGTGAGCCGGAAGGTCTCGCCCGCATCGCCCGACACCAGCAGCACGCCTGCGAGTCCGCCAATGACCACGCGCAGGTCGTTCACCGCCACGCCGTCCGTCAGCATGGCCGTGGTGTGCGACTCGAGTGCGTGCCAGGTCTCACCCGCGTCGGCCGAGCGATAGAGGTGACCGCGCAATCCGAACGCGAGCAGGCCTTCTCCGCGGATCGGCACGAGGCCGAAGAAGCTTCCCTCGTACGGCGACGGGAGCGCGCGCCAGCGCGCACCCCGGTCGTCCGAGCGATAGAGCTGGCCGCCTTCGGCCGCGATGTACAGCCGGTTGCCGACGCCGACGATGCGGTTCAGGTGGTAGTCGGGCGGCAATTCTTCCTCGGCCGCCGCCGCCCCTTCCTTAGCGCGGGCGGGATCCGCGGGGGGCGCGAATTTCGACACCGACCAGCTCCGGCCGCCGTCGTTCGTCGTGAGGTAGGCGCCATAGGCGCCGACGGCGATGCCGCTGACCCGGTTCGCAAACCACAGGTCCAGCAACGGCTGTTGGGCTTCGGGCGCGAAATGGGAGCGCGTCCACGTCTCGCCGCCGTCGACGGAATTGAGGATGGTCTCGTCGTGACCGACGGCCCAGCCGTATTCGGCGTCCGCGAAGTACACCGCCGTGAGCATCGCGCGCGTCGGGACGGACTTTGCCTGGCGCCAGGTGGCGCCCTGATCGTCCGAGAGCAGCACGTGACCGCGCTCGCCGACCGCCACCAGGCGCGGGCCCGCGGCGGCGAGATCGAGGATCAGCGACGACGGCGCCAGCGGTTCGATCTCCGCGGGCTTGTTCGCCATGTCGTCCGTGTCGAGCTGCGCAAACACGACCGGCGCGATGCCTGCCGCGAGCGCCGCGCACAGCGCGAGGCCGAAACGACGCCCCATGCCTTTCCCCCGGAAGAATTCTTGTTGGCTACAAAGTAAACGGGCCGGGTGTTCGAAGTCCACCCGGCCCGTCGATGACTTTTTCTAGCTAACGAT
>CADEED010000055.1:0-13569 GCA_902826225.1 uncultured Pseudomonadota bacterium | reverse complement strand
GGAGGCCAGGCGCGAGATAACGGCCGTTCGTGAGGTCGTAGACCGTCTCGAGCGCCGTCCACAGGGCCGGCACCTCGTAGAAGTTGATCACGTGGCCTTCCTGCACGCGGTAGAGCTGGCCGCGGCTGTCATAACAGTCCACCGCGAGAACCTGCCAGCTGTCCTCGTCCACGTACAGAGTACGTCGGCTGTAGAGATGGCTCTTCCCCGCCTTCAGCTTGGAATCCACCACCCACACTCGGTGCAGCTCGTAGCGCGCGTGTTCGGGGTTGATGTGGTTCTTCTTGAGGATGTCCCCGTACTTGAGCGTGTTGCTGTTCAGCTTGTACGAGTTGTACGGAACGAGGATTTCCTTCTTGCCGACGAGCGTCCAGTCGTAGCGCTCGGGCGACCCGTTGTACATGTCGAACTGGTCGGAGGTGCGCAGGTTGTCCGAGTTGGTGCCCGGGTTGTCGAACGCGACATTCGGCGCACGGCGCACGCGGCGCTGGCCGGGGTTGTAGACCCACGCGCGTCGATTCTCGAGGGATTGATCGAGCGTTTCCTGCACGAGCAGCACTTCGCCGACGAGACGCGCCGGGGCGATCGTCTCCTGGATGAAGTACGCGATCGTGTTGTTGAGGTTCTCGCTCTTCGCGCCCGCCAGGCTGTACGCCACCATCGTCTCGTCGCGGAACTTCACCATCGTGTAAGTGCCGTCGGGGAACACCGGCGCCTGGCCGATCTGGCGGACGATGGTGTCGCCGCGATATCGCAGCACGTGGTTCCAGAACACCTCCACGCCTTCCTTCGGGATCGCGAAGGGAATGCCCTCGCCAGCGTTCGTCACGCCATTGCCGCCCTTGGCGAGCTGCGCCGTGGTGGCGATGCGCTTGGTCGCGTCGTAGATGCGCTGGGGGAACGCGGCGCTGCGATGCGTCGGGTACACGTTCATCTTGAACGTGTTGCGATACGTCTGGAGGAGCTTCTTGTGCCCTTCGGTCAGCTTGTTCGCGTACTGGTTCATGTTGGCCGACGAGATCGTGTACAGCGGCTTCTCGCTCGCGAACGGATCCGGGTGGTGCTGTCCCGATTTGAAGTTCGGGAAGCCGGCCTGCGCCGCCGACTTGATGCCGCCGTCCCAGGCGGGTATCGATCCATCCGCGTTGCCGGCCTTCTCGGCGCCGAGCGGCGTGAGCGTGGTGCCGAGCTTGTCGGCGTCCGCGGCCGACACGGCGGCCATCGCGGGGCCGCCCGCGATCATTCCCGCGATCAACAGAAGAGATTGCCTGATCATGTTTTTCCCCTCGTCGCGGTCAGAACGAATACTTGAGCGTGGTCGCGACGTAGTCGCGGTCGTTGATGTCGTTCCAGCGTCCGGCGCCGCCGAACTTGGTGTACGACATGTCGACTTCCCACTTCGCGCGCAGGTTCGCGGCGACACCGAGCGTCAGGCCGTAGCGGCCCTCGACGAAGTTGCCGCCCGGTCCGGGCGTCGTGCCCTTGACGTCATGCTGCCAGTTGAATCGTGGCAGCACGTTCCAGGGGCCCATGAGGCCCGGATATTCGAGACGACCCGCGATGCGATATCCATAGGACGTGGCGTCGGCGAACCGGTTCTGCGGCTCGATCAATCCGAGCGCGATGCATTGCGCGGCCGTCAGCGACGGGCAATGCCGACCGATGAGCTCCGCGTTGCCGCTGACGTTCGTGGCGGGGCCGTTGAAGCGCAGACCACGGTCGTTCGGACCGCCGGTGAGCTTGTCGGGCATGTCCTGGATGTGCGTGAGGCCGGCCTCGGCCACCATCACCATCTGGGCCGCCTTGAAGACGTTCGAGAAAGTCTTGGTGATCGTGAACTGGGCCTGGTACGTGTCGTATCGGTCCCAGCCGCGAACGTCCGTATTGAGTCCGAACGATCCCAGCTGGCCGCAATGCGTGAGCGTCGACGTGGCGAGGTTGCCGGGTGTGCAGGTCGTCGGCAGCGGCGTGGCCCGCAGCGTGGCCAGACCCTGCTCGAAGGGCGTCAGCGCCGCGAACAGCAGCTCGACGTCGTCGAACTGCAGCGGCACGTCCTTGCGGTAGGCGACCTCACCCTGGAGCGCGATGCCGCCCCACTGCAGCTGCGTGTTGAACGACAGGCCGATGAGCTTGATGTCTTCCGGGTACTCCGTGAAATAGCCGGCCGTCACCGCGTACTCGTGCGTCGCGATGTTGCTGGCCTGGCCCGCGACGTCGCCACCCGCGAGGTGCGTGTTCGCGCCGACCCGCGCGTACTCGGTGGCCTGCGCGAGTGTCAGGCTGCCGCCCGCCGCGGCGGACCGGGTGACGCCGAGCTGCGCGGCCGTGGCGACGGCCGCCGCAACCGGCAGGCCCGCCGCGACACCCTGTGCGGCTGCACCCACCGAGTTCAGCGCGCCGAATGCGCTGCCCAGGCCCTGCTGCGTGCCGGTGCGGCCGGAGATCAGCGGCAGGCGGCTGTGGTAGTTCAGGAAGAACAGGCCGAATTCCGTGCCGTTGTTGAAGTTCGGCGCGTAGTACTTGAGGTTGAAGCCGTACTGGCCGTTGTCGTCGGCCTTTCGCGTCGGCAGACGCTTGACGTTCTGGAAGTCCGGAATCAGCCGGCCGCCGAGCGACGTGAAGTCGACACCGGCATCCGAGAACGATCCGAAGCCCAGGATGACGCGGGTGCCGCCGGTCGAGGCGAAATCGTTGTTGCTGAAGTAGGAGCCCGCCGGTTCCGGCACCGTGGCGTTCCAGTCGGTGATGTAGATAGCCTGGGCCGACAGGTTGTCGTTGAACTGGACGGCCAGGTTCACCATTTCCTGCGGCAGGAACGCTTCCTTCAGCTCCGAGCCGGGCACGCGCAGCGCCGACACGTCGAAGTGGTTGATGACGTTGATGCCGTTCTGGATGAACGTGCTCTCGCCCCAGCTGATCGCCTGGCGGCCGAGTCGCAGCTCGCCGTTCATGTTGCCGATCGGGAATTTCGCGTAGACGAAGGCGTCGAGCAGGCGCGTGTAGCGCTGCACGAGCTTCTCGGACGACTCGTTGAGCGGCGTGCGCTGCGTGTCGCCGGCGGCATCGTCGTACAGGCCCGAGGCGCGCACGAAACCGCCCACGCCCTTGTAGTTCAGCGAGAGCTCGGTCAGCGCCTTGAAGGCGCGCGAGAACATGTCGGTGTCGTAGTTGAGGTTGCCGTCGTCGATGTTCGGGGAGCGGCCGCAACCGCCATCGGCGATGGCGATGAGCCGGCAATCACGTGACTCCGTACGCCATGCCTGGCCATACGTGAACGTGGTGTCCCAGCTGCCGGTGAAGGTACCGTCGTCGTTCTGGAAGTCCCAGGCGTAGGTGGCGGGCGATGCGAGTGTCAGCGCCGCGACGATCGGCAGCGAACGCAGGATGGATCGCCGGATCATTGTATTCATCCAATTCCCCTGAAGACCGCGGAAAGCTGCGTGTCACGAGGGTAGAAGCAGCCGGACCGCTGGGCCGTATCGACCGATTTGTGTTCTCCGCCTCTAGCCTCCCCTCGCGGACGCACAGGCGGACGTGTTGCGCGCGAGTATAGCAGCGGCCCGCGGGCCGTCCGCTAGGCCCCTGTCTAGACCTGGGTGACCTGCAGGACGCTGTGCCGGATCTGTTCCGAGAGAACGAGTTGCGCGTCCGCGGCGGTGCGAACCAGCACCTCGTCGAACTCGAGATTGCCGGAATCGCCGGCCCGGACGACGCCGCGTTCACGCAACAGGTCGATGAAATTCTCGAACAGGGCGCGGTCGAAGAATTCCGGCGAGTTGAAACCGTACAGCATGTCCATGCGCTGGGCGGCAAGCTGGCACTGCTGCTCGAGGGTCTTCTGGTTGATCGAGCCACTGCCCGCCTTCAGCAGCAGCGAGATCGCGAGGTAGTAGCGTTCGATCGTCTGGATCGTCGCCTGCGCGAGCATGGACAGCTGCATGGCGGCCGGCGAATCGGGGGGCGGACGCCGCCAGGCGGTGCCGTCTTCGGTCGGCTGCAGCACGCCGTTCGCCGCCAGCGCAGCAAGCACGGTCTCGATGACGCGCGCCAGCTCATCCTCCCGCCAGCGCAGGAAAAGCTCGGATGCGACGTAGGGATAGACGCGCCAGGCCAGCCGCTGGATATCCTCCGTGCGCAGCATGGAATTTCCGATGAACGCACAGGCGACCAGCGACGGCAGCGCGAACAGGTGGAGGACGTTGTTGCGGTAGTAGGAGATGAGCTGCGCGCTCTCGTCGCTCATCCGGATGATGTCCCCGAGCTTGTGGCTCACCCGGGAGATGATCTTGAGCGACTCCCCGTAGACCACGATCGCCGCGGGCGTCGCATCCGTGATGGTGACGCGCGGATCGTACGGTGAGGCCCGCAGAAGCTTGATATACAAGTCGATCTGGCCGGTCAGCGTGCTCTCCGGCAACGCCCCGCGCGGCGTGGACAGCAGCGCGGTCGCCAGCAGGTTGATCGGCGTCACCGCCGCCGCCGCGTTGATGCCGCGCATGATCCTGAGGGCGAGTTCGCCGACGAGCGCATTGACCGCGGGCAGCCGGGTGTCGTCCTCGAAGTGCTGGCCACGCCAGCTCGGCAGGTGCGAATCGAGCATCGCGTCGAGGCGGATCGGCTCGCCGACGTTGACGTGGACGGTGCCGAAACGCTCTCGCAGGACACGCAGCGACGTCAGCAGGTCCCACCAGCTCTCCTTCTTCTTGGGCGCGCCCGACAGCTCGGAGATGTAGGTGCCGGCCTCGACGATGCGCTCGTAGCCGAAATAGACCGGCACGAACACCACCGGGCGCACCGGGTCGCGCAGGAAGCTGCGCACCGTCATCGACAGCATGCCGGTCTTGGGATGCAGCAGCCGGCCGGTGCGCGACCGGCCGCCCTCGATGAAGTACTCGAGCGAGTGGCCGCGCGCCATGATCGCCGCGAGGTACTTCATGAAAACCACGGTGTAGAGCGCATTGCCTGCGAACGAGCGGCGGATGAAGAACGCGCCGCCCTTGCGCAGGAACCGGCCGACCACCGGGATGTTCAGGTTGATGCCGGCCGCAATGTGCGGGATGGCGTACCCCTGGTGGTAGATCACGTACGACAGCAGCAGATAGTCCATGTGGCTGCGGTGGCAAGGCACGTAGACCACCTCGTTGCCCTCGGAAACCTCCTTCAGGGTGCCCGCGTGGTTGAACTTCACGCCGTCGTAGACCCGGTTCCACACGCGGCCGAGCAACTTCTCGGCGAACTGCACGAACGCGTGCGAGTAGTTAGCGGCTATCTCGAACGCGTACTTGCGCGCCTCGATCAGGCCGGGGCGGTACGAGGTGTGTCCTTCCTTGGCCTGCGCAGCCACCACTGCGCGCACGGCCCGGGCACGCAGGACCTGAGCGACGATCGTCCGGCGGTGCGAGAGGTCCGGGCCGATGCGCACGGCGCGCTGCCGGCGGAGTATGCCGCGCAGCACCCGCGTGACCCGCCGCGCCTGGTCCGGCGCCGGCGACGAGTCGAGCAGCGAGCGCAGCGAGATCGGCTCGCCCATCTCCACCATGACGTTGCGGCCGTTGATCAGCACGCTGATGAACTTGCGCAGCCGGGTGGTCAGCTCCCAGTTCTCCGCGAACAGCAGCCGCAGCCACGAGCCTTCCTTCTGCGGGGCGCGGCCCCAGTAGACCGCGGTCGGCACGAGCAGCACGTCGCGCACGGCGTCCGCGCGCAGCGCCTCGATGACCGCGAGCAGGTGCGGCGGTGGCCGGCGCGTGATGCCCGCGTCCCAGAAACGCCGGCGGCGGCCCACGTCGAAATAGGTGTGGCGTTGCTCGACCGGCAGGCTGGACGAGCGCTTCTCCGGGAGCGTGAGACGCAATTTCGCCGCGACGTTGCACAGCACGGCCAGATCGGCGCGCGAATGTCGCTCGAGCACGTAGCACATGGGAATCGTGGGCTTGCCCAAGGCCGCCGACGGCTCGGCGGGCTGCACCGCCGCCCGTACCCAGAGCCTGAAGAATCGACGCAGCAGCCACTGCACGTTGACTTCGCCCCTCGCCTTATCGATGTTAGCGGCGGCAGTGTAGCCGAGTCGTCGAGGTTGGCCATTCATGCGCGATCTGGCGGGCAAACGCATCATCCTGACCGGCGCTTCCGAGGGCATCGGGCGCGCGCTGGCGCTCGAGCTCGCGCGGCGCCGCGCGCGCATCGCCCTCGCCGCGCGCGATCGCGATCGTCTCGAGTCGCTCGCCCAGGAGTGCCGCGCGCTCGGCGGCGAGGCCGTGGCCGTACCGACCGACATCGGCAACCAGCAGGACTGCGAGTGGCTCGCGCAGGAGGCGGTGAAGGCGTTCGGCGGACTCGACATCGTGATCCACAATGCCGGCATCACGATGTGGAGCCGGTTCGACGCGCTTCAGGATTTCGAGATCTTCGACACGCTGATGCGTGTCAACTACCTCGGCCCCGTCCACCTGACGGCACACACGCTGCCGCATCTCAAGCAGTCTGCCGGACTCATCGTCGCCGTCGCGAGCCTCGCCGGAATGACCGGGGTGCCCGAACGCTCAGGCTACGCCGCGAGCAAACACGCGATGATCGGTTTCTTCGATTCATTGCGCATCGAACTCGCGGCCACCGGCGTCGACGTGACCGTGATCGCACCGGACTTCGTGGTCAGCGAGATCCACAAGCGCGCGATCGGCGCGAACGGCGAGCCCCTCGGGGATTCGCCGATGCAGCAGTCGAAGATCATGACCGCACCCGAGTGCGCCGCGCAGATCGCGCGCGCCATCGAAAGGCGGCAACGGCTGCTGTTGATGTCGACACGCGGGAAGCTGGGACGATGGCTCAAGATCCTCGCGCCGTCGGTGATCGACCGGATCGCCGCCCGCGCCATCCGCGACCGGCACTAATGGGGACATCAATCCAGGCGGCGGGAGGCTTGTCCGAAGGCGTACTTCCAGCCGGTACCGGTGCGGACGTACGTGTCGCTGAACCACAGTTTGTAGTCGAACTCCTCGCCGCTGTTCGTCTCGCGTCCCTTCAGCCACAGCAGCGCGGTGACGACGGCGGTGTCCTTGCCGAACATCCGCACGGTCTGCGTCCCGGGCATCTCGACCTGCTTCTCGTAGGTACGCGGCGGGGTGCGCGCCGACTCCACGAGCTCCGCGCGCGACACGACGCGCCCGCTGCCGAGCACGAGCGTGAAGTCGTCGTGCAGGATGCCGTCCATCGTCCGCCAGTCGTTCTTCTCCACCGCGGCCTGGTAGATCGTGTCGATCTCGGCGACGGCCCGCGCGTCCGGACTCTCACCGGCGTCCGTGGTGACGGCGACTGCGGCGCATAACGCCGCCAGCATCGAAGCTTTCAGGTTCATCGTGGACCTCAGGCGGCCAGGGTGATGCCGAGCAACCGGCGGATCGCGGGTAACTGTTCGCGCGCGGCGCGCTGGCCCGCGGCGTAGATGCGCGGCATCGCTGCGGTCTCCCAGAGTCCGGTCCGGCGGTCGATGTCGAACTCGAGGTGGAGCATTCGCTGGCCCGCCGCTTCGGCCGCCGCGACGCGCGCGCGCTGCAGATTGTTGATCATCGTCGTCGACACCTGGGCCACCAGGCGCGACACGCGGTTCACGCGGCGCGGCAACGCGCCTTCGAACCCCACGGTCACGATGGCCTGTGCGTCGGCGGCGATACTCACGGGCAACGGGTCGGAGGTCACGCCGTCGGCGAGCCGACGCCCGTCGATGTCGACGCTCGGGAACAGGAACGGCAATGCCATGCTGGCGCGCACGGCGTCCGAGATCCGGCCGCGCGACACGACGACGGGCGCGCCCGTCACGACATCCGTGGCCGCGATGCGCAGCTCGGTCGACAGGTGTTCGAGGCGATGGGTGCCGAACGCCGCCTCGACGCGCGCGCGAATCAGGCCTGCGTCTCGCATCGAGAAGTCGGCGCCGAACCGCGCGAGCGTCGGCGCGACGAGTTCGAACCAGGCGCGCCAGCGCTTCTTCTCGGTCAGTTCGGCGGACCACAGCCGCATCGCGGCGGCGAGACCCTGCTCGCCCGTCCAGCCGAGCGCGATGCACGCCCCGAACAATGCGCCGGAACTGCAGCCGACCACGAGGTCGGGCCGCAGGCCGGCCGCGATGAGGACGTCCGCAACGCCGAGCGCCGCGATGCTGCGCACGCCGCCGCTGCCGAGCACCAGCGCGAGCTGCGGCGAGTTCGCGGCGTGCGGTACTACCGGCCGCGCGCTCACGCGGTCCTGCCGTGCATCAGTTGCGGCATCGTGCGCTGCGCCAGCGCGTCGGTCGCGAATGCCAGCAGCTCTGCGGTCCAGTCGACGAACAGGTCGAAGACCTGGAACGACAGGTCGAGGCAGCGCATCCGCTCGGTCGGCGTCAGTTCGATCGCTTCCAGCACTCGATGGTCGAGCCCGTGCATGGCGTGACCGGTCTCGCGAGCGAAGTGGAACTGCCCGAGGTAGCGCAGTTCCGGCCCACCCTCGGCCTGGATGCGCCTCGCGATCTTCATGGTGAGTCCGAAGAGGACGTTGCCGGTCTCCTCGATCGACTCGACGATGACGAGTTTCTCGACGGGCGTCGTGTTCACCGCGAGCTGCGCGAGGCGCGGCATCAGCATGCGGTTCTGGCGCATCTCGTCCTTCATCGGGGTCCGCAGCGCGTGCGCCAGGCTCATCGTGCGGTCGCAGCCGAGCTTGGCGAAGTCCTCGAGGTACCAGGGCCAGTGGTGGTCGTCCTCGTGCGAGTGCGTGTTGACGAGTTTCTGGTGCGGGTCCTCCGTCGGCTCCTCGCGCAACACGTAGCGGTTCAGATCCGAGAACGCCAGGATGAACGGCGCCATGCAGGGAAAGAAGGCGAGGCGATCGCGCGGCGCGATCGCCTCGCTGCGCAGGAATTCGAACAGCGGGAGTCGCGCGTAGTGCGTCTTCGCCTGCGCGATCTCCCTCATGACGGCTTTCATCGTTACTCCATGTCTTCGTTGTTTCATGGGTAACGGACGCAGGGCTTTTCGCGATCAGGACACGATCAGATGTCTTTTTGTGTCGCGATCCTGCCGGTAACGCGCGTGATCGCGTCGCGCGCGCGCCGGGTCTCGGGGTGCGCGTCGCCGATCGAACCGGCGAGCTGCACCGCGGCGGTCGCGAACGCGTCGCGCGCCGCGCGTGCATTGCCGCGACTCTCCGCCAGCCTGCCCGTCACGTACCACGCGCGGCCTGCGAACCGGGAAAAGGAGTCCGCGCCGCTGGTCTGTGCGAGCTCGCGCGCGCGTGCCGCATCGGTGTCCGCCGCGCCGAGATCGCCGTCCGCGATCCACGTCTCGCCGCGTTGCGCCAGCGCGAATGAGATCTGCGGCTTGCAGCAGTTGCGCGTCTCGTACCCCTGGATCGCCTGCGTGAACAGCGTGCGCGCCTCCGCGTTGCGCCCGAGGCCCGCGAGCGCGGCGGCGCGGAACATCGTGTAACGCATGTTGAGCACGTGCCCGGGAGGCACATTGGCGTCACGCATCTTTTCCCGCGCCCCGTCCAGCAGGCGCAGGGCTCCCGCGAAATCGCCGCGCGACACGGCGATCTCCGCCGCGGCGATCTGCACGCCGGCGATCGTCAACATGTTGCCGCGGCTCTCCGACAGCGTGCGGGCGCTGGCGACTTCGGCGTCCGCCTCGGGAAAGCGCGCGAGCTGCGCGAGGATGCGCGCGCGCCGGTAGCGGCGGCGGTCGTCGTTCAGCTCCGCGGTGGGGGTGAGCTCCCGCAGGATCTGGTAGCCCAGGTCGAGCTCCGCGAGCGCACGCGAGTAGTTGCCGGCGTTCATCCACACGCTGGCCCACTCATCGTGCAGATTCGCGGCGGCGCGGCCGCGCTCGCGCCCGTTCGCGGTGAGGATCTCGAGCGCTTCGGCGTACTTCGCGTGCGCGGCGTCGTAGTCGCCGTTGAGGCCCTCCGCCGCGCCGATGCCGAGCAGGATTTCGATCTGGGTGTAGTAGTCGTCCGTGCCGGCCGCGCGAAATTTGTCGAGGGCCCGCAGGCCGAACACCATCGCGCCCTGCCCGTCGCCGGCGGCCGCCGCGAAGTAGGAGCGGCCGATCAGGCATTGCGACAGCACGGCATCGTCGCCCGTCGGCGTCGCGATCTCGTGATCGAGCACGCGCTCGCCCTCCTCGGCGCGGCCGATCTGGCCCCAGATCTCCGCGCGCATGCAGCGCAGTCCTTTCGCCACGTCCGCCTGGTCGGGCGGCATCGAATCGATCGTGGTCGTCAGCAGTTCGTCGGCCTTGCGATACATGCCGTTGGCGCGGTACCAGCCGGCGAGGAAATCCGCGGCGAACACGCGCGTGCGCACGTCGGTACGCCCGGCCTGCCGCGCGATCTTCTCGCTGCGCGCGATGAGCTGCTCGAACGTCAGCGATTCACCCGGCTGCATGCCTTCCATGAGGATCGTCGTCATGAACGTCGAGGCCGCCTGCGAGTTCGCGAGCCGGTCGACGGCGATGCCGCGCTGCTGTTCCGCGTCCCGCCACTGGATCGCGGCGACTCCGAGTGCGCCGGACAACGCGGCGACCACGGTGATGCCGAGCGCGAGGGGCAGCGCGTTGCGCCGCAGGAATTTGCGCGTGACGTACGCGAACGAGCGCGGCCGCGCGGCGATCGGCTGCGCGGCCAGGTGCCGCTCGATGTCCTGCGCGAATGCCTCGACCGAGCTGTAGCGCTCCGCGGGATTCTTCTCGAGCGCCTTCGCGACGATCGCATCGAGGTCGCCCTTCAACTCGCCCGCCTCCGATGGCACCGCGGCACGGCTCGCGCGCGGCGGCTCGACATAGCGGACCTCGTGTTCGTAGGCGCCGAGCGAGCGGCCGTCGGGCGAGTACGGGCTGACGTCGGTCAGCAGCTCGAACAGGATCACGCCGAGCGAGTACACGTCCGTCGCCACGGTGACGGGCTGACCCGTGAACTGTTCGGGCGCCGCGTACGCGGGCGTCAGCGCCGCGGCCCCGGCCAGCGTGTGCGAGGCGAGCGACGCCTCCGGCTGCAGGAGTCGCGCGATGCCGAAATCGAGCAGCCGCACTTCGCAGCCCGCGGAGATCAGGATGTTGTTGGGCTTGAGATCGCGATGCACGACGAGCCGCGCGTGGGCGAACGACACCGCGTGGAGCACCTTGAGGAACATCGCGAGGCAGTCGCGCAGGTTCAGCCCCTCGCGCCGGCAATAGACGTCGGGCGGCACGCCGTCGACGTACTCGAGCGCGAGGTACGGACGGCCGCGTTCGTCGACGCCAGCGTCGTAGAGGCGCGCGATGTTCGGATGCTCGAGGCTCGCGAGGATGTCGCGCTCGCGCGCGATGCGTGCGGCGATGCCGCGATCGACGAGGCCGAGATGCGGCAGCTTGAGCGCGACCTTGCGCTGGATCGTGCCGTCCACGCGCTCCGCGAGCCAGACCGAAGACGTGCCGCCGGCACCGATTTCACGGATCAGGCGGTAGGGACCGACGATGGAATCGGGGCCGAGCGAAAACGCCTTCGGCACCGCGCTGAACGCCGGCAGACGGTTCATGAAATCGTCGGTTTCCACGCCCTCGCGGCCGGCCAGCAGCTCGCGCAATTCGTCGCGCAGTTGCGCATCTTCGGCGGGCAGCGAGGCGAGGAAGACTTCCCGCTGCCCGGGCTCGAGATCGAGCGCCGCGTCGAGCAGCGGACTCAGACGTTTCCAGTGGGCGGGCGTGACGGGCATCGTTCTAGCGGACGCGAAACCGCGCCCGAACCGGACAATCAGCGCAACATGGCCGCGAGCAGCAGCCGCGCCTTCTCCCAGTCGCGGCGCACGGTGCGGTCGGTGATGCCGAGCGCCGAGGCGATCTCCAGCTCCGTCATGCCGGCGAAATAGCGCATCTCGACGACCTGGACCAGGCGCGGATCCTGCGCCTGCAAGGCTTCGATGGCATCGTTGATCTGGATGACCTCGTCCTCGCCCGCGCGCAGGTTCTCGGCGAGCTCGGCGTCGAGCGACAGGTGCACGGCGTCGCCGCCGCGCCGCTCGGCCAGGCGCTGGCGCGCGAAGTCGACGATGACCGAACGCATGACGCGCGCCGCGTACGCGAAGAAGTGTCCACGCTCGGTGCCCAGCAGTTTCCCGGCGCGCTGGAAGCGCAGAAAGCTCTCGTGCAGCAGCACCGTGGTGTTGAGCAACGTGTTGCGTCCGCCGTCGCGCAGTTGCGCACGCGCCTGGCCGCGCAGGTCGTCATAGGCGACTGCGAAGAGACGTTCACGTGCCTTCTCGTCGCCGCCATGCGCGCGTTGGATGAGTTGGGATAGTTCGTCCACGAGCCCCTGGCTAACTCACGTCCTGGGGGAGGTCCAGCGAGATCAGGAAGTACTCGAACAGGTACTTCAACATTCGCACCTCGTCCTGCAGTCGGTGATCGCTGTTCAGGATGTGCAGCGCGCAGCCGTTGCGCCGCGCGAACGCGATGCTCTGTTCGACCGGCACGACGTCGTCCTTCCAGCCGTGAACGATCGTGGTGGGACAATCGAGCACGTTCTCGCGCAAAGGCGGCAGGCCCGGCATCGTGAGCGCCGGCGCCATGAGGAACACGCCGCGCGCGTGCAGGAGAGACGCCGCGGCCACCGACACGTATCCGCCGAGACTCGAGCCGCACAGCACGAGATCGCCTTTCAGCTCCTTGCAGAATTCGACCAGCTTGTTCACCCGGTCGCGCGGATCGTCGATGCCGCGATAGTCGACCGACTCGACTTCGTAACCCTCGCTGCGCGCGTTGCCCGCGAGCGCGGTGATCTTGACGCCCCACGGGCCGGCATCCTTGCCATGCGAGAAAACGACGTAGCGATCCGTCACGGCCAGCTCCTCACATCTTCCACAGCAGGGCGTCGAGTGTGCGCGCCGATGCCGCGGCCGGCCGCGGGACGACACGCTGGCCGCGCGACCGCACGCCCTCGCGCTCGAGCCGGCGCAGCTGCTCGCGGGCGTTCTTCGATCCGCTGGGGAACGCGATCCGGCCGCCCGCGCCGGTGACGCGATGCCAGGGGAGCCGCGCTGCGTCGCCGGACTCCCGCAGCACCTGCCCGACGAGCCGCGCGCGCCCGGGCAGACCCGCCCGCCGCGCGACTTCGCCGTAACTCGCGAAGTGGCCGCGCTTGATGGCGCGCACCGCCTTGCGGATCGCGGCGGCGCGCCGTTCCGGTGTGTTGGTCGAATCGTTCATGAGGCCGTGCTATGTGCCAGAAACCCGTGGCGGAGACTGTCGAAAAGTTTAGTTTGTAAAGGACGTTGCGCAGCGATTAGAGTTTCCGCCCCGCTGGCGTCGAGATTCGATCACGCGATGGCCCGAGTAGCAACCGACGTTCATGCCGACCGTTCCCAGTCGGATTGGCTGACCCGTACCGACACCACCACGGCGGGTACCACGCTGCGCGCCTGGATGCGCGCGCAACGCACGTCGTTCGGCCGCTGGCTGTTCGCGCGCACCGTGTCCCGCCGCGCGCCCTACTTCGCGACGATCAAGCCGAAGTTCATCGACCTCCAGCCGCACCTCTGCCGTGTCGCGATGCGCAAGCGGCGCG
>CADEED010000054.1 GCA_902826225.1 uncultured Pseudomonadota bacterium | reverse complement strand
ACGCGCAGTTTCCTTTCCAGCGGCTCGGCCGTATCCGCGAGCACCAGCGCCTCGGCGGCATAACCCAGCGTCTCGGTGTTGCCGGCGTACATGCCGAGCTTCGCGTGCACCTCATAGCCTTCGCGGATGAGCTTGTGACCGTCTCGCGGCTTGCCCGCCTGCGACAGCGCCCAGCCGCGCAGCCAGCGCGCGGGCCCGTCGCCCTGCGTGAGCATGCTGTGCGCCACGACACGGCTCAGCACGGTCGCGCACTCGATCACCTTCATCGGCTCCTCGGCGCGCACGCAAGTCATGCCATCGGCCCACAGCGCGAGCATCTGCGCGGTGGGCTGACCGATCTCCTTCGCGCGCGCGTGCGCCTGCGTGAGGCAAGCGCGGGCGTCGTCGCAGCGTCCGACCGCCATCAATGGGACCGAGATGTTCGCGAGCAGCGCCGCCTTCGGATCGACCACGAATATCCCGGGCGGAACCTCCGCGATGCGCGCGCAAGCCAGGATGCCGGCTTCCAGCGTGGTGATCGCCGCGACGTATTCGCCTTTGGCGGCCTGGATCATGCCGAGCAGCAAGGCCGCGCTGACGCGCACGAGATCGCTGTCCTGCTCGCCGGCGATCGCGAGCGCGCGTTCGGCGAGCCGCTGCGATTCCGCGTAGTCGCCGCAGACGTACCGGGTGAGGCCGAGACCGGTGATGAGCAACGCGCGCATGGGAGTCGGCGGCAGCGCCTCGCACAAGGCGAGCGTCCGTTCGAACGCAGCGATCGCCTCCGGAGACGCGACGCCGAGCAGCTGGGCGGCGGCGACCCCGCGACGATGGACGAGTCCGAGCTCGAGCTCCATGCGCTCGGGCCCGTCTGCCACGCGGCCGAGTAGTTTGAGCCCGGTCGCCGCGAGCGCGAGCGCTTCGTGCGGCGCGAAGTGCGCGACCGCGTAGTCCGCCGCCTCGCCGTAGTAGCGCAACGCCGCCGCGAACTGGTGTCCGCGCTCCCCGTGCGAGGCGAGTTCCGCGGCTGGCACGAGCGTTCCGGCAATGCGCGCGGCCTCGAGCTGCCGGAGCGCGCGCCGGTGCCACTGCACGCGCAATGACACGGAGGACCGTTCGTAGAACACGTGCTTGTAGATGGCGTGCAGGAACGAGTAGCGCGGGTCGATCTCGCCGTCGGCCAGCTCGTCGATGCCGGCCAGGCGCACCCAGAACTGCCGGCGCACGAGCTGGTCGCATTCGTCGCAGACCCAGTCGATGTCGCGCTCGAGCAGCGCGGCGAGATTGCTCGCGCGGAACTCCATCCCGAGGACGCTCGCGGCTTCGAGCAGACCGCGAGTCTCTGCGGGCAGCCGCCGGATCTGCGTCTCGATGATGCCCGCGAGGCTGTCCGGCACGGGCAGGGAACCGGTGGTCGTCTGCGTGATCTCGCGCAGTGCCCAGGCGTTGCCGCCGGTTTGCGCGATCGCGCTGTCCGCGACGTTCGCGACGAACAACGGCAATCCGTCGGTGTGCGCGTGCACGCGCTTGACGAAGGCATCGGGGATCTCCGCCTGCGGAATGCGGCGACGCAGATAGCCCGCGACTTCCGTCTCCGTGAACGGATCGAGCGGAATCTCGCGGCAGAGGTTGTGCAGGCGCAGCTCCTGGCGAAGCGCCCGCAGGGGGTGATCCTCCGCGATCACCTGCGTGAGGCGGAAGCTCGCGATCCACAGGAGCCGTACCTGGCGCGGCCGGCGCGCGAAGTGCTCCATCATGCGCAGCGTGCCCTGGTCGCTCCAGTGCAGATCCTCGAGCACGAAGATGAGTGTCCGGTTCACCGTGAATCGGGCCATGAGCTCGCGCATTTCGCGAACCATGCGGTCCTGGTGCGCGCCGCCGACATCGGTGTAGAGCTTCGCGCGATCCCCCGCGCTCACGAGCCACGGCATCTGCACGAGCCACGTGGGCGCCACCACGCGCATCGCCGCGACCAGCTCCGGATCCCGCCGGCACAGCTCCCCCACGGCTTCGAGGATCGGCAGGTAGGGCTCGCCCGTGCCGAAATCCTCGACGCAGTGGCCGTTGGCCGCGGTCCCTGGCTCGAGCGCCGACAGAAAGGTGTCGATGAGCTTCGACTTGCCGACACCCGCCTCGCCCGTCACCCAGACGAGCTGCCGCTCGCCGGCCTGCGCGCGTTCCCAGGCCGAGCGCAATTGTCCGAGCGCGACTTCGCGGCCGATGAAGGGCGCCGAACCGCCGTCGCGATGCGCTGCTTCCGCGAGGGGGACGGTCCCGGTCTGTCTGCCCGGCGCCTGCCGGTCGAGCAGATCCTGGCCTTCACGGCGCCACGCGACGCTCGCCACGGATCTCAAGGCGCCCGTCGACGCGATGAATCGATACCCGCGTCGCGACGCCGTTTCGATATAGCGCGGTTGCTTCGCGTCGTCACCGAGCACCGCACGCAGTTCGCTGATGGTGGTCTTCAACACCGAGTCGCTCACGTGACGGTGGCCCCACACGGCATCGAGCAACGCGTCTTTCGTCACCAGCTGACCCGGGGTGCGTGCGAGCGTGCACAGCACGGAGAACGCACGCGGCGGCACGGGCACCGACTCACCGCCACGCTTCAGACGCGCATCGGCTTCATCGAGCTCGAAGTTGTCGAAACCCACACGCAGCTGTGGAGCCGTACCCGTCACCGAAACCTCAGGATCAAACAGTCCCCCGGGTTCATGTTGTTTCCCGGGATTCTCGGCTGCCCGCCCACCGGCAACAAGTACCCGACGCCCCTCATGCGCACCTTGGCCGTCCGCGACCGCATCGACCGCCCTTCGCGCATCGTCCATTGCGCAGGCGGCACTCGCCCGCTCACGGCCGGGCAAGGCCCGGGTAGTTAGCCAGGCGTCGATGCGGGAAATCTTTTTTTGTCGCGGGGCGCCTGGGCCCCCTTGCATCGGTGCGCGTGAGTATATACTGTATATATACGCTATGCACAGTGGCATCAACATATCGCAGACCGATGCGCGTCCGATGTACCTCCAGATCATGGAGCAGATCCGGCAGCGAATCGCCGCCGGCGACTGGGCCGCCGGCAAAGAACTCCCGTCGATCCGGGCACTTGCAGCGGACTTGCGAGTCAGCGTCATCACCGTCAAGCGCGCCTACCTCGACCTCGAAAGCATGGGTGTCATCGTCACCCGCCAGGGAAAAGGGTCCTTCGTCGCCGAAGGCGGCCCGGCGGGCGAAATCCACCTGGCCCAGCTCGACGAACACCTCTCCGCCGCCGCCGAGCTCGCCCGACACATCGGCCTCTCCCCTGACGAACTCGCGGAGCGCCTGCGCCGCGTGCGAGACAAACAATGAACCACGCGAAGCACATAGAACTCGCCGGCGTCCGCAAGAAGTTCCGCTTCTTCACGCTCGAGAACCTCGATCTCGACCTCGAGGCGGGGCAGATCATGGGTCTCGTCGGCCCGAACGGCGCTGGCAAGAGCACGACCATCCGCCTCATCACGGGCCTGCTCGCGGCGGACGCCGGCACGGTGCGCGTGCTCGGCCACGGCATGCCGGAAGCGCAGGCTCTCGCGAAACGCGACATCGGATTCGTGTCGGACGAGATGAAGCTGTTCTCGCACGCCACCGTCGGCTGGCACATGGATTTCGTCGCGTCCATCTACGCGGGCTGGGATCCGCAGTACGCCGCGACCCTCGTCAAGCGTTTCAACCTCAAGCCCGAGCAACCCGTCAAAGGGTTGTCCCATGGCGAACACGTGAAAGCGTTGCTCATGCTCGCGCTCGCGCGCCGGCCGCGTCTGCTGATCCTCGACGAACCGACCTCGGGCCTGGACCCGGTCGCACGCCACGAACTGCTCACCGAGTTCACGGACGTCCTGCGGGACGACTCGCGCTCCATCCTCTTTTCTTCGCACAACACGCTGGATGTCGAGCGCATCTCCGATCGCATCACGTTCATCGACCGCGGCCGCCTGGTCGAGAGTCGCGACAAGGAAGATTTCCTCGAACGCTGGCGCCGCATCCAGCTGCAGATGCCGGCGGGCAGCGCCTTGCCCGAGCTGCCCGACATCATCGGCCGTGCCGTCGACGGGCAGTTCGTCACTCTCACGACGAACCGCTTCTCGGCCGACATGCTCACGCACCTCGGCACGGCGGTGCGCGAGGTCCATCGCATGAGTCTCGAAGAGATCTTCGTCGCGAACGTCATGCACCACCGGGAGGCGCGCGGCGAATGAACACCCTCACCCGCAGACTCATCGCCAAGGAGTTCTTCCAGCACCGCTGGATGATCGCGAGCTCGACGCTTGCGGGGGTGGCCTCGCTACTCGTCTCCGCAGGCCCGGGCATCCGATACGCCATCGGTTCGCTGCTGTTCATCACGGCGTTCGTGTCCTTCGGCGTCGTGCTCGCGATGATCAGCATCGCCACCGAGCGCAAGGAACGCATGCTGCAGTTCGTGCTCAGCCTGCCCGTCTCCTACGCCGACTACGTGCGCATCAAGGTCTGGAGCCTGCTCGCGTGTTACGCCGGCCCGTGGCTCGTGATGAGCGGCGGCGCGGTCGCGCTCGTCCTCGCGACGTCGCACCTGCCCGACGGTCTCACGCCCTTCGTGGTGCTGCTGTCCGGCTTCATGATCGCCAACTTCTCGCTCGTGCTGTCGGGCGCATTGCTGGCGAGGACCGAGGGCGTGATCGTCCTGTTGATCATCGTCACGAATATGTTCGTGTCGCTGTTCCTGTTCCTCGTGAGTTCCCTGCCCGGCATCGCGGCGTTCAAGGACGGCGCGGTGCCGCACTGGAACGCGACCTTCTGGGCAGTGCTCGCCGTCGAGCTCGCGGTACTCGTCGCCAGCTGCCTCGCCCCGTATTTCATCGCGGCCCGCCGCCGCGACTTCGTCTAGGAGATCCGAATGACCTCTCACACACTCTCCGCCGGGGGCGATCGTCTGCATGCACTCGACGCAGTGCGCGGCTTCGCGCTGTTGTTGGGCGTCGCCTTCCACGCCGCCCTGTCGTTCATCCCGGGAATGCCGCCCGGCATCTGGGCGATCAACGACAATTCCCCGAGCGCCGCGCTCGGCGCTGCGACGTTCATCTCGCACATCTTGCGCATGTCCCTGTTCTTCTTCGTCGCCGGGTTCTTCGCGCGGCTGCTCCACCAGAAACTCGGCGCCCGCGGCTTCTGGAGCAATCGCCTCAAGCGCATCGGCATCCCGCTCGTCGCGGGCTGGGTGGTGCTCTTCCCGATCATCGCGTATGTGTGGACGATCGGCATCGCGAAGACATTCGGTGGCGCGCCGCCGCCGATGCCCGAGATGCCGAAGGTCGCGGGCGCGTTTCCGCTGACGCACCTGTGGTTCCTCTACCTTCTGCTGCTGATCTACGTGGCGGTGCTGGCGGTGCGTGCGCTGCTGGTGCGGCTCGATCCCGCGCAGAAAATGCGCGGCGTCGTCGACCGGATGGTGGTTTCCGGCACGTCGACGGGCGTCGCGGCGTTCACGCTCGGCATTCCCGTCGCGGTGGCGTTGATGGCCCAGACGTTCTGGATCTACGGCATGGGCATCCCCACGCCCGACAGCTCCCTCATTCCGCTGCTGCCGGCGTCGGTCGGCTACGGAACCGCATTCGTCTTCGGATGGCTGGTGCATCGCGCGAAGGACGTGCTGCCAGTGATCGAACGCCGCTGGGCCATCCATCTCGGGCTCGCGGTCGTGGCGACGGTCGCGCTCGTGATGATCATGGGAGACCAACCCGTCGCGCAGCCCGGACTGACGAAAAATGCCTTTGCGTATCTCTACGGCGTCGCGATCTGGGGCTGGGTGTTCGGTCTCACGGGCGCAGCCCTCCGCTTCCTGTCCGGCTTCAGCGCGACGCGGCGTTACGTCGCGGATGCTTCCTACTGGATCTATCTCGCGCACCTGCCCGTCATCGCGGCGCTGCAGGTGTGGGTCGGCCACTGGCCGCTGCACTGGAGCGTGAAGTACCCGCTCATCCTGATCGCGGGCTTCGGCATCCTGTTCGCGAGCTACCACTGGCTCGTGCGCCCGACGCTCATCGGGCAGTTGCTGAACGGTCGCCGCGTGCGACGCCGGAAGGCGGGCGCCGCGCCGGCCGCGACGGCGAGCGAACGGACGAACGCGGCCGACGACCGCGTCACCCCCGTCGCGAGTCTGCGCGGCGTCGTCAAGAAGTTCGGCGCGACGACGGCGCTCGCGGGCGTCGACCTCGACGTGCGGCCGGGCGAACTGCTGGCAGTCCTCGGCCCGAACGGCGCCGGCAAGTCCACGGCCATCTCCCTGTGGCTAGGCCTGCACGAACCCGACAGCGGTGAAGTCATGTTGTTGGGCGGCTCTCCGCAGGACGTGGAACGACGCCGCCGGCTCGGCGTGATGATGCAGGACGTCGACCTCGTGAAGGAGCTGCGCGTGCGCGAGCTCATCGCGCTCGCCGCGAGCTATTACACCGACCCGATGACCGTGGAACAGGCGTTGAACGTCACCGGCATCGGCGCTCTCGCCGGCCGCCTGTATGGCAAGCTGTCGGGAGGCCAGAAACGGCAAGTGCAATTCGCGCTGGCCATCTGCGGCCGGCCGAAGCTGCTGTTCCTCGACGAGCCCACCGTGGGTCTCGACATCGAGGCGCGCGAAGCGTTGTGGGCCAGTATCCGCGCGTTGCTCGCCGACGGTTGTTCGGTGGTGCTCACCACGCACTACCTCGAGGAAGCCGAGGCGCTCGCAACGCGGGTCGCCGTGCTCGCCAGGGGCCGCGTCATCGCGTCCGGGAGCATCGACGATATGCGCGCGCTGGTCGCGCGCCGCCAGATCACCTGCGAATCCGCGCTCATGCCAGCCGACGTGCGCGGCTGGGAAGGCGTCGTCGAAGCCACGCGCGACCGCGGCAAGCTCGTGATCACTGCGACCGACGCCGAGACCGTCGTCCGCCGTCTGCTGTCCGTCGACGCGACCCTGCGGCGACTGGAAGTTCGGGAGGCGGGCCTGTCCGAAGCATTCACCGAACTCACCAAGGAGGCCGCATGAACGCCGCCGTTCTCCACGCCGACAAGATCCCGACCTCCCGCCTGCTCGGCGCCTATCTGACCGAGACGCGGTGCGAGTTCATGCGCAACCTGCGCACGCCCGCGATCGCGCTGCCGGTGCTGCTGCTGCCCGTCGGCCTCTACCTGCTGTTCGCCGTGCTCATCGCCGGCGAAGCGATCGTCAAGGACCCGCCTCTCGGCATCTTCCTGTTCTCCGCCTTCGCGGTGATGGCGGTCACGATGCCGGCGTTGTTCAACGTCGGCGCGTCGCTCGCGATGGAGCGCGAGAACGGCATGCTCCGGCTCAAGCGCGCTCAGCCGGCGCCCGCCGGGTCGTGGCTCGTGGCCAAGATCGCGAGCGGCCTCGCGTTCGGCGTGCTCGCGTATACGCCGATGGTCGTCGCGGCGATCGTCACCGGCAAACTGCCGCTCGATGGCGCGCAGCTCGCCGGGATGAGTGTCGCCCTGCTGCTCGGCGCGCTGCCCTTCTGCGCGCTCGGCCTCATGATCGCGACGTTCGTGAGCGGCTCGGCGGCGCCGGGATACGCGAATCTCGTCTATCTGCCGGGCTGTTATCTCTCCGGCATGTTCTTCCCGCTGCCCGCCTCGATGCACTGGCAGACACCGTTCTGGCCACAGTTCCACGTGAACCAGCTCGCGATGCACGCAGCCGGTGTCGAGAAGTTCCAGTTCGAGCCCGTGGCCGTGGCGGCCGGCGCGTTGCTCGGGTTCACGGTGTTGTTCGGCGTGGTCGCCACCTGGCGCCTCGCGCATAAAGGGTAGTCCCCGCTCCGATCCCCGCTGACCCGTTTTCGGGTTATCGTTGACTGGTCAGGCCAATTCGGACCATCACGAGGGGACGCGGATGAAGGGGAAAGACAGGCGTGAGTTCCTGCGCAGTGCCGGGCTCGCAGGAATGATCTCATCGCTGGCGCCGCAGGCTTTCGCGCAGAGCGGCGCCTTCACGGTCGACCCGGCCAACACTTCGAAGCCCGAGAGCCAGCCGCTGCATCACATCCGGTTCGCGGCGATCGGCCTGGACCACGCGCACATCTACGGCATGACGCGCGCCGTGCAGCGCGGCGGCGGCGAACTCGTTTCGTTCTTCGCCACGGATCCCGCGCAGATCGCGGAATACCGCAAGCAGTTCGGCGACGTGAAGCTCGCATCGAGCGAAGACGAGATACTGAACGACAAGAGCATCCAGCTCGTGCTGGGTGCGCCGATTCCGGACTTGCGCACCCCGCTCGGCGTCCGCGTGATGAAGGCCGGCAAGGACTATCTCGCCGACAAGCCCGGCATCACCTCGCTCGCACAGCTCGCCCAGGTCCGCAGGGCCGTGAAGGACACCGGGCGCAAATTCGCGATCATGTACTCCGAACGCCTCGAAGTGCGCTCGGCGGTGTACGCCGGCGAACTCGTCAGGCAAGGCGCGATCGGCCGAGTCGTGCAAACCGTGAACCTCGCGCCGCATCGCGTGAACGCGCCGTCGCGGCCCGCGTGGTTCTTCGACAAGTCACGCTACGGCGGCATCCTCACCGACATCGGCTCGCACCAGGCGGACCAGTTCCTCTTCTACACGAACAGCACGAAGGCGAAAGTCCTCGCCGCGCAAGCCGGCAACGTCGCCTATCCGCAATACCCGAAGTTCGAGGACTTCGGCGACATGACAGTCGCCGGCAATGGCGGCACGGGATACATCCGCGTCGACTGGTACACGCCGGACGGTTTGCCAACGTGGGGCGACGGCCGGCTGTTCATCCTCGGCACCGAGGGCTACATCGAGCTGCGCAAGTACGTGAACGTCGCCACGGAGATGAAAGGCGGCAACCATCTCTACGTGGTCGACAGGAGCCGAGCGCGCTACATCGACTGCAACAACGTCGAGCTGCCGTTCGGCCCGCAATTCGTCGCGGACATCGTCAACCGCACGGAGATCGCGCAGGACCAGGCGCAGGCGCTGCTCGCCGCCGAACTCGTGCTGACGGCGCAGAAGAACGCGACGAAACCCTTGCTCTCGTGACCCCAAGGCCGGCTGAACAGGAAACGAAGGGGACTTCATGAAAATCTGGCAAGCGCCGCTGATCGTGGCGCTGTGGCTGTCGTGCGCCGCTCGTGCGGACGAGGCAGCCGGGCCGGCCTACGTGCCGTACCGCTCCTCGGGCATCTATCCACTCGGCGAAACCGTGGGATGGAACGTCACGCTGCCATGGAGTGCCTCTCCGGTGACGTACGTCATCCGCCGCAACAATCTCGCGGAGATCGGCCGCGGCGAGATCCAGCCCGGCCGCCCGGCGAAGATCGAAACGAGACTCGATGAACCCGGCATGGTGTATGTCGAGGTCACCGACACTTCTCCGGGTGCGAAGCCGCGCGCGCTGGGCGCGGCGGTGGCGCCCGAGAAGATAGGCCCCTCGATCCCGGCGCCCGCGGACTTCGACGCGTTCTGGAAGGCGAAGATCGCCGCGCTGCGCAAGGTGCCGATGAATCCGCGCCTCACGCCGAAGCCCGGCGACAAGGACGGCGTCGACTTCGCGATCCTGCAGATGGACCACCTCGACGGCAAACACGTGTGGGGACAGGTCGCCCGCCCGAAGGATCCGACGGGGAAGAGGAAATACCCGGGTCTCGTCATCCTGCAATGGGCCAGCCCACCCTATCCCCTGCAACCGTCGTGGGTGACTGACCGTGCCGCCGAGGGTTGGCTCGCCGTGAACATCGAGCCGCATGACGTGATGCCCGACCAGCCGAAGGAGTACTACGACGCACTTCCGCAGGCGCTCAAGGAGTACAACACGATCGAAACACGCGATCGTGACAGGAACTACTTCCTCTACATGTACCTCGCGGATATCCGCGCGGTGGACTACCTGGCGAGCCGGCCGGATTGGGACGGCACGACGCTCGTCGTCACCGGCACGAGCATGGGGGGTCAGCAGAGCCTGTGCGCCGCCGGCCTGAACCCGAGAGTCTCTCACCTGCTCGTCAATGTGCCGGCCGGCGCCGATGCGAACGGCACCGCCCACGGGCGCAAGCCCGGCTACCCGTTCTGGGACGACGACCCCAAGGTCCTCGAGACCGCGCAGTACTTCGACACCGTGAATTGCGCGGCGCGCATCAAGGTGCCGTCGCTCGTGTCGATGGGGTTTCTCGACACCACGACGCCACCGGTCGGCATCTGGGCGGCCTACAACCAGATCAGGGGACCGAAGGAAGCCGCGCCGATGGTGGAGTCGCCCCACAATCACCTCGCGACCGCCGAGCAGTCACGGCCGTGGACGGAACGCTCCGCAGCGTGGCTCGGCGCGATCTTGCGCGGCTGGCCGGTGCCCGAGCCGGCCGACCAGCCGCTGCCGCGCGCCGATGCGAATTCCATCAAGGCGCACGAGCAGCTGCTCGCGAAGCGCACGGCGGGGCAGATCGACGTCTACTTCGCCGGAGATTCGATCACGCGCCGCTGGGGAACGAGCGACGCGCAGTACGCCGGATTCCTCGAGAACTGGCGCCGGAACTTCTCCGGCTGGAACGCCGCCAATTTCGGCTGGGGCGGTGACAAGACGCAGAACATCCTCTGGCGCCTGCGGAACGGCGAGCTCGACGGCGTCCATCCGAAAATCGTCGTGCTCATGGCCGGAACGAACAACGTGGGACGTCTTTCGCCGCTCGGGAACGCGGACACGCGCGGGCGTGAAGTGGCCGATGGCGTGACCGCCGTCGTCCGCGAGATCCGGACGCGCGCGCCCGCGGCCACGGTCATCCTCACCGGCATCGCTCCGCGGAACGACAACATCGACGTGATGCCCGTGATCGACGCCGCGAACCGGCGGATCGCCGCGCTGGCCGACGGGAAGCGGGTGCGTTACGTCAACATCAACGACCGCCTCGCCTTCGCCGACAACACGTTACGTCCGGGCATGATGCACGACGGCCTGCACTTCACCGCGAACGCGTACCAGGTGTGGGCCGACGCGCTGAAACCATTGTTCACCGAAATCCTGGGGCCGCCGGCCGCGACGGACCGTGCGCCACCTCCCAGCGGCGATCCGAGCGCGCTGCAAAAACCCTGACCGGAATGGCGCCGGAGGCGCAAGATACGGCGAGGGAGACAAGAACAAGCGGAGGTCCCGGGTGTCCTCACCCGCCGTGTTCGCCGAGATGGGGCCCGAGGTGCCGGTCGGGTTCTGGTCGCGTGCGCGTGCGCGCTTCCTCCCGCATCGCGACATCACCACCACCCTCGCAATCTCCGGCGGCGCTCACCTCGCCCTCTTCCTCATCTTCGGCGCCACGTTGTACGTCTCCGGCAGCGACGACATGAACGTGCCCGAGCTGTCCGTCCAGCTCGAGACCCGCGAAGGACCGAGCAGCGAGGAGTTCACCGAGGCCGCGTTGCCACAGCCCGCGCCGGAACCCGTCGAAGACGTGCTCGACGACCCGGGCACGGCATCCCAGACAGTGGACGCGCCGATGGTCGCGGACCAGGTTCCGCTCGTCGAACAGACGCCCGATCTCGTCGAGGCCGACAGCCGCGAGGCCTACGCCTCCGAGGCGTCGACGGAGTCCTCCGGCACGCTGATCACCACGACGAGCGAGTCTGGCCAGCAGGTCGCGACCGTCAATGAACCCGATCCCGCGATGCAGGTGATCGAAAAGCCCGAGCAGGTGATGCTGACGAAGAACGTGCAGAAGCTCGCGCAGCAGTTGCTCGACACCAACCTCACGAACACCGAGCTCACCTGGTCGCAGGATGGCCGGCAGTACTCGGCGCGCGTCACGCGGCAGCCCGCGGCGGACAGCACGGGCCTCGAGCAGGTCGTCGCGGAAATCATGACGGAGAACGAGGGCAAGCGGATGAAGACGCGCCTCTCGCTAAAGCGCCTCGCGTTCTCGCACTTCACGCAGCTCGTGAACACCTGGGACCCGAACATCCGCCTGCACGACGACACGATCGAAGGCCGCTTCCACAGCAACACCGAGATCGGGCTGGCGTTCAACAACGGCATCGGCCCGAAGTTCTTCGGCAAGGTGACGACGGCGGCGGCGAAGGTGACGGACGAACCGGTCATGCGTAAGCGGAACAAGGACGTGTTCCAGGGCGGCGTCGAAACGCGCACCGAGCGCGTCACCCTGCCGCGCGACATGCCCGACGTGCTCGGCGCGGGCGATCCGGCCGATCGTCTCGTCTTCGGCGTCGATACCCGCATCCTGTTCAATTCGGACGGCAGTTTCGTCTGGCGCGCGGCGAATGGCGAAGGCGCGCTCGAGCGCGCGCCGCCGTCGGACCGGCCGCGTTACCTGATCGCCGGGAAGAGCGCCAGGCTGTACGTGTCCGGTACGGTCAACGGCATGTACACCGTCTACTCGCCGTCCGACATCGAGATCGAGAATGACCTCGTCTACGCGAAAGATCCGCGCGACTCGCTGCTGTCACGCGATTTCCTCGCGCTGATTTCCGGCCGCGACATCCGCATCGCGACCGCGCGCATCACCGGCGTCGGCGACCTGCACATCCACGCGGCGCTGTTCGCACGCCGGCGGTTCTGCATCGAAGCCGTCGATCGCACGAAGCCGGGCACGCTGCACATCCTGGGCAGCCTCACCGCGGGCACCATCCTCGAGACCGAGCCGCGCTATGCGACCAAGATGGACTTCGACAAGCGCTTCGAGTACCTGCGGCCGGCGAACTTCCCGATGACGCGCCGCTTCGAGGTCGACAACTGGGACCAGGGCTGGGAGGAAGTCGAGCGTGGAGACCGGGCGGCCACCGAGCTGGCTCGCTCGGAGTAGTCTCAGTTGGCCGGGCGCAGCGCCTCGGGCTCCGTCCCGTTTCCTTCATCCGTGAGCGGCAGGCGTTGCTCGTCGAAGTAGAGCTTCATGTCGTTGAACAGGTCGCCGTGGACTTTCGCCTTGCCGATCTTGCAGCCGATGTACGCCATGTTCACGAGCACGCAGCCGTCGCTGATGTGGTAGATCGCGTTGCCCTTGTCGTCGTACTCCAGGCCGTCGATGTTGGGCTTCCAGCGGAATTTCTTGACGCGCGAGCGCTCGCGCTTGGTGAGCGACGCCCAGGTTCCGTCCGGCCCGGAGAACATCTTCGCGATCCGTTCCGCCTCCCGCTCGGCGGCCAGCACCCGGGCGGCGGATTTCCGGCCTTCGATCGGCCAGTCGACGCGCGCGGGCGGCGCCGGCGGGGTCACGGCGGGCGCCTCGGCAGTCGCAGGCGGGGTGGACCGCACAGCGCCCGGCTTCCGCGGGGTATCGGGCGGGGTCAGGGTGATGGCGTTGGCGACCACCGGCGGCCGGTCCGCTTCGATCGGCCCGAGGTCCAGTGTGATCGGCTCGCTGGTGAAGGTGTAGACGTCGTCCACGTCCCGCAGGTCGACGTCGAGGCCGAGGAGCGCCAGCAACAGCAGGACGTGCATGCCGAGCACGCAGAGCAATGCCGCTGCGTGCCGCCCTTTCATTCATCGAGTCTGACAGATTTCAAGGCCGCGAAGTTCCCGCCGCCCGTGCCCTCACGGCCGCGGCGCCTGCGAAAATCACGGGAATAATCCGCGCATTCCGCCGCTACCGCCGCGCGCCGGACGCGCCTAACAACCTTGCCGGCGCCGCGCGAGTAGTTCGAGAACGCCGAACGCGTCGGAGGATGCCTATGGGGATCGGCGGGATCGCGGGGCATTGCGCGCGGGGCCGGCCGGGGTAGGCTGCACGGGTACATCCAACCTCCGGGAAATCTCCATGTCGGTCCAGCGCGTCCACAGCATCGCGAATTTCACTGCCATCGCTTTCGGCGTGGCATCCGCGATCGCCGGCATCCTGCTCTTCGCCTGACCGGCTGGCTTTCCGGCTTCCCGCGGGATTGTCGGATTTCGCCTACTTCGGCCCGCGCCAAAAATGCGGTACGAGCCGCATGCCTGCACCTGTCCGATCTGCCGCGAATCGCACACATTCGCGGCCATGGTACCTGCCGGTCCGGATCCCAAACTCGTCAAGGCCGTCTGGCACGTCGCGATCATGGGATTGGGCGCGATCCTGTATTTCGCGCGGGACGTCTTCATCCCCGTCGCGGTGGCGCTGTTCCTCGCCATCCTGCTGACGCCCGCGGTCGACCGGCTGCAACACTGGAAGATCCGGCGCGGCGTGGCCGTCGCGATCGTCATGGCCGCCGTGCTGGGTTCGACCGCATACGCGCTGAACTCCGTGTGGGGGCCCGCCACCGAGTGGCTGGCTCGTGCGCCGCAGACCATGCGACAGATCGATCCCCGCCTCCGTCCCCTGCGTGAGATGTTCGAGCGCGTCGACGCGTTCGCGCAGCGCGCGGGACAACTCACCTCCGGTGGCTCCGTCGTGAGCGGGAAGCCCGCTATCGTCACCCCGGTGGCCGGCGAGAGCACCGCGCTCGCGCTCACGAAGAACGTCGTGGCGGGTCTCACGGTCATCCCGCTCACTCTGTTCTTCCTGCTCGGCGGACCGCCATTGCTCGCGCGCATGGGCGCTTCGCTATCCGGATCCGAAACGAGCGCGCGTTCGCTGCGGATCACCGAATCCATCCGCAGCGAAGTCGGCCGCTACTTCGCGACGGTCGCCGTCATCAATCTCGGACTCGGCGTCGCCACCGCGATCACGATGATGTTTCTCGGCCTGCCGAACGCCATCCTGTGGGGTGTGATGACGGCGCTGTTCAACTTCATTCCGTATCTCGGCCCGATCGCCGCCTTCTTCATCATCGCCGGCGCGGCGCTCATCACTTTCCCCGACCTCGGCCGCGCGCTGGCACCGCCCTGCGCATTCGTCGTGCTGCACCTGATCGAGGGCCAGCTCGTGCAGCCGCTCACGGTCGGCCGGCGATTCGAGATGAACGCGCTCGTCGTGCTGCTGGCCGTCTGGTTCGGATACGGATTCTGGGGCATTCCGGGAATACTGCTCGCGACGCCGGTGCTCGTGGCGCTCAAGGTGGCCGCGCAGCACAAGCCCGAGTGGCGCGTCGTCGGCGATTTCCTCGCCCCCATGGACAAATGGCATCCGCGCTATCTGCGACGTTCCCGCGCTTCGGCGCCGAAACCCGCGATCAAACCCGCATCGATGGCCAAGGCGTCCGCCCCGGTCACGCGCATCGCGCGCTAACAATCCAGACGGCTATCATGGCGCGGTGAACCGCTCGGCCAGTCATTAGACGTGTCCATCCTCGCGATCGTCATCACCACGCTGCTGGTCACGGCCTTCGTGATCGCCCTCGCCGCGAATCTCGCGACGACCGAGAAGCGCCTGCTCTATCGACCCCGTCGGTTGTACACGAGCGCCGACGCCGACTTCCGCCGGGCGTTGGGCATCCTGCTCGGGCCCCCGCTCGTCTCCGGCAACAGGATCGACACGCTCGTGAACGGCGAGCAGATCTACCCGGCGATGCTCAACGCGATCCGCACCGCGCAGACGAACATCTCGTTCGAGACGTTCGTGTTCCGCGACGGCGTGGGCGCGACGTTCGTCGAGGAACTGTCCAATGCCGCCCGGCGCGGCGTGCAGGTCCACATGCTGCTCGACTGGCTGGGCTCGCGCACGATGAACCAGGCCCTGTTGCACGCCGCGAGAGAGGCGGGTTGCGACCTGCACGTCTACCACCCTCCGTCCTGGTATCACCTGGGCCGTCTCAACAACCGCACGCACCGCAAGCTGCTCGTGGTCGACGGCAAGGTCGGATTCACCGGCGGCGTCGGCATGGGTATCGAATGGAAGGACGGGCTGAAGGGCATGCCCGCGTGGCGAGACAGCCATTTCCGCGCCGAGGGCCCGGTGGTCGCGCAGATGCAGGCGGTGTTCGTCGACAACTGGATCAAGGCGACCGGCCGCGTGCTGCACGGCGCCGAATACTTCCCCAAGCTCTCGCACTGCGGCGACATGGATGCGCAGATGTTCGGCAGCTCACCGGTCGGCGGCTCCGAGAGCATGCATCTGATGGTCCTGCTGGCCTTGACGGCGGCGAAATCGACCATCGACATCGAGAACGCGTACTTCGTACCCGACAAGCTCACGGTGGAGGCGCTGTGTTCGGCCGCGCGCCGCGGCGTGCGCGTGCGCATCGTCGTGCCCGGCCGCTACACCGATGCGCGCGTCGGCCGCTGGGCGGCGCAAGGTCTCTACGGCGCACTGCTGCAGGCCGGCATCCAGATCTTCGAATACCAGCCGACGATGATGCATTGCAAGGTGCTGGTCATCGACGGCGTGTGGAGCTCGGTCGGCTCGGCGAATTTCGACGACCGCTCGTTCCGCCTGAACGACGAGGCGAATCTCAACGTCTTCAGCAGCGAGCTCGCCGAGAAGCAGACCGCGCTCATCGACGCCGACATCCTGAAATCCCGCCGGATGATGCTCAAGAAGTGGCGCAACCGGAAATTCGGCCGCCGCGTGAACGAGCGCCTCGCCTTGCTGCTGAGATCCCAGCTGTGACCCGGCGACGAATTCTCACCGCCTCGATGTGCGCGGCCCGCATGGCAGATGACGGGCTGCACCATGGAGACCTGCTTGGCAGCGTGCGAGCCGGTTGCGCATGTCAGTGGCAGCTGCTCTGGATCGGTAGCTAGGCCTGCGCCTTTCGACCTTGCGCGATGAGCTCGATGAGCGCCTCCGGCTGGATCGGCTTCGTCAGGTGATGATCGAATCCGGCCGCGCGTGACTGCGCCTTGTCGCTGTCCTGCGCCCAGCCCGTGATCGCGATCAACAGCACGTCACGGCCACCCGGCGCCCCGCGGATCTGCCGTGCCACTTCAAACCCGTTGGTATTCGGCATGCCGATGTCCAGCAGGCCCACGTCCGGCGGACGGGCACCGAAGATGCGCAAGGCCTCGAGACCATCGTGCGCCAGGTCGACCTCGTGCCCTTCGAGCCTGAGAATGATCGCGAGGCTGTCCGCCGCATCGCGATTGTCGTCGGCGAGCAGGATGCGCTTGTTAGGCAGCGATCTGCCGCTCAGCGCCGTCGTTTCGGCCGGGAACAGCTCGCCGGCGACCATCGCGGGCAGGCGCACCGTGAACCGGCTGCCCTGTCCCAGGCCCGCACTGGCCGCCTCGATCCTTCCCCCGTGCATCTCGACGATGCCCTTCGCGAGCGCCAGGCCGATTCCAAGGCCGCCGGCACTGTGCTCCTGCGCCGATCCGACCTGGGCAAACATGCCGAACACCCGCGGCAGGTCCTCGTGGGCGATGCCGATGCCGGAGTCCTCGACCGAGATGAGTACTTCGCCCTCGTGGAGGCGCGCCTGCACGCGGATGGTGCCCTCGGGATTCGTGTACTTCGCCGCGTTCGTCAGCAGATTCGACAGCACCTGCGCGAGCCGCAACGGATCGCCGTTGACGCGCAACTCCTCGGGAACGTCGAGATGCAGCTGGTGGCGGCGCTCGTCGATGATCGGTCGCGCCGTTTCGATGGCCGCCGCGAGCACGGACTGGAGGTCCGTCGGCTGCCTGCGCAGTTGCAGCGTGCCGTGCGTGATGCGCGAGACGTCCAGCAGATCGTCGAGCAGCAGCGACATGTGCTGCACCTGCCGCTCGATGACGTTGTTGGACCAGCGCTTTTGGGCGTCGGTCGCGTTCTCGTTGCTCGCGATGCGCGCGGCCTGGCGGATCGGCGCGAGCGGGTTGCGCAACTCGTGCGCCAGTGTCGCCAGGAATTCGTCCTTGCGCCGGTCGGCTTCGAGGAGCTCGCGCTCGTACCGCTTGCGCTGCGTGATGTCCGCGAACCAGACTGCGATGTTGCCTTCGAGCGGTGAGGCGACGATGTGAAACCAGGCGTGGTTGCCGTCGGCCGCCGATTGCCGTTCCATCTCGCGCACTTCGTTGCGTGCAAGCGCCTCGATGTACATCTCGAGACGCCCGGGGTCGTCCCAGGCGTGCGGCAGCACCTCGCGCACCGGCTTGCCGATGCAATCGTCGGCCCGCATCCGCAGGACTTCGGACGCAGCGGTGTTCACGTACAAGAACCGGAAGTCGAAGATCCGTCCGGCCACGTCGCGGACGGGTGACAAGATGAGGAATGGCACGGCCGCCGCCTCCAGCACGGCCTGGAAGCGCCGATCACGTTCGCCGACCAGCTCTTCGGCCCGCGCGCGCTCGATGAAAACCGCGGCCTTCCGTGCGCAGATGTTCGCGACGCGGATGTCGCGCTCGGTCGGTCGCGCCGGGCTTTCGAAATAGACGGTGATCGCCCCCAGCGACCGGCCGTCGCGCCCCACGAGCGGCGTCGCATGCAGCGCGCGCACGTTCTCCGCGCGCGCGAGTTCACGCACGCTTTCCACGCGTGGATCGGCCTGGATGTCCTCGACGATCAGCCGCGCGTTGTCGGCGCAGGCGAGCGCGCTCGGCGTCCGGCCTTCCGCGGCGGCGCCGCGCACCGCTTCGAGCGTCTTCGACGACAGTCCGACGCTCGCCGCGATCTCGAGCGAACCCCGCGTGGCATCGAAGATCGTGATGAGACCGAACCTCGCGCCCAGCATGCGCGCATACGTCGAGAGAATGAGCTGCAGCTGTTCGGGCAGGCGCGGGACCGAAGACAGCGCCGCGGAGAGCTCGTGCAGGTCGTTGAGGTCCGTGAGCTGCCGGCGCGAGATCGAACGGTAGTACTCGCCGACCATCACGACGAGCGCGGCCGCCATCGCCGAGGAGATCAGCGCCACCTGCTCGGCCGAGTTCCAGATCAGCAGCGATTCCGCGGGCTTCATGAGCGCGGAATTCGCGAGCCCGATGAGGGCGACCATGATGCCCGGACCGCGGCCCGCCACCTGCGTCGCCAGCACGATGGCGGGCAGAAAGAAGATGAAGGTGACCCGCCCCTGGGTCATCGGAGAGATGATCCAATGAAGCGTCGCCGCGACTACTGCGAGAATCGCCGCGAACAGGAACCGCCGCTGCAGACTCTTCTCGAGCCATGACCACAGCCGCGCGGAGCCGAAATCCCTGGATTTGCGCTCTGTCACGAATGCACGAGATTAGGCCGATTTCGGGACGATCATGCAACCGGCGGCGGTTGGCCGGCATGCCGCGGCAGGGTTTCATCGATCCAGGCCCACTGCGGGGCCGACGCGACCCAAATGGTCGCGGACGGCTTGAGCAGCGCCGTATCGTCGAGCGCCCCGTTGCGTACGATCACCAGATGCGGACGCGCCTCGGATGCGCTGAACACGGGCGTCCCGCACCGTGGGCAGAACCGCCGATGCATGCGGCTGCCGCTGGCGGCGACGCTCTCGTAGTCCTTGAGCTCGCCCTCGACCCGCAGCGCGGCGCTCTTGAATACCACGTTGATGGTGGCATTGCCCGCGGCGAAATACTGGCAGTCGCGGCACCAGCACGCGCGCATGGCGATCGGCGCTTCCGAAAGGACGAATCGCACCTGGCCACAGAGACATCCGCCCGTGATTTCCATCCGCTTCACCCCGCTATACTTCGCACCATGAAATTCTACTCGTGGAACGTGAACGGCATCCGCGCCGTCGTGAAAAAAGGGACCTTTCAGAAGTTCATCGCCGAGCACAAACCCGACATCCTGTGCCTGCAGGAAACGAAAGCCGAGAAGGGCCAGGCCGAGATAGACCTGCCGGATTACCACGAGTTCTGGAACTCGGCCGAGAAGAAAGGCTACTCCGGCACCGCGATCTTCTCGCGCCAGGAGCCGATCAGGGTGGTGAACGGATTTCCCGACAGCTTCGCGAAGAAGTTCACGTTCGCCGACGAGCTCAAGCGCGACTCGTGGAACGAAGGCCGCGTGGTGACCGCCGAGTACGAGAAGTTCCACGCCGTCACCGTCTACACACCGAACGCGAAGGACGACCTCTCGCGCGTGAAGCTGCGGCACGAACACTGGGACCCGGCGTTCCTCGCCTACGTCAAACTACTCGAGAAGAAGAAGCCCGTGATCTTCTGCGGCGATCTGAACGTCGCGCATACCGAGGACGATCTCGCGAACCCGAAACCTAACCGCGGCAAGAAGGGCTTCACGGACGAAGAACGCGAAGGATTCCAGAACTTCGTGGACGCGGGTTTCGCGGATACCTTTCGCCTGTTCACTCAAGGCAACGGCCACTACTCCTGGTGGTCGCATTTCGCCAACTCGCGCGCGCGCAACGTGGGATGGAGAATCGACTACGTGCTCGTGTCCGATTCGATCCGCAAGAAGGTCAAGGAAGCGAAGATCCACGCGGACGTCATGGGGTCGGACCACTGCCCCGTGAGCATCAAGATCGATCTGTAGTTGACTCGCAGGGCCGCGGGAGGCGATATTCACCCATATGGGTGAACGTCAATCTGCCGCTCTGGACGGCATTTTCAACGCGCTTTGCGATCCCACTCGCCGCGCCATCCTCGCCCGCCTCGCGCACGCCGAGGCGCGGGTCACCGACATCGCGAGCGAATTCCCGATCTCGCTGAACTCGATCTCCAAGCACATCCGGATGCTCGAGCGCGCGGGTCTGGTGCGGCGCTCGATCGTCGGCCGCGACCACGTGCTGTCGCTCGACGCCGCGCCGCTCGCGGCCGCGGCGGACTGGATCGAGCACTACCGCCGATTCTGGGACGCGCGCCTCGCGGCGTTGGACGAGTTCGTCCGGAAGAAGCTGAAGGACCAGCGGAGGCGGGGATGAATTCCGCCCTCGCCTGCGCCGCGGTGGTCGTGCGCCGTACCATCGCCGCTCCTCCCGACATCATCTTCGACGCGTGGCTAGATCCGATCGCGCTTGCGACCTGGATGCGGCCGGGCACGATCCGCAGCACGGCGGCCGAAGTCGACGCGCGGGTCGGCGGCCGCTACCGCATCACGATGCACGGCGACGAGGACTACCCGCATCACGGCGTCTACCGGGTCATCGATCGTCCGCGCAAACTCGTGTTCACCTGGATCTCGAATGCGACTGAGCAGCGCGAATCGCTGGTGACCGTTGACTTCTTCGAGCGCGACGGCCGCACCGAGGTCATCGTGACGCACGAGCAACTGCCGGATGGCGCCCCGCCCTCGCACCGCGCCGGCTGGGAATCCGGCCTCACCCGTCTCGTCGAACTCTTCGAAAGGAGCCCTCGCCCGTGACTGCCCTGCTTACCAACAAGGTCGCCGTGATCTACGGCGGTGGCGGCGCCATCGGAGGCGCTTGCGCACGTGTGTTCGCGCGCGAGGGTGCGCGCGTCTACCTGGCGGGCCGCACCCGCGCCAAGCTCGACACGGTCGCCAACGACATCCGGGCCGCCGGAGGGCGCGCGCGCGTCGCCGAGCTCGACATATTCGACGAGGCTGCCGTGCGCGCGCACGCCGACGCCGTCGCGGGCGAGGCCGGCGGCATCGACATCATGCTGAATGCCATCCTGATCGCACACGTGCAGGGAAAGGAGTTCCTGGACACGACGCTCGCCGAGTTCGAGGAGCCGATCACTGCCACTGCGCGCTCCCTGTTCATCCCGGCGCAGGCGGTCGCGCGCCACATGGTGGATCGCGGTGGTGTCATCGTGAGCCTCACCACGCCCGGCGGCCGCTGGGCCGGCAGGGGATTTCTCGCGAATGGCGTGTTCTCCGCCGCCACGGAGGCCTTTTCGCGGCTGCTCGCCGCGGAGCTGGGCCGCTCGAGCGTGCGCTGCGTGTGCCTGCGGCCCGACGCGCTGCCCGACGCCGTCGCCCTCTCCGGCGCGCGCGAAGTCTTCGAGGATGCCTCGCGGAACATCGGCATCCCCTTGCAGGAGCTGCTCGCCGAGCGCGGCCGCACGGCGACCTTGCTCGGGCGGCTGCCGACACTGGCGGAGGTTGCCGAGTTCGCCGCCTTCGTCGCCTCCGATCGTGCCACCGCGACGACGGGCGCGGTCATCAACGTGAACTGCGGATCGCTCACGGACTGAAGTTCAGAACGGCGCGCCGATCACCAGGCGCCACGCCGACAGCTCACCCGCCAGTCGATAGCCGATTCCGAGGCGGGGCGCGTCGAAGCGCCAGATCTTGAAGCGTGGACGGCTGGAGAACGTGATGCCGAATTCCGCCTGGATCGGGGCCTTCTCGACGGCCGCCAGCGGCGCCGTGGGCGGATCCACGACCACGTCGAAGATCGCGTACCAGCCGATCTCGATCTCCTTGCTTCGCACTCGCCAGCCGGTGCCGCGCGTGTGATCGAACGCCTGGCGCAGCCGCACGAACTCGTCGTCGGGTGTCTCGTGTCGGTACCTGACACCCGAGTAGGCGAGCTCGCTGCGCACGTAGGCATTCCAGCCGTGGAAATCCGCCTCGCGTTCGAGTTTGAGGCCGATTCCGTACAGCCAGCCATCGACGCTGCTCGAGGCCACGCTGAAGCCCGCGCGCGCATACGGGATGAGGTGCCAGTCGTCCCTCAGTAGATAGTCGAGCTCGACGCCGGGCACCACGCTGAAGCTGTCGACCCGCGTGGGCGGCCCCTCCGCGATCACGTCGACCGGATCGAAGTCGAAGAAGCCCGCCGTCACGGGCAGCACGAACCGCGCGCCGACGCGTCCCGGGGCGGGCTCGCGCAATTCCTTGCGGTACGAGTAGCGGTAGATCTGGAGGGTTCGGCCGTCGAGCTCGTAGACCCCCGACCCGAGGTCGGTGGCGAAGACGTAATTGACGGAGGCGCCGACGGCCTCGTCTTCTTCGGAAGGCGTCTGCGCGAACGTGGCACCCGTCGAGAGGACGAGCATGAGCATCGAGAGCGGCCGCATGGGGCCGACACGATGCCACGTCGTCAGCGGATGACAACCCTCAGCGGCGGACGTCGATCTGGACTTTCTTGGCCAACAGGGCGCCGACGACGACTCCGGAGATGATCGCGGCGAGCGTTGCTTGGAGGATGGCTTTCATCGTCGGAGATTAGGCCTGGCGCGGCAATCCGCTTGTACGTATCGGCAACGTCACCGTGTCAGGTACGTCCGAAGTGGCGGAGAGGGTGGGATTCGAACCCACGAGCCCCGTGAGGGGCTGCCGGTTTTCAAGTCCTGCGAGGCGCGCGGCAGCTGGTTCGCCTCGCACGTATACACACATGTAATCACGGTATTTTTTTCCCGCCTCACGGTCGACGGCCCCATCGAATGGCGCTGAATTGGCCGCCACCGCACACCAACTGCAACTCGTTCTGCAACTGCCAGCAAGTCGATGCGACGGTTTGGCGACACAGAGCCTAGCTCCCCCGCAAATCGGCCACGGTTGGGCGTCTCCACTTCGGGAAAATACTCCCGAAACTCGAACGATGAGGTCCCGCAAAATAGCCACGCAAGCAACGATTCTGACGCCCATCCAAGGAGATCATCATGTCGACGTCCAACACTATCCTAGATGCCGCCGCTTGGCTTGAAGGCCAACGTCGGGCAGTTTCCATGCTTCGCGAACTGGAGGCGGCCGGCGCACGCGACACGGACTACGAGGCCGACTTCCGCGAGGGAGCGCCGCAGAAGAACATCGTGCATGGCCATCTGTCGGCGGTGATTGCGACGGAAGACGAAAACGTTGTTGCGGCGTTCTCGTCGATCCTTACGCACTTCCTTGGCAACGCCCTTTCGGGTGGTGTGCCGGACTTGGCCCCGATGGATGAATCGACTCGGTTTGCGGTCCCGATTGAGATGGGTGGCGTTCGCGCCTAGACGATGACCAATGCTCGGCGCTCAGAGAAAGAGCGCCGCGCGGTCACGGCGGTTGCCGACAATGCACAGGTCCAGACGAAACGCCGTCACATTTTCCCGCTGAGTGACAGAATCTCAGAAGGTCACTCTCCTCAACGGGCGAACCTATGAAGTTTGCTGACATACCGCAGGCGCTGCGCGTCGACATCGCCACGCGGATCAGTGAACACGCAATTGCGTTCACTCGTTATGTTCGCCATCGCCCCGACCGCCGAATCGAACTCGTCGGTTCCGGAACACTTGTCAGAATTGGGAATCGGCATGCCGTTCTCACGGCGGCCCATGTTGTCGAAGACCTCCCAAGAGAAGGTCGGATCGGCGTGCTATACCAGCCCTCCTTCCAGCATTCGAGCATCGATCGAACAGCGCTCACAGTAGTGAAACTACCAAGGGGCGACGATCCGGCTATAGGACCAGACCTGGCGGCGGTACTGATTCACGAACCGGTCGCCGCCAGCATTCGCGCCGCTCGGCGGTTTTTCGACTTGGCGGCGTATCGAGAATCGATGCTTACCTCGCCGGAACCCGACCACCTCACACCTTGGGCTACGAACGGCTTCTTTGAAGAATCAATAAAATCGCGACGTATACCAGAAGCCATCGTCACGGAATTTCACAATACAACCTTGCTCGGGCTGATTGATCGACGGCCCGATGTCGCGGGCTTCGACTATTTCGAAATTCCTGTTAGTTTGACGAACAGAACAAATGTCCCAGACAAACTAAATGGCTTGAGCGGCGGCGGACTATGGCAAGTTCCTCTCATAGGTAAAGGCGATGAAATCCGAATCAAAGAGCCGCCAAAGCTCTCCGGCGTCGTCTTCTACCAACTTCCACACACGTCGACTGATTTTCGTGTTCGATGTCACGGCCGAAACAGCGTCTACCTCCATGCGTACGATGCGATTGCGCGCGCCTGAACACCTTCGTAGTAGCACCTTGTGAGGGGGTGGGCATATGCATGACGACTCTGATGATCCATCGTCGCGCAAAGTCCAGTTCGCGATAGTTAGGAAAGCACCGCTTCCGTTCTCTCTCGCCGTGCTGGCGGCAAGCGTCCCGATGTGGGGCGCCTTCCACTGGGCATACTCCAGCCAACTTGAGTCCAAGCAAGGGCAGATAGATTTCCTGGAAAAAAAGAAGGACTGCACCGTAGATCCAACGATTGCGAAGTGCGAAACGCCCAAATGGGACACTCGGCTTGAGCGCGTATTCAGTCACCACTATTTGAACGAAAGCGTGGTGGTGGATGGCAAACTCTTCGACCGCTGTACCTTCACGAACGTCACGTTCGTCCACAAAGGAACGGGTCGATTCGCATTCGCGCCCGAGAACCAGTTCGGCGGGACAATAGCCGTGACTACGGATGTTCCGAGCTTGGCATCGATGTCGGCGCTTCATGAACTGGTGCGCCAGAGATACCCAACCGGCCGCGTGCGCTTCGGATCCCGAAATCCCCTCACAGGCGAGATATTTGACGAATCCGCTGGGTTTGAAATGACTAACGAACTGCCACAAAGCAAAGTCGACTAACTAGCCAGTTTCGCACTGTCGAATTCATCCAGCAGCAGCTTCATGCTGGCGTAAAAGTCTCGAGCTTCCTGCGGGCAGTCGGGCGCAGCAAGCGCCAGTTCCATGACCACGAGATCCTTCTCGAGATTGGTTCGCCAGCGAAGCAAGCTCTTTCGAAGGAGTGCAGCCTCCTCGTGATCAAATTCGCTGTCCTCAATTTCCGCAAGGCGTGCGCGATTGCGGCGAATAAGCAGGATGACGCGTTCGGGGCTGT
>CADEED010000053.1:9258-25471 GCA_902826225.1 uncultured Pseudomonadota bacterium | reverse complement strand
GCGGCGAATCGGCGTGATCTGGTCGCGCGGCAGCGTGCGGATGCGCCTCGTGCAGGTGTTGTTGCAAGAGAGCATCGACAACGCTCCATAACAAACAATTTATGGTGTGTGAACATACCGGCACTCGGTTCTATTCCCCCCGGCGGCTGCCTAGATTGGGCGCACAAGCCTGATACCGGGGGGAAAAGTCAGATGAACACTCTTTTGCGTTCCAGCATCCACGCGCTCATGGTCGCCGCTGCCGCCTCTGCGGCGCAGGCACAACAAGCGGACAACGCGGCCGCCGACGAAGCCAGCGACGACGAACAGGTCGTCATCGTCACGGGCACGCGCACCGCGAAAGCGGTCGACCGCATCCCCGGCGCCATCAACGTCGTCGCGCCCGCGGACGTGGAACGCTCGGTCACGATCACGGATGACGCCACCGCGGTGCTCGCGCGCTCCGTGCCGGGGTACTCGGAGTCGTCGCAGGCCATGAACACGATCGGCGAAACGCTGCGCGGCCGTGTGCCGCTGCGTCTCTTCGATGGCATCCCGCAGAGCACGCCCATTCGTGACGGCAGCCGCAACGGCGCGTTCACCGACATGGACACCGTGAGCCGCATCGAGGTGATCAACGGACCGTCGGCCGTGGAAGGCATCGGCGCCGCGGGCGGCATCATCAACTACATCTCGAAATCACCCAGCGAGGATGGCACCAAGGTCAGCGTCATCACGCGCTTCGGCTCGCAGTTCGAAGGCGACAGTGATTTGTGGAAGGCTGGCGTGAACGTCGCGCACAAGAGCGATGCCTTCGATGCCGTGTTCGTCGCCACGTTCGGCGACCGCGGCATCACCTACGATGCCAATGGCCGGCGCATCGGCCTCTCGGCCTCGAGCTCGGTCGCCGACTCGAAGTCCAGCAACTTCTTCCTGAAGGCCGGCACCAACTTCGGCACCGATGACTCGCAGCGCATCCAGTTCTCGGCGAGCAAGTACAAGCTCAAGAGCAAGGGCAACTATCACTGGGTCCAGGGCAATCGCGCCACGGGTCTCTCCGACACGGCCGAGCCGGGACCGCCGCTGGGCACGGGTGGCGTCGACATCGGCGGCACGGAGTTCAACGACTTCGAGCAGTACGTCGTCACGTATCGCAACGACAGCCTGTTCGGCGGCAGCTTCACCGCGGACGCCTACAAGGCCGACCAGGCGATGCGCTTCCCCGGCGACAACGGCGCGGATCGACAGGATCCCCTGATTGCCCCGATCGGGCAGCTCGTCGATCAGTCCGAGATCGTCTCGGAAAAGCGGGGCGTGCGCACGTCGTGGACGCGCCCCGACGTATTCTCGGTCACGGGTCTCGAGCTGCACGTCGGCGTGGACGCGGTGCGGGACCAGACGCAGCAGCGCCTCGCGCTCACCGACCGCATCTGGGTCCCGCCGATGGATTACTCGAGCGTGGGGCCGTACCTGCAGCTCTCGTACGACATCGGCCCCGTCACGCTCGCGGGCGGCGTCCGCCGCGAAGATGGCGAGATCGATGTCGACGATTACACGACGACCTTCTTCCGCAATCGCGCCGCCGTGCAGGGCGGCACGATCGATTACGAGGATGACCTCGCCAACCTGGGCGTGGTCTGGCGCGTCGGCGGCGGGTTCTCGACGTTCGCTTCTTACAGCGAGGGATTCACGCTGCCGAACATCGGTATTCCCCTGCGCAACATCAACCGGCCGGGGCAGTCGGTCGAAGGCATCCTCGACCTGCAGGCGATTGTTTTCGAGAACAGGGAGATCGGCTTCAACTGGCGCGGCGGACCGGTGACTCTCGGAGCGTCGTACTACGAGTCGGAATCCGACCTCGGTGCCTCGCTGTCCGTCGATCCGGTGACACAGGACTTCGTGCTCAACCGCGCGCCCGTCGAGATCAAGGGCGTGGACTGCACGGCCGAGTGGCGCGCACTCGACAACCTCCGCTTCAGCGCGGTGTATGCGCACGCCAAGGGCAAGACCACGACCCCCGGCGCTCCGGACGGCCCGCTCAACATCGTGATGGGCGTGACGAACATGAGCCCCGACAAGATCAACGCCACCGTGGACTGGCGCTTCGTGCCGGAAGCCTCGGTGGTGCTCAGCTCGACGTCGTACCTGGGTCGCGACATCAACGAGGGACGCCCTCAGGAAGAGCACACGAGCGGATACACGCTGTTCGATCTCACCGTGAACTACGAGACGGAGAAGGCCGGGTCGTTCTCGCTGGGTGTCGAGAATCTCGGCGACAAGTACTATTTCCTCTCGTTCTCGCAGATCGACTTCTTCCGCAACTACTTCGCCGGCCGCGGCCGGACGGTATCGTTGACGTACCGTTACGATTTCTGAGCCGTGGAAGCCCATGGAGACTCGCGCTGCGATCCTGGTCGCGGGATCGGCCAACCTCGACTTCGTCGTCCGGGCCCCGCACGTGCCGGGGCCGGGCGAGACGGTGCTGGGACGTGACCTCGCGCTGATCCCGGGCGGGAAGGGCGCGAACCAGGCGGTGGCCTGCGCGCGCGCGGGCGGCGCCGAGACGCGCATGTTCCTCGCACTCGGGCCGGATGCGTTCGCGCCGCTGCTCGAGAAGTCGCTGCGCGACGCGGGCGTGACGCTGCACGTCGTGCGCGCGACGCAGCCGACCGGCGTCGCGCTCATCGTGGTCTCGGACGACGCGGAGAATGCGATCACCGTGGCGCCGGGCGCGAACTCCGCGCTGGATGCCGCGAACGCGCCGGACTTCGCGGGCGTGGGCACGCTGCTCATGCAGCTCGAAATACCGCTGCCGACGGTACTCGCGCTCGCCCGGCGCGCCCGCGAGCAGGGTGTGCGCGTCGTGTTGAACGCCGCACCGGCGCAGGCTCTCTCCGCGGAGCTGCTCGCGCTCGTGGACGTGCTCGTCGTCAACGAGGACGAGCTCGGGCGGGTGACGGGCGCGAACGGCAAGGTGGCCGAACTACTCAAATCGCTCGACGTTCCGCTCGCCATCGTCACGCTCGGTGCGCGCGGCGTGTGCGCGCGGCAGGGCGATCGATTCGTCCTGCAGCCGTCGTTCGCGGTGAAGCCGGTGGACACCACGGCCGCGGGCGATACTTTCTGCGGCGCGCTCGTCGCGGCGTTGCACTCCGGCGCCCCCCTGCCGGACGCGCTGCGTCGCGCGAGCGCGGCCGCGGCCCTGGCCACGACGCGCATCGGCGCGCAGGCGAGCATTCCCACGTCGGCCGAGGTCGAGACCCTGCTGCGCGAGCAATCCCGCGACCGCGCCGCGGAATCGATGCTCGCGGCATACTGCAGAACATGAAGCCCATTCAATCGACCACCGACTACAAGTTTTCGCATGCGCTGACGGGGCCGTACCTGCCGACGCCGGGCAAGGCGCCGGGATGGCCGTTCGCGGGCATCGGCCACTGGATGATCGACGTGAACGCGGCGTCCGAGAACTGGGTGCGGGGCCTGCGCGAGTGGCGCACGGAACACCTGATCCGCATCGGCTTCGACGACGCGATCTATCGGCGGAAGGAGCTGCAGTGGTCGCAGCGCAATTTCGTCCATGCGCTGCTCATGGTGGAGGACCGCTTCTTCTACGACGCGACGACGGGCCGCTACACCGTCGATCGTTATCTCGACGACCTCGAGCAGCGCTACGGCGGCATCGACAGCGTGCTGATCTGGTACATCTACCCGAACATCGGCGTCGACGACCGCAACCAGTTCGATCTCATCGACGACCTGCCGGGCGGCATCGACGGCATCGCCAAGGTCGTCGATGATTTCCACCGGCGCGGTGTCAAGGTATTCCTGCCGACGATGCCCTGGGACAACGGCACGCGTCCGCGCACCCGGCGCGACTGGGAGATCATGGCCGAGTTCGTCAAGGCGACGGGCGCGGACGGCATCAACGGCGACACGTACAGCGGCGTTCCGCGCGCGTTCTTCGACGCCTGCGACGCGGTCGGCCGGCCCGTGGTACTGGAGCCGGAGTCCACCGCGCAGGCCGGCGACCACATCCTCACGTGGAACGTGCAGAGCTGGAGCAAGAAGATCCCCACCGAAGTCGTGCCCGTCGTCGCGAAGCTCAAGTGGCTCGAGCCGCGGCACATCATCAACATCGAGAACCGCTGGAGCCGCGAGCGCAACAACGATCTGCAGCACGCGTTCTTCAACGGCATCGGGTACGTCGCCTGGGAAAACGTCTGGGGAATCTGGAACGGGATCACGCCGCGCGACGCCGAGACGATTCGCCGCGTTGCGACGCTTCAGCGGGAGTTCGCCGCGCTGCTCGTCAGCGCCGAGTGGACGCCGTACGAGAAGACGCTGCAGGCCGGCGTGTTCGCGAGCCGCTTCCCGGGCAAAGGTGTCACCTTGTGGACGGTCGTGAACCGCAACGAGTACGCGGTGGACGGGCCGCAGCTGCCCGTGGTGCATGCGGAAGGCACGAAGTACTACGACGCCTGGCATGGCACGCCGCTCTCGCCGCGGGTGGCCGACGGCCGGGCCACATGTGCGTTCGCGCTCGAGCCGCGCGGGTTCGGCGCGGTCGTCGCGCTGGAGAAGGGCGCGCAGCTCGACGGCCTCGACGCGTTCCTCGAGTTGATGGCGACGCTGGCCCGCAAGCCGCTGCAGTCGTTCTGCGAGCAGTGGCGTCCGTTGCCGCAGCGGATGACCGCCATCGACTCCACGAAACGCGCCGCCGGCGCGCCCGCCGGCATGGTGAAAATCCCGGCCGGGGAGTTCGACTTCACCGTGCAGGGTATCGAGATCGAAGGACAGACCTGGGACGGCCTGGACGTGCAGTACCCGTGGGAGTCTTCGGCGCGCCGGTTCCATCACCACCGGTTGAAGATGGACGCATTCTTCATCGACGAATGCCCGGTGACGAACGCCGGATTCAAACAATTTCTCGACGCCACCGCCTATCGACCGGCCGACGCACGCAACTTCCTGCGCCACTGGAGCGGGCAGGCGCCGCGCGCCGGCTGGGAACGCAAGCCCGTGACCTGGGTGTCGCTCGAAGACGCGCGCGCGTACGCCGCGTGGGCGGGCAAGCGACTGCCGCACGAATGGGAGTGGCAGTACGCGGCGCAGGGTGCCGATGGCCGTGCGTACCCGTGGGGCAACGACTGGGACGCGGCGCGCGCGCCTGCGATCGTGCTCGATCGGGAAATGCCCGCGCCGGACGACGTCGATGCGCATCCCGGCGGCGCGAGCCCGTTCGGTGTGCTCGATCTCGTCGGCAACGTATGGCAGTGGACGAGCGAGTTCGCCGACGAGCATACGCGCGCGGCGATTCTGCGCGGCGGCACCGCTTACCAGCCGCAGACGTCGCACTGGTACTTCCCGCAGGCGTATCGCCTCGATCAGCACGGCAAGCTGCTGCTGATGGCCCCGTGCAAGGACCGCTCCGCCGGCATCGGCTTCCGCTGCGTGGTGGATGCGTGAATGCCGCGCTGACATTCGCGCGGGACGGAGACGTCACGCTGGGAGGAATTCTCGGCGCGGCCCTCGACGCGAATGCGGCCGGCCGCCTGTCGACGTTCATCGTCGACGAGACGAGCCCGGCGATCGCGCTGTTCGCGCCGGAGCACGTCCGGGCCAACGACACCGGCGACTGGTACGGCGAGCATGCGGGCAAGTGGCTCTACGCCGCGTCGAAGGCCGCCGCGCGCACGCGCGATGCGGCGTTGACGGCCCGGGTGCGTCGCGTCGCGGACTGGCTGATCGCCCGCCAGGAGTCCTCCGGCTATCTCGGTACCTATCCACCCGCGCGTCGCTTCATGCAGCCGCAGCCGCCGAAGCCCGTGTCCTGGAACGGCGAACCCGCGGTGCGCACCTGGGATCTCTGGATCCACAGCTATCTCGTGCTCGGCTTCCTCGAGCTGCACCGGCATTTCGCGCACCCGGGAGCCCTCGGCGCCGCCCGCCGCATCGGCGATCTGTGCCACGAGACGTTCGTGCGCGGCGGACTCGACGTCACGGAACTCGGCAATCACCACGGACTGTCGGCGACCGTGCTCATGGATCCGGCGGTGGAGCTGTTTTTCGCGACGGGGGAGGCACGCTACCTCGAACTCGCGCAGCGCGTGCTCGCGCAGGCGGAACGCAATCCGCAGCTGGCGCTGCTGTCGCGCGCGCTCGCCGGCGCGGACGCGTCCGAGATTGCGACCGGAAAGGCCTATCAGCTGCTGTGGAATCTCGTGGCGCTGGCGAAGCTGCATCGCGCGACGGGCGAGGCGCGTCATCTCGAGGCGGCCGTGAAGCTCTGGCGCAACGTGCGTGACCACCACCTGACGCTCGGCGGCGGTCCCTGGGGCGGCGTCGCGCATCGCTCGCGCGAGGTGTTCAACCCGGCCGCCGTGTTCTCGCCGATCGGCTACGTCGAGACGTGCTCCACCATGGCGTGGATCGCGCTCAACCGCGAGTTGCTCGTCATCACCGGCGAAGCGGCCTACGCGGAGGAGATCGAGCGCAGCGCCTATAACGATCTCCTGGGTGCGCAGGCGCCGAACGGCGAGGACTGGTGCTACTACTCGTTCCCGAACGGGCGCCGTGTCCACACTACCTACTGGCGCTGCTGCAAATCCAGCGGCGCGATGGCGCTCGAGGACCTGCCGGCATGCGCGTACGCGCTCGCGGACGGCGCCATCCAGGTAAACCTGCTCGGGCCATCGCACGCGCGTCTGGCGCTGCCGGGCGCGGGCGCCGTGCGGCTCGAGCAGGCGACCCTCTATCCCTTCGACGGGGGCATCCGCCTGCGTGTGCAGCCGGAACGGCCGGCGGCGTTCGCGATCCGCGTGCGCATCCCGGCGTGGGCCGACGGTGCGCGCGTGCGCGTCGGCGCCGAGCCCGCGGCGGCGGCGGTGCCCGGACGCCATCTCGAGATCCAGCGCACGTGGAGCGCAGGCGACGTCGTCGACATCACGCTGCCGATGACGCCGGGCGTGCATCGCCGCCGTCACCGAAACGTGCAGGAATCCGTGGCGCCCGATGGCGCCGCGATCCGCCAGGAAGTCATGAGCCACGAGTACCTCGCGTTGACGCAGGGCCCGCTCGCCTTCGCGACGGATCTCATCGACGGCTTCAAGACGGAAGAGACGCTGCGACTGCCGGCGGGCCCCGCTGAACGCTGGCTGGACTCGCGCGACGCCGCGGACGGCGAGCCCGGCGCGGAACTGCGCTTGCGGCCGGAAGGCCGCGCGCCGCTCACGTTCCGGCCTTACTACCGCGCGGGTGGCCGCCGCGATGGCGCGTGGCGTCTCACCTGGATGTCGCTCGCCCCGGAGCCGGCATGAACGCATCCGTCACATTCGACAATCCGCGGCGCGAGGGACCCGCCGGCCCGCTCTCGGGCGTGCGCGTGCTCGATCTCAGCGCCTACATCGCGGGTCCTTACGGCTGCACGCTGCTCGCGGACCAGGGCGCGGACGTCATCAAGGTGGAGCCACCCGACGGCGACAACCTGCGTCAGTACCCGTCGACGCTGCAGTCCGAGAACCGCGCATTCCTCGGTGTGAACCGCAGCAAGCGCGGCGTCGTGCTCGATCTCAAGAAGCCCGACGAGCTGCGCGTGTTGATGACCCTCGTGCGCGAGGCCGATGTCCTCGTCCACAACTTCCGGCCGGGCGTCGCCGAGCGCCTCGGCATCGATCACGCGAAGCTCGCGGTGCTGAACCCGCGGCTCATCTACTGCGCGGTCACGGGCTATGGCGAAGAAGGACCGTTGCGCGACAAGGCCGGCTACGACCAGGTGCTGCAGGCGATGAGCGGCATGTGTGTGTTGCAGGGCAAGCCCGACGGCGCGCCCGAGCTGGTCTACGGTTCGCTGGTGGACTATTACGCGGCGGCGCTGGTCGCGTCCGGCGTTGCATCCGCGCTCTACGAGCGCGAGCGCAGCGGCGAGGGACAGTTCGTCGGCGTCTCGCTGCTGCGCAGCGTGCTGACGATGCAGTCGGCGCGCATGATCTGGGCCGAGGGCGAGGCGCTCGACATCTGGCGCGACATGCGATCCGGCGGCATCACGGGGCTGCACCCGACGAAGCAGGGCTATCTTTATCTGTCCGCGAACACGCCGCGATTCTGGAAGACGTTGTGCGGCAAGACAGGCCTCGACTCGCTCGCGGCGGATCCGCGCTACGACAGTGTGCGCAAGCGCGCCGAGCACGCCGCCGAGATCCTGCCGCAGCTGCGCGCGGTGCTGCTGACGCGTTCGGCGCTCGAGTGGGAAGAGTTGCTCGGCGACCAGGTGCCGTGCGCCGTCGCGCGCCGCATCGAGGACATGTTCGACCACCCGCAGGTTCGCGCCGAGAACATGGTGGCGACGATCGAGCATCCGACGCTCGGCTCGTACCGCGGCGTCTCGCGACCGATCAAGTTCGGGCGTACGCCGGGGCCGGAGCCGTTCGCGGCGCCGACGCTCGGGCAGGATTCGGCCGCCGTGATCGGGGCCGTGCGCAAGACCTGACCGTCAGACCACCTCGACGAGCTCCGAGTACCGCTTGAGCGCGGCGTTTGCGGTGAGAAATCGCAGGGGTTCCGCCATCGCCTGCGCCACCAGCAAGCGGTCGAAGAAATCCGCGTCATCGACGCGCGCCAGCGACCCGGCCGTCGCCGCAGGCCGGACGCGCACCGGCAACTCGAGGAACCCGCTGGCGCGGATACCCCGGGCCAGTTCCTCGACGTCCGCCTCCAGCAATCCCGCGGCGATCTTCTGCTCGCACTCCACGATGGACGCGGCGCTCACGTACACCTCGTCGGCGGCCTCGATGCGTTCGCGTGCGGGCTTGGCCAGCTTGCGCGAGTCCGTCAACCACCAGAGATAGATCTGCGTGTCGAGGAGCAGGCGCATGGGTCTTTCCGGCGAAGGAGGGGAGGGCGCCCGCTACAGCGCGCTGGCCGGCTCGAGCGAGTGGTCGAACTGGTCCGCGATGCGCAGCTTTCCCTTGAGGAGCCCGGGCCGGCGGGGAGAGTCGTCGCGCCCCAGGGGCACGAGCTTGGCCATCGCACGGCCGCCCTTCGCGATCAGCACTTCGTTGCCGTTGGCGACGTCTTCGACGAGACGCGAGAGATGCGTCTTCGCCTCGTGGATGTTGATCTTGCCGGTCTTCACAGTGGACTTAGTTTAGTTTAGTCTACTCGACAATGAAATGGCTCGGTATCGCCCTGCTCGTCGTCGTGCTGCTGCTGCAGCACCGTCTCTGGCTGTCCGATGACGGCGTGCACGAGCTCGGGCGCCTGTCCGAAGCGGTCGAGCGGCAGAAAGCGGAGAACGCCGAACTCGTCGAGCGCAACCAGCAGCTCGCGGCGGAGGTCACCGATCTCAAGGCAGGCATGGCGGCCATCGAAGAGCGCGCGCGCAGCGAGCTCGGCATGATCGGCCGTAACGAAACGTTCTATCAGGTCGTGCCCGCGCGTCCGATGCGCTCGGCGCCGGCCCGTCCCGTGCCGCCGAACACGCAGACCGCCGCGCGCTGAGCCTCCGCTCCGTTTAAGCTCCCGGCCCGATGAAGTATTTCGTCGTCATGCCGGCTGCGGGCAGCGGCCGGCGTTTTTCCGCCGATGTCCCGAAGCAGTACGCCGCGCTCGCCGGGTCGACCGTCATCGAGCACGCGCTCGCGCCGTTCGAAGCGGATCCCGATTGCGCCGGCATCGTCGTGGCGATCGCCGCGGACGATTCGACCTGGCCGTCGATCGCCGCGCGCCGGCCGCGACCGGTCGGAACGGCGGCCGGGGGCGCGGAGCGCGCCCACTCCGTGCATTCCGGGTTGATCGCGCTGGGTGCGCGCGTGCGCGACGACGACTGGATCATGGTCCACGACGCGGCGCGTCCCTGCCTTGCCGCGGGCGACCTCGCCTTGCTCAAGACCGAACTCGCGCCGCATGAGGTCGGCGGACTGCTCGCGATCCCCCTTGCCGACACGCTCAAGCGCGGCGCCGGACCGGGCAGTTCGACGACTGTGCAGGCGACGCTCGATCGCGCGGGCCTGTGGCGCGCCGCGACCCCGCAGGTGTTCCGATTCGGCTCGCTGCTGCGCGCGCTCGAGATGGCGCTCGCGACGCAGCGATCGCCAACCGACGAAGCCCAGGCCGTCGAGTGGATCGGACTTCACCCGCGACTCGTCGCGGGTCGCGCGGATAACATCAAGGTGACGACGGCGGACGACCTCGGGCTCGCCGCGGCCATTCTCAAATCGCGGGAGGCAGTGTGATGCGCATCGGTTCCGGTTTCGACGTGCATGCCTTCGGGCCCGGCGACAGCATCGTGCTCGGCGGCGTGCGGATTCCGCACACGCGCGGCATCGTCGCGCACAGCGACGGGGACGTCGTCCTGCATGCGCTCTGCGATGCGATGCTCGGCGCCGCCGGGCTCGGCGACATCGGCATGCACTTCCCGGATACCGATCCCATGTGGAAAGGCGCGGACAGCCGGCGCTTCGTCGACGCCGTGCTCGAGATGCTCTCGGTGCGCAAGCTGCGCGTGGGCAATGCCGACATCACGCTGCTCGCGCAGTCCCCGAAAGTGTCGCCCTACCGCCTGGAAATCCGGCGCTCGCTCGCGCAGATGCTCAAGGTCGGCGAGAACCAGGTGAACATCAAGGCCACGACGACGGAGCACCTGGGATTCATCGGGCGCAACGAGGGCCTCGCGGCCCAGGCCATCGTCCTGCTGGAACCGGCGCCCCAGAAAATCGAATGATTCCCGCGCACTGGCGCAGCGCGGCGCTCGAGCCGCCGTTCGCGTGGGGAGGACCGCCAGCCCCCGGCAGGCTGCGCGAGACTCCCGAAGATTTCATCGTGGACGAGTTGCTCGGCTTCGAGGCCGCGGGCGCCGGGCCGCATGCGTTGCTGCACGTCCGCAAGCGGGGCGCCAACACCGAGTGGGTGTCGCGCGAGCTCGCGCGGGTCGCGGGCTGCAAGGCCTTCGAGGTGGGCTTCGCGGGCCTCAAGGACCGCAACGCCGTGACCACGCAGTACTTCACGGTGCCGCGGGGCAAGAGGCCGGCGGCAGAGTTCGCCAGCGTGAGCGGCGAGGGCTACGAGGTGCTGAGCGCCGCCGAGCACCAGCGGAAGCTGCCGCGCGGCGCGCTCGCCGGCAATCGATTCGAGATCACGGTGCGCGGCGTGGGCTGCGCCGCCGCGGCGCTGGACGAGCGCATCGCCGCGATCCGCGCCGGGGGCGTCCCTAACTATTTTGGCCCGCAACGCTTCGGCCGGGACGCGGGCAATCTCGCCTCCGTGTGGCGCGCCGCCGAGCGGCTGGCGGCCGGCGAGCGGCTGGGCCGATTCCATGACCAGGGTTTCATGCTGTCCGCCGCGCGCAGTCTCGTCTTCAACGCGATCCTCGCGGAGCGCGTGGCCGCCGGCACGTGGAACCGGCTCGCCGCCGGCGACGTGGCGAATCTCGACGGACGCGGCAGCGTGTTCGCCGTCGACGCCGCGGACGATGCGCTCGCCGCGCGCGCGGCCGCGCTTGAGATCCATCCCACCGCACCGCTCGTGGGCGAGGGCGCGTCGCTCGCGACCGGCAGGGTCCTCGCCGCGGAGGAGGCCGTCGCCGCCCGCTTCCCCGAGGCACTCGCGGTCGTTCGCGCCGAACGCATGAATTCCGAGCGGCGCGCACTGCGGATTCGCGTCGCCGACCTGCAGCACGTTTACGATGACGGCGCCCTGCGCCTGCGTTTCGCGCTCGGCGCCGGGAGTTTCGCAACCACCGTGCTTCGCGAGATCATCGCGGGTGACACCGGGGAGTGACCATGCTCGATCTCTTTGACCATCCCGCGAATCCGCAGGCTCCGGGCGCCGGCAACATTCGCGAGCTTCGGCTCGCGCGCCCGCCCGTCAACGCACTGAACTCGGACCTGCTGAAGAAGCTCATCGTGTCGATCGAAGGCGCGGCGAAGGAATCCGCGATCCTCGTCACCGGGCAACCCGGCTTGTTCTCCGCCGGCCTCGACGTTCGCGGCATCCTCACTCTCGACCGGGAGGGCATGGTCGCGCTGTTCATCGAGTTGTGGCGCGTGCAGCGCGCGCTCGCGTTCTCTCCCGTGCCCGTCGTCTTCGGCATCACGGGACATTGCCCGGCTGGCGGCACCGTGCTCGCGATCCACGCCGACTACCGCGTGATGGCCACCGGCGACTTCCGCCTCGGGCTCAACGAAACGCAGGTCGGTCTCTTCCCCGGCCCGCTGATCTACGGCGCTTTTCGCCGACTCGTCGGTGGTCACGCGGCCCAACTCGTCACGCGCGGCGCGCTATTCGACCCGGTATCGGGCCTGCGCACCGGTCTGGTCGACGAACTCTGCGAACCCGCTCAGGTGACGGAACGGGCACTCGCCGTCGCGCGCGAATTGTGCGCGCTGCCCCGCGAAGCGATGCTCCGCACGCGCGCGCTGGCACGCGAAGACCTGCACGCACTTTTCGGCAACCCGAGCCACGCGATGCTGCTCGAGCGGGAGTTCGCCGGCATGGGCGCCGATGCCTGGATGGTGCCGGCGACGCAGGAACACCTGCGGAAGATGTTCGCCAAGAAGTGAAGTGGGGACACGTCCCCATTTCACTGCGTGGAGAGGAGGACGTTGATCGCTCCTGTCCCGCCATCCACGCGCCGCGCCGACGTGAACGCCAGTACGGGTGCCGTCTTCCGCAGCACGAGATTGACCGCCACTTTCAGCACCGGTCCGCGCGGCCCCGATCTCATGCCCTTGCCGTGGATGATTCGCACGCAGCGAAAGCGGTTCGCAAGCGCATGCGCAAGGAACTCGCGCAGCATCGCCTTCGCCTCGTCGACGCGCAGACCGTGCAGGTCACACACATCCTCCACGCGATACTCGCCGCGCTTCAGTTTGCGCATGACGCCATCCTGCACGCCAGCCCGGCGGAAGGAGATCTCGTCGCCGGCATCGGAAAAATCGCCGCCGCCGTCCTGCAGACTCTCCACGAGGACGAGCGCGCGATCTTCGGCGGTGAAACGTGCGCGCGCCGGCGGCTTGCGCTTCACCGAAGCTGCGCGCGCGCGCGGCGCCAGCGGCTTCACGCCGCGCATCGCCTCGCGAAACAGCTCCACGTCCGCGTCATCGCGTTTGGCGCCCAAGCTACCTCCGTGATGTCGCAACGAGTATATTGCGCGCCGGTGCGAATCCTCATCTCCAACGACGACGGATACCGCGCGCGCGGCATCATCGCGCTGCGCGACGGTCTCAAGGGACTCGGCGATCTCACGGTGGTCGCGCCCGATCGCAACCGCAGCGGCGCCAGCAATTCCCTCACGCTCGACGTGCCCCTGCGCGTCGGCAAGGCCGAGGCGGACGTCTACTACGTGCTGGGCACGCCGACGGACTGCGTGCACCTCGCGGTCTCCGGACTCTTCCCGTTCGAACCCGACATGGTCGTCTCCGGCATCAACGACGGGTCGAACATGGGCGATCACGTGCTCTATTCCGGCACGGTCGCGGCGGCCACCGAGGGGCGCTTCCTGGGGAAGCCCGCGGTCGCGGTTTCGCTCAATACCGACGGGGTGCGCGGCGACGCGATGCGGCACTACGAAACCGCCGCGCACTACGCGCGGGTGATCGTCGAGCGGCTGCTCTCGACGCCACTGGTGCTGCAGATGGGCCGCGCGACCATCCTCAACGTGAACGTGCCCAACGTGCCGCTCGAGGAAGTGAAGGGCATCCAGGTCACGCGCCTCGGCAACCACCACCGCTCCGGCGCCATCATCAAGGCGGAGGATCCCCGCGGTCTACCGGTCTACTGGGTCGGTCCCGCGGGCGAACGACAGGACGACGGGCCGGGCACGGACTTCCACGCGGTGCTGGACGGCTACGTCTCCGTCACGCCGCTCACGATCGATCTCACGAATCACACGGCGCTCGACGCCGTGCGCAACTGGGTCGGGTCCGGCTGAATGAATCGCCTCGCCGGGATTGGCATGACGTCCGCGCGCACGCGCGACCGGCTGATCCGGCGCCTGCAGGAGCAGGGCATCACCAATCCCGCGGTGCTCGATCGCATCCGCACCGTGCCTCGCCACATCTTCGTCGACGAGGCGCTGGCCTCGCGCGCCTATGAGGACACGGCGCTGCCGATCGGCTTCTCGCAGACGATCTCGCAGCCCTACATCGTCGCGCGCATGACCGAGGCGCTGCTCGAAGGCGGCAAGAAGGTGGGGAAGGTGCTCGAGGTGGGCACGGGCTGCGGTTACCAGACGGCGGTGCTGGCGCCGTTCGTGAAGAAGATCTATTCGATCGAACGCATTGCGCCGCTCTCGAAGCGCGCCACCGCGACGCTCAAGGAACTCGGCGTCAAGAACGTGATGCTCAAGCATGGCGACGGGTTCCAGGGCTGGAAATCCCAGAAGCCGTTCGATGGCATCCTGGTCGCCGCGGCGCCGCTCGCCGTTCCGGATGCGCTGTTCGCGCAGCTCGCCAACAAGGGCCGCCTCATCGTTCCCGTCGGTCCGGAAGGCGCGCAGCAGCTCCTGCGATTCACTCGCAACGGCGACAAGATCGAGCGCGAGATCCTGGGCAAGGTGGCCTTCGTGCCGATGCTCGGCGGCACGGCCTGAAGTGCTCTGCATCACTCTATTCGAGTGATTTCTCATCTACGAAAGCTTGCGTAAGCTATTGTTTCGCCAAGTGCGACGTAAGGGCGGTACCACGTTGTTTGTTGGGCCTGCAGGGCTGGGCTTGTCAGTCCGGATTTAACATGATTTGATGTCGCCGCATGCCGACAGCCATCGCAGCGGTTGCGAGGGGCTCCGAATGAAGGCACAGGGGTGAACGGGGAAGTCGCGGTAACAAGAAGAACAAGCCGAATAGAAGAAAAAGAAATTCATCGCCAGTTATTCGAGTCTGTCAGCTTCGAAACATTGGCCTCGCTAAACAACTTTCTCCCCCTGTGCTTTCTTTCGGATCCCTTCGCCGGGATGTCCGCAACGCCTAACCGGGCAACAGGATCGCCGCCAGGGCCTTCCGCTCCTCGCTGATCAGCACGTGGTACGTGCGGCACGCCGCGCCGATCTCCATGACCTCGAGCCCGATCCGCCGCGACGCGAACTCCGCGCGCAGCGCCGCCCGCGGAAAAATCTGGCGAGCTCCCGTCGACAGGACGACGACCTCGGGCGCGAACTCGAACAAGACATCGAGGTGCCCGCGCGCGAGTTCGGCCACCGAGCGAGGGGGCCAGTCGCGGATCAGCGAGCTCGCGCCCACGATGCAGCTCGAGCGAATCTCTTCCTCGCCGATGACCACGAAGCCGGCGCCGTAACGGCGGACCAGATTCGCGCCGTCGGGGCTTTGCTGAGTCATCTTCATGGGTTCGATACGATACCGGCATGCGCCGGCTCACGGTGATCCTTTCGGATCTCTATCTTTCGACGGATTCCATCACCGATGGCATTCCGCGAACGCATGCCCTGCCGTCGCTCGACGGGCTGTTGCGGTTCGCCCGCGGGGAGCGGATCGGCGACTGGCGACGGTGGTTGCTCGCGCAGTCCGGCGAACCGGCTGGTGGTTTTCGGTTCGCGACCGTCGCGGCCGACGTCGGCGTGCGGGATGCGCCCACGGCGTGGATCGCAACGCCGGTTCACCTGGAAGCGAGGCTCGACCACGTGCGCCTCGTGGATCGGGGTTTGCTCCGCGTCGATCCGGTCGAGAGCGAGGCGTGGTGCGCGGAGTTCGCGCGGGTGTTCGGTCCGCAATACGCGCTGCACCCGGGCGGCGAGCGCGCGTTCCTTCTGAGCGGTCTGCCGCCGTCGGCAGTGTACGTACCGGATCCCGCCCGGTGCCTGGGCGGCGAGATCGGCCCGGCCTTGCCCGGGCGCGACGCACCGGAGCTGCGGCGTTTGTGGACGGAGATCGAGATGTGGCTGCACGCAGCCGCGACGAGCGCCGCGCGCGAGCGCGCGGGCCGGCGCCGCCTGTCCGCGCTGTGGCTGTGGGGCAATGAGACCGGCGCCAGTGGCGCGACGACGGTCGACGGCGCCTTCCGCTTCGACGGCAGCGATCCGCTGATCAGGGCGTTGCAGCGGCGGAGTGCGCCTGCGTCCGGTTCTGCGCACGACGTCGTGGAGCGGGCGCCGATGACCGGCGCCGACCGGGAATCGATGAGCGCGCTGGAGACGGAGTGGTTTGCGCCGGCGCGCGTCGCGCTGTCGCGCGGCGAACTCGCGGAGTTCGCGCTCGTCGCCAACGACCGACGCTTCGTCGTGCGACGC
>CADEED010000053.1:0-9248 GCA_902826225.1 uncultured Pseudomonadota bacterium | reverse complement strand
GCTGGCGACGGCGGTGTAGCTGGCTCGAATCTCTCGCATAATCGCCGTGATGCAGCTCGTCATCGAACGTCGACTCGCGTCGGACTATCCGGTCCTGGACGTCCGGCTGCATCCCGTGCTTCGGCGCGCCTATGCCGCGCGCGGCGTGCGCGACGACGCCGAGCTCGCGCTCACGCTCGACCGGTTGATGCCGGTGGGCACGCTCGAAGGCGTCGACGCGGCCGTCGCGCTCATCCTTCGACATCGCGATCGCCGCATCATGGTCGTGGGCGATTTCGACGCGGATGGAGCGACGAGCACCGCGCTCATCGTGCGCTGCCTGCGCGCCTGGGGATTCGCCTCCGTCGATTTCCTCGTGCCGAACCGCTTCGAATTCGGCTACGGACTGACGCCCGAGATCGTGGGGCTGGCCGCCGAGCGCGCGCCGAGTCTCATCATCACGGTCGACAACGGCATTTCGAGCAACGCCGGTGTCGATGCCGCGCGTGCCCGCGGTATCCAGGTCATCATCACCGACCACCATCTTCCCGGTGCCCAACTACCCGCCGCCGACGTCATCGTGAACCCCAACGTGCCGGGCAGCCGCTTCGGCTCCCGCGCGCTCGCGGGCGTGGGGGTCGCGTTCTACGTGATGGCGGCGGTGCGCCGCGAGATCGACTCGCGCGGCAGGGTGGTGATGCCGCCGGTCACCGACTTCCTGGACCTGGTGGCGCTCGGCACCGTCGCGGACCTGGTGCCGCTGGATCCGAACAACCGGGTGCTGGTCGCGCAAGGTCTGCGACGCATCCGCGCGGGTCGCGCGGTGCACGGCATCCGCGCGTTGCTGGAGATCGGGAAGCGCAGCGTCCCGGATGTCACGGCGGCCGATCTGGGATTCACGATCGGACCGCGGCTGAACGCCGCCGGCCGGCTCGACGACATGTCCATCGGCATCCGCTGCCTGCTCGCGGACACGGAAGCCGAAGCGCTGACGCTCGCGACGCGGCTCGATGCACTCAACAGCGAACGCCGCGAAATCGAAGCGAAAATGCAGGGCGCGGCGCTGGCCGCCGTGCAGGGTCTGCGTCATCCGGATGAAGAAGCAGTCGAGGGGGGACGGGCGCGCCACGGTGTCGTGCTGTTCGACGCCGCCTGGCACCAGGGCGTGGTCGGCCTCGTCGCGAGCCGCATCAAGGATCGCATCCGTCGACCGGTCATCGCGTTCGCGCGCGCCGGCGACGGCAGTCTGCGCGGTTCGGCCCGGTCGGTCGCCGGAATTCACATCCGCGACGTACTCGACGGCATCGCCGCGCGGCATCCGGAGCTGATCAGCCGCTTCGGCGGGCACGCGATGGCGGCCGGCATGACGCTCGAAGAAGGCCATCTCGAATCCTTCGCCCGCGCGTTCGACGAGGAAGTCGCGCGCTGGCGCGACCCCCGCATCGCGGCGAATCGGGTGGAAACCGACGGCGAACTGTCGAGCGACGAGATCGCGCTCGAGACCGCGCAGGCACTGCGCGAGGGGGGTCCCTGGGGACAGGCCTTTCCCGAGCCCTGCTTCGACGGCGTCTTCGCGGTCAAGAACGCGCGCTTCGTCGGCGAGAAGCATCTGAAGATGTGGGTGACGAGCGGCGACGGCGAGCGCAGCTTCGACGCCATCGCGTTCAACTTCAAGGGTGCCGACGAGACGCCGAAGATGCCGGACGGCGAAGTGCGGCTCGTGTACCGGCTCGACATCAACGAGTATCGCGGCGAGCGCCGCCTGCAGCTGCTCGTGGACCACGTGCTGCCTTGAATCGCGCCGACGCTGCTAACTACCAAATCCGCGAGGGCAGCCCGACCGAGCCTGCCGTGCGCGAACTCATCGCCGAGCTCGACGCGTTCAATACCGCGCTGTACCCCGCCGAGAGCAACCATTTCGATCCGCCGGAGAAGCTGGCCGCGCAGCGGGGAATATTCCTCGTGGTCGAGCGGCACGGCCGCGTGATGGGCTGCGGTGCCGCCAAGCACTGCGGCGACTGGGCCGAGATCAAGCGGATGTTCCTGAAGCCGGATGCCCGCGGGGCGGGACTCGCCATGCTGATGCTCGACCGGCTGCTCGGCTGGGCCCGCGGCGAGGGGTTGACCCTGGCGCGCCTGGAGACCGGCCATGCCAGCGACGGGGCGCTCAAGCTCTACCGCCGTGCGGGTTTCGAGGAGATTCCGGCGTTTCCGCCGTACCAGCCCGACCCCTTGTCGATATTCATGGAGCGCACGCTCAGGTAGCATGCGCGCGCCATGGCACTAGAACTCGGACAACTGAAGCGTCAACTCAAAGACCTGGAGGAGCGAATGAACTCCTTGAGGGGGTTTCTTTGAGTACGACACCAAGAAAGAGCGGCTCGAGGAAGTCAGCCGCGAGCTAGAAGACCCGGCCGTCTGGCAGAAGCCGGACAAGGCGCAGGAACTCGGCAAGGAGCGCGCGCGCCTCTCGACCGAAATCGCCGACATGGACAAGTCGACGGGCGCCGTCACCAGCGCCGCCGAACTACTCGAGCTGGCCGAGAGCGAGAACGACGAAGGCATGGCGCGCGAGATCGAGCGCGACGCCGCCAAGCTCGAGGCCGACGTCCGGAAGCTCGAGTTCAAGCGCATGTTCCGCGGCGAGATGGACTCGCACAATGCGTTCCTCGACATCCAGGCGGGCGCCGGCGGCACCGAGGCGCAGGACTGGGCGCAGATGCTGCTGCGCATGTATCTCAAGTGGGCCGCCTCGCGCGGCTTCGATGCGGAAGTCATCGACTCGAATCCGGGCGAAGTCGCCGGCATGAAGAGCGCTACCGTCGAGATCCGCGGCGAATACGCCTACGGCTGGCTGCGAACGGAAACCGGCGTGCATCGCCTGGTGCGCAAGTCGCCCTTCGATTCGGGCAACCGCCGCCATACCTCTTTCTCGAGCGTGTTCGTCTCGCCCGAAGTCGACGACGACATCAAGGTCGATCTCAACCCGGCGGACATCAAGATGGACGTGTACCGGTCGAGTGGCGCCGGCGGCCAGCACGTCAACAAGACGGAATCGGCGGTGCGCCTCACGCACGGACCCTCCGGCATCGTCGTGGCCTGCCAGAACGAACGCAGCCAGCACAAGAACCGCGCGACCGCGATGAAGATGCTGAAGGCCAAGCTGTACGAGCTGGAGGTCAACAAGCGCAACGCCGCCTCGAAGGTGCTCGAAGACTCGAAGAGCGACGTCTCGTGGGGCAACCAGATCCGCTCGTACGTGCTCGACCAGTCACGCATCAAGGATCTGCGCACGGACGTGGAAATCGGCGATACCAACAAGGTGCTGGACGGGCACCTCGACCCCTTCATGGAAGCTTCGCTAAAGGCCGGACTGTGACCGACACTCCCCAGGACGAGAACAAACCCGACGAGAACAAACTGGTCGCGGAGCGACGCGCGAAACTGGCCGCGTGGCGCGCGCAGGCGAAGGCGGCCGGCATCCCGGCATTCCCCAACGATTTCCGCCGCGACGTGCTCGCGGCGTTGCTGGCCGCGGAGTACGGCGAGAAGCCACCGGAGTGGTTCGACGCGAACCCGGTCAGAGTGCATGTCGCCGGCCGCATGATGTTCCAGCGCATCATGGGCAAGGCGAGCTTTGCGAAGCTCCAGGACCGCACGGGACAGATCCAGATCTTCCTGCAGCGCGACGCACTCGGTGACGCGTACGAGGCGTTCAAGAAGTACGACGTCGGCGACATCCTCGCCGCCACGGGCACCCTGTTCAAGACGAAGACCGGCGAGCTGTCGGTGCGGGTCGATTCACTGCGCATGCTCACGAAAAGCCTGCGACCGTTGCCAGACAAGTGGCATGGCATGGCCGACGTCGACATGCGCTACCGGCAGCGCTACGTCGACCTCATCGTGAACGAAGGCAGTCGCCAGGTGTTCATCGTGCGCAACCAGGTGCTCAAGTACCTGCGCGACTTCCTCGACTCGATGGGGTTTCTCGAGGTCGAGACTCCGATGCTGCAGTCGATCCCGGGCGGCGCGGCCGCGCGGCCGTTCAAGACCCACCACAATGCGCTCGACATGGACATGTACCTGCGCATCGCGCCGGAGCTGTTCCTCAAGCGGCTCACCGTCGGTGGATTCGAGCGCGTGTACGAGATCAACCGGAATTTCCGGAACGAAGGCGTGTCGACCCGGCACAACCCCGAGTTCACGATGCTCGAGCTGTACGTCGCGTACGCCGACTACAACGATCTCATCGTGATGATCGAACGCGCGATGCAGGGCCTCGCGGACGTCGTGCACGGATCGCGCCGGATCACGTACCAGGGCCGCGAGTACGACCTGTCGAAGCCGTTCACGCGCATCACGGTGGCCGATGCCGTGGCGAAGTACACGCCGGGTTTCGACCCGACGAGGGCGCGTGACGTCGCCTACCTGCGCGATCAGCTCACGAAGCACGGCGTCGTGTTCCGCCCGAGCGACGGCGCCGGCAAACTGCAGATCGAGCTGTTCGAGAAATTCGCCGAAGACAACTTCATCGAGCCGACGTTCGCGTACGCTTACCCGGCGGAAGTGAGTCCGCTGTCGCGTGCCAACGATGCCGACCCGTTCCTCACCGACCGCTTCGAGTTCTTCATCGCCGGCCGCGAGCTCGCGAACGGCTTCTCCGAACTCAACGATGCCGAAGACCAGGCCGCGCGTTTCCGCGCGCAGGTCGATCGCAAGGACGCGGGCGACGAAGAGGCCATGTACTACGACGCCGACTACGTTCGTGCACTCGAGTACGGCATGCCGCCGACGGCCGGGCTCGGCGTGGGAATCGACCGACTGGTCATGTTCTTCACGGACTCGCCGTCGATCCGTGACGTGCTCCTCTTCCCGCACATGAGGCCGGAGTCGGAGTAGATGGGCGGCGCCGCGGAATCGGAAGCCCGCAGCGAGTTGCCCGTCGGGGTCTTCGATTCCGGAGTCGGCGGGCTCACGGTGCTGCGCGCGCTGATCTCGGACCTGCCGCACGAGGACTTCCTGTATCTCGGGGACACCGCGCGCTTGCCCTATGGCACGAAGAGCGCGGAGACCGTTGCGCGCTATTCCGTGCGCTCGGCCGAGGCGCTGGTTGCGCGCGGCATCAAGGCACTCGTCGTCGCCTGCAATACCGCCTCGTCCACGGCGCTGCCCGCGCTGCGGGAGCGATTTCCCCGGCTTCCGGTCATCGGCGTGATCGAGCCGGGCGCACGCGCAGCCGTCGATGCGAGCGCCACGGGCCGAATTGCCGTGCTCGCGACCGAGGGCACCGTCAGGGGTGGCGCCTATCAGCGCGCCATCGAGGCACTGCGACCCGATGCGGTGGTGACGCAGATCGCCTGCCAGATATTCGTCGCGCTCGCGGAAGAGGGCTGGAGCGAGGGACCGGCTGTCGATGCGGTGGCGGAGCGTTACCTCTCGCACCTGGATGCGCGCGTGGACACCGTGGTGCTCGGCTGCACGCATTTTCCGCTGCTGGCGGGCGCCATTGCGCGCCGGCTCGGTTCCCAGCGGCGGGTGGTCGATTCCGCCGAAACGACCGCGCGCGCCACGCAGCGAGCCCTCGCGACGCAGCAGCTGGCGCGCACGACCCGCGGCGGGCGCGTCCAGCTCCTGGCGACCGACAGCCCGGAGCGTTTCGCCCGAGTCGGCGCGCGTTTTCTCGGCGGGTCCATCGCGGCGCGAGCCGTCGAAATCATCGACCTCTGAAGGCGCGGTCGACGTTTTCCATAAGACGGTTACACTTGGCGCCCCCGGGCGTCTGGAGCGCCCGGGTAACCCAAGGGAAAACGGGATGCGAGAAAGAACAGGTGTTGCCCACGACCGCGCCGTCGCGCCCATGCGCTTCGGATTCGCGGATACCCACGCGGGCCAGCTGCACTTCCGTGCCTGCGGCGCCGGCCCCGACATCGTGCTGCTCCCCTGGTTGCCGGCGAGCGGCCGCATGTACGACCTCGTCATGCCGCACCTCGCGCGCGCGGGCTTCCGCGCCATCGCATTCGATCTCGCGGGCTCCGGCCGCTCGCACAAGAACAATCGCCACTGGACCGTGCAGCAGTACGCCACGGACGTGCTCGAAGCGTGCGGCTCCCTGCACACCGTGCCGTACACCATCATCGGCGGACGATTCGCGGCCTCGGTGGCCGTCGAGATGTTGCTGGCATCGCCCGCGCAGGTGACCGGCGCGGTGCTGGACGGAGTCCCGGGCCTGGCGCCCGAGGAGTTGCGCAAGATGACGACCCCCACGACGGGCCTGTCGCCGCGCATCGCCGCGGACGGCGCGCACGAACGGTTCGCGTTCCAGGTTGCCGCGCGCACGCTCAAGGAGTGGGACCCGTCCTTCGAGCTCACCCAGGAATCGCTGCCGCAGGTCTACGAGCTGATGCGCGACTACCTCGAACCGGGTTACGACGCGATCGTGTCGGCCGCCGATGCGGAGTCGAAGGGCACGCGCCCGCCGTACGACGTGCTCGCGCGGCTGGGCGAAGTCTCGCAACGCGTGCTCGTGATGACGTCCGATACCGACCTGCTCGCGCCCGCGTACACCCGCGCGCTCGAGCGCGCCCGCAATTCACGCGGACACAAGTTCGAGGGCAATCACCCGATGCTCACGCCGGCGCGTGCCGGCGAATACGCGCAGGTGCTCGTGCAGTTCGCGCGGCGCTGAGCGCCACGCGCTAACTACTCGGGCAGGGCGTACGGCAGCGGCCGCGGCTCGACCAGCGGTACGCCCGATTCGACCGCCGGCTCCGCGGGACCGAAGGTGCCCACGGCGAGGACTTCCTCGCCACCGTTCCCGTCCGGCGCCACGCGCACCACGCTGAGCGGACGCCCGTCCGTCGAGCGTGCGGCGGCTCCCGGCAGCAACGGCGCTCCGCTGTTAAACCAGCGCTGCATCCGCCGCTTCACGCGGCCGCGGTAGTGGGCGCGCGCGATGACTTCCTGGCCGGTATAGCAGCCCTTGTCGAAGCCGATCGCCCCTAACAAGTCGAGGTTCAGCATCTGCGCGACGAATTCCTCGCGGGTCGCGGCATAGACCTGCGGCAGGCCCTCGCGGACGTCGGCGAGTTCCCAGGCCGCCCGATCGGGGGAGAGCGCGAGCTCCCGGGCCGGGTCCGCGAGCAGCAGCTGACGGTCGCCCCAACGAAACGCGAAGCACCCGTGCGGATCCGCGCCGGCGACCGCGCCGATCACGCGGTGATCGGTGACTTCGATGACGACCTTGGCGCGGAACACGTACTTGCGCAGATGCGCGGCGAGGTCCGCGACCAGTTCGCGCGGCAGAACCGCGATGACTTCTTCGGGCGAGAGCCGCGCGAGCCAGAGGATCGCCAGCGCCCGGCCCTGGGGATTGTGCAGCCCCGCCCAAGTGCTCGTCCCCGACGCCAGTTTCTCGATGTCCGCGGACACCTGGCCCTGCAGGAATTTCGCGGCATCCGGGCCGCGGAACGCAATCGTGCCCAGCGCGCGCTCGCCCGTGCCAAGATCGATTCCGACGGGCGTGCTCATCTTTGTTTTTGCAGGGTTTTCATGTGGAGGGAGGCGCTCGATTCTGGCAGAATTCGGGTCCGTGCCGAATGCCCCTTCCGACGTAGTGCCCGACGACCCTGCCGCAGCAGCTCCGAATCTGCGGCCGGCGCCGGTCGAGGCAAGTCCTTCGCTGGCGCGACGTCCCGAACCCACCCGCGAACTCGGCGGACCCACCGGCCCCGAGCCCACGCGCTACGGCGACTGGGAACGCAAGGGCCGCTGCATCGACTTCTGAGCATGAGCCAGCGCCCCCTCTCACCGCATCTCGGCGTGTACAAGTTCGCGTACACGATGTCGCTGTCGATCCTGCACCGGATCACGGGTTGCGCGGCCGCCATCGGTTTCCTGGGTCTCGTGTGGTGGCTCATGGCGCTCGCGTCGGGGCCGCAGGCGTACGCCGGGGCCATGGCCTGCCTCTCGTCGCCGCTCGCCAAACTACTGCTGGCCGGGTTCACCTTCTCGTTCGTCTACCACTTCTGCAACGGCATCCGGCATCTCGTCTGGGATACCGGGCGCGGCCTCGAGCGCCGGCAGGCGCGCGCGAGCGGGGTGCTGGTGATCGTCGCGGCACTCGCGCTCACCGCGATGGCAGTGTACTTCGGCAGCGCTGCCCTCGCGGTTCCGGCCGCCGGTGTGACGCCATGAGCCTGCGCTCACCGCTCGGCCGGGTGCGCGGCCTCGGCGCCGCGGGCGAGGGCGTCGGCCACTGGTGGATGCAGCGCGTGACGGCCGTCGCATTGCTGCCGCTCACCGCATGGTTCGCCATCTCGTTGCTCACGCACTCCCTGCAGTCGTACGACGCGATGCGCGGCTGGCTCGGCCAGCCCTGGGTGGCGGTGCTCACGCTGTTGCTCGTGCTCACGCTCGCGTGGCACTCGAAGCTCGGGGTGCAGGTGGTCATCGAAGACTACGTGCATTCCAAAGGGACGAAGACCGCGATGCTGTTGCTGTCGACGTTCGTGCACGTGCTGGCCGCCGCCGCCGGCGCGTTCGCCGTCCTGCGCATGGCGCTCGCCTGAACCCCCCGCTCACATGGCCAACAAAGACTACGAATTCATCGATCACACCTACGACGTCGTCGTCGTGGGCGCTGGCGGCGCGGGCCTCCGCGCGACGCTCGGCCTCGCCGAAGCGGGCCTGTCCACTGCCTGCCTCACGAAGGTGTTCCCGACGCGCTCGCACACCGTTGCCGCGCAGGGTGGCATCTCCGCCGCGCTCGGCAACATGGGTGAGGACGACTGGCGCTTCCACTTCTACGACACCATCAAGGGGTCGGACTGGCTCGGCGACCAGGACGCGATCGAATTCATGTGCAAGGAAGCGCCGGCGGCAGTCATCGAACTCGAACACTACGGGGTGCCGTTCTCGCGCACGGACGACGGCCGCATCTACCAGCGACCGTTCGGCGGCATGACCACCCACTACGGCAAGGGCACTGCGCATCGCACCTGCGCCGCGGCCGATCGCACCGGCCACGCGATGCTGCACACGCTGTACCAGCAGTCGATCAAGCATCGCGCCGAGTTCTTCATCGAATATTTCGCGCTCGATCTCATCATGCAGGACGACGTGTGCCGCGGCGTCGTCGCTCTCGACATGGCGACCGGCCGGTTGCATCGCTATCGCGCACACACCGTGATACTCGCCACCGGCGGCTACGGCCGCGCGTATTTCTCGTGCACGTCCGCGCACACCTGCACGGGTGACGGCGGCGGCATGGC
>CADEED010000052.1 GCA_902826225.1 uncultured Pseudomonadota bacterium | reverse complement strand
ACGTCGTCATGCTCGCGGTGCCGTATGGCGCGCTGCCGCAGGTGGGCAAGGACTACGCCGCGGAACTCAAGGGCAAGGTCGTGATGGATGCGGGCAACCCCTATCCCTCGCGCGATGGCGACATGGCCGTGCGCGATCGCCGGCGCGGCACGGGCGTCGCCGTCAAGGAGTACCTGCCGGGTGTGCGACTCGTGCGCGCGTTCAATGCGATCAATGCGAGCCCGCTCGCGAGCGAGGCATTCCGCAAGCCGGAACGCATCGGCATCCCGCTGGCTTCCGACGATGCGGCGGCGATGAAGACGGCAGGCCAGCTCGTGTCCGACGCCGGCTTCGATCCGGTTCCCGTCGGCGATCTCTCCCGCGCACGGGAATTCGATTACGGCACTCCCGTATATGTCCGCGGCTTCACGGCCACCGAATTGCGCAAGGAATTGAAACTCCAGTAGTTCGTCCGCCTTTCTCCCGGTCCGGATGGCGCGACGCCATCCGGATGTCATCGACCTGTGTTCGCATTGGCGTATTCTCGATGCCAATGCAATCCGCGTAACTGGCGGGTTGAAACAAGAACACAGGGAAGGTCACATGCGTTCGATGACTGCCTTCCGGTGGCTCGCCACCGCCGGCGCTCTGATGCTGAGCACGTTCGCCACCGCCCAGGTGCGGATCAGCGAAATCCACTACGACAACGTGGGTGCCGATACCGGCGAACAGGTCGAGGTCTCGGCTCCCGCGGGAACGGATCTCACCGGCTGGCGCGTCATCCTCTACAACGGCAGCGGCGGCGCATCGTACGCCACGCTGAATCTCTCGGGCGCCGTGCCCGCCACCTGCGACACGCGCGGCGTCCTCGTGTTGCCCGCCGTGGGTATCCAGAACGGGTCCCCCGATGGCCTGGCGCTCGTGGATCCCACGGACGCGGTCGTCGAGTTCCTCTCGTATGAAGGGGTGTTCGCGGCCACCACGGGTCCGGCGAACGGACTCACGTCCGTCGACATCGTCGCGTTCCAGAACGGCAGCGGTCCGGCCGGTGAGACGTTGCAGCGCGATGCCGCCGGCGCTTGGGCGCTGGCCACCGACACGTTCGGCGCCTGCAACGACAACGGAGAGGCGCCGCCGACCCCGGAGGTCGCGAGCGTCACGGTGCAGCCGGCGAGTGCGACCACCGTCGTCGGCGCGACCGTCACCCTGAGCGCGACAGCCTTCGACGCGACCAGCGCGCCCATCAACAACACGCCATTCACCTGGACGAGTTCGAACCCGCTCGTCGCGAGCGTGAGCGCCGCCGGTGTCGTCACCGGCGTCGCGGAAGGCGACGCGACGATCTCGGCGACGGCGGCCAATGGCGTGGGCGGGTCCGCGGCGATCCACGTGAACCCGGTGGTCCAGCCGCCCGGCGGCGCCTTCCGCATCAACGAGATCCACTACGACAATCTCGGCACCGATACGGGCGAGGCGATCGAGATCGAAGGCCCCGCGGGCGCGAGCATCGCCGATTTCAGCATCGTGCTCATCAACGGCAACGGCGGTGTTCCGTACGGCACGCCGCAAGTGCTGCAAGGCGCGCTGCCGGCGAGCTGCGGAACGCGCGGCGTGATCGCCGTGACCTACCCGCAGGACGGATTGCAGAACGGTTCGCCCGACGGCATCGCCTTGCTCGACGCATCCGGACAGGTGATCGAGTTCGTCTCCTACGAAGGCGTGATCCTGGGCCAGGCGGCGCCGGTCGCCGGCTTGACCTCCACGGACATCGGCGCGTCACAGACCAACGCGGCGCCCGGCACGTCTCTGCAGCGCGGCGACTCCGGTAGTTGGGCCGCCGGCGCATCGAGTTTCGGCGCGTGCAACGCGGATTCGCCGCCGCCCGCGACCTCCATCCTCATCACCGGCCGCGATCCCACCGGCGACGTCCCGCTGCCGGTCGGGTACGAGGACCAGCTGTTCGCGCAGCTGCGCGAGAACGGCGTGAACGTGCCGAGCACGTATACCTGGGCCGCCGAGACCCCCGCGGTCGCGACGATCGGCCAGAACGGTGTGTTCCGCGCGCTCACGGCGGGCACCGCCACGTTCCGCGTCACGGCGGCCGACGGCACGACGTCCACGATCTCGCTGCCGACGCGCATCGCCGTCGCGAGCACGACGGCGGTGTATGGCAACAACACGGAGTTCGGCGATCCGGTCGACGGGGATCCCAGCGACGACATCATCGTGCGCCGCGACCAGTACACGAGTTCGTACAGCCCGGTGCGCAATTCCCCGAACTGGGTGTCGTACGCGCTCGACGCGGCACACATCGGCACCGAGGATCGCTGCGACTGCTTCACGATGGACCCGGAGCTGCCGGCGACTTTGCCTTACGTCACGACCGACGACTACACGGGCTCGGGCGCGATTGCCGGCTACGGCATCGACCGCGGCCATCTCGCGCGCTCGTTCGATCGCACGACGGGCAGCCTCGACAACGCGACGACGTTCCTGTTCTCGAACATCATCCCGCAGGCGGCAGACCAGAATCAGGGTCCGTGGGCGAATCTCGAGAACGATCTCGGCAACTTTGCGCGCAACGACAATCGCGAGGTCTACGTCATCGCGGGCATCGCCGGCAACAAGGGCACGCTCAAGAACCTGGGGCTGGTCACGATCCCGACGCACACGTGGAAGGTGGCGCTGGTCGTGCCGCGGGATACGGGTCTCGGACAGATCCGCGATTACCGCGACCTGCAGGTGATCGCGGTGATCATGCCGAACGAGCCCGGCGTCCGGAATGTGCCCTGGCAGACCTACATCACGACCGTGGACCAGGTGGAAGCGCTGTCGGGTTACGACGTGCTCGCCGCGCTGCCCGACGCGGTGGAAGCGGCCGTGGAATCGAACACGCAGCCGCCGATCGTCGCCGTCGCCGGCACGGGCGCCGTCGTCGAGGGGTCGTCGGCGTCCTTCGATGCGTCGGCGTCGCTCGATCCGAACGGCTCGATCGTGGCGTATTCGTGGAGTTTCGGCGATGGCACGACCGGCGACGGCGTGGCGCCGTCGCACGCCTATCTACAGGACGGCGTGTATACCGTGACGGTGACAGCCACGGACAACGACGGCCTCGCGAGCAGCGCCTCGACCACGGTGACGGTGAACAACGCCGCGCCACAGTTCGCGGCCTTCCCGAGCGCGACGCGCGCGGTCGGCGAGTCGTACGGGGTGGCCAGCTCGTTCGTCGACCCGGGCGCGGACTCGTGGACGGCGACGGTGAGCTGGGGTGACGGCACGTCGGCGCAGCAGACGCTGGCGACGCGCGAGTTCTCGCTGAGCCATGTCTACTCGACCGCCGGCACGTACACCGTGACGGTCACGGTGGCCGACGACGACACGTCGACTTCGACCACGCACACGGTGACGGTGGTGGCGCCGGCGGCTGGCCTCGAGGCCGCGCTGCCGCTGATCGACCAGCTGGTGGCCACGCGCAAGATCGACCGGTCCGTCGGGCTGCTGTTCCGGGCGCAGGTCGTCGCCGCCCAGCGGCTGATCGCCCGCGGCCAGACGCCGGCGGCCGCCGTGATCCTGAAGGCGCTGGTCGCGCAAATCGATCTGCTGGTCCGGCTGCGGGCGGTAGCGGCGGCCGATGTGGCGCCGTTGCGAGCCCTGCTGGTGCAGGTGATCGGGGAGATCGGGGTCAGACCCCATTTCTCGGAAAGGGGGTCTGACCCCGGTTACCCGGTTACAGGGCTGTTATTCCGGCATAACGAATAATGCTTTCCGGGCCGGCGGTCCCGGCTTATACAGTCCCGGCTCGTTCGAAAGCCGGCCCTGTGGCCGGCTACGCGTATTGTGGGCCCGGACGCCGATGCAGCCGCAGAATCAGACAGTTACGACGTTGAAGCCGTCCACGACCCCACGTCGCGGCGGGGCATTGAGCCGTCTGACCCACCTGGCGCGCCTCGAAGCCGAGTCCATCCACATCATGCGCGAGGTGGCGGCGGAGTTCTCCAAGCCCCTGCTCATGTACTCCATCGGCAAGGACTCCTCCGTCCTGCTGCACCTCGCCCGCAAGGCGTTCTTCCCGGGCCGCATTCCGTTCCCGCTGCTGCACATCGACACGGGCTGGAAGTTCAAGGAGATGATCTCGTTCCGTGACGAGACGGCGAGGCGGCTGAACGCCGAGCTCATCGTCTACACGAACGAGGCGGGCAAGGTCGCCGGCGTCACGCCCTTCACGCACGGCGCGCGCTACACCGACATCATGAAGACCGAGGCGCTCAAGCAGGCGCTCGACAAATACGGCTGCGACGCCGCGATCGGCGGTGCGCGCCGCGACGAAGAGAAGAGCCGCGCGAAGGAACGCGTCTTCAGCTTCCGCGACGCGCAGCATCGCTGGGACCCGAAGAACCAGCGTCCCGAACTCTGGAACCTCTACAACGGCCGGCTGCGCCGCGGCGACAGCATCCGTGTCTTCCCGCTCAGCAACTGGACCGAGATCGACATCTGGACGTACATCCACGCCGAGAACATCCCGGTGGTGCCGCTGTACTTCGCGAAGCAGAGACCCATCGTCGACCGCGACGGTCTCAAGATCATGGTCGACGACGAGCGGCTCCCGTTGAAGGACGGCGAGAAGCCGCAGCTCGAGACGATCCGTTTCCGCAGCCTGGGCTGCTATCCCCTCACCGGTGCGCAGGTGTCGAGGGCTGCCAACGTGCGCGAGATCATCGAAGAGATGCTGCGCACCACCACTTCCGAGCGGCAGAGCCGCGCCATCGACGCGGACTCCGCCGCGGCGATGGAGAACCGCAAGCGCGAAGGCTACTTCTAGGTGGCTGCCCTGACCAACAAGCTGGCCGCCTCCGCTGCGCCGCGCACGCTGGACGAGTTCCTCGCCCAGCAACGCGACATCGACCTGCTTCGCTTCATCACCTGCGGCTCGGTCGACGACGGCAAGTCCACGCTGATCGGGCGCCTGCTGCACGACACGCGCCAGGTATTCGACGACCAGCTCACGGCCGTCGCGAACGACAGCCGCCGCTGGGGCACCACGGGCGAAGTGCCCGATCTCGCCTTGCTCGTCGACGGACTGCAGGCCGAGCGCGAGCAGGGGATCACGATCGACGTCGCGTACCGCTATTTCTCCACGCCGAGCCGGAAGTTCATCGTGGCGGACTGCCCGGGCCACGAGCAGTACACACGCAACATGGCGACGGGCGCGTCGACCGCCGACGCCGCCGTCGTGCTCGTCGACGCCGAGAAGGGCATCCGCGTGCAGACCCGCCGCCACGCGCACATCGTGGCGCTGCTCGGCGTGCAGAACATCATCCTCGCGGTCAACAAGATGGACCGCATCGACTACGACAGGGCGCGCTTCGAAGCGATCGCCGGCGAGTTCGCGATCTACGCGCACAAGCTCGGCGTGAGCAAGGTCGAAGTGATCCCCGTGTCGGCGCTGCAGGGCGTGAACGTGGTCGCGCGCGGTGCGAAGGAAACGCCGTGGTACGCGGGCCGCACGCTGCTCGAAGCGCTCGAAGGCATCGAGGTGCCGCGCGACGCCGGGCTCAAGGAGCTGCGCTTCCCGATCCAGCTCGTCAGCCGCCCGGACGCGAACTTCCGCGGCTACGCGGGCACCGTCGCGAGCGGCGACATCACCGTCGGCGACTCCGTGCTGGCGCTGCCGTCGCGCAAGACCAGCAAGGTGCGCGAGATCACCACCGCCGATGGTCCGCTGCCGCACGCCGGCGCCGGTCAGGCGGTAGTCGTCGTGCTCGAGGACGAAATCGACCTCTCGCGCGGCGACGTGCTGGTGCATCCCGATCATCGCCCGACGCTCGCGCGCACGTTCGACGCCCACCTCATCTGGATGGGCGAGGCGCCGCTGCTGCCGGGCAAGCGCTACGAATTCAAGATCGGCTCGCGTTACGTGCGCGGCCTCGTCGATTCGATCCAGCATCGCATCGACGTCAACGATCTCTCGACGCGCGAGGCGGAGGCGCTCGATCTCAACGGCCTCGCGCGCGTGCGCATCGCACTTGAAGAGCCGGTGGCCGTCGACGATTACAAGCTGAGCCGCGCCACCGGCTCGTTCATCATCGTCGACCTGCTGCACTTCGGCACCGTGGGCGCGGGCATGGTCATCGCACCACACCCCTCGTCGCGGCAGAACTCGGACGTCGTGTGGCAGCCGACCCGCGTGAGCGCGCAGATCCGCGCGAATCAGAAAAACCAGCGGCCCTGCGTCGTGTGGTTCACGGGTCTTTCCGGCGCCGGCAAGTCCACGCTGGCGAACGCGCTGGAACAGGCGCTCGTGAGCCGCGGCCACCACTCCTATCTATTGGACGGCGACAACGTCCGCCACGGCCTCAACAAGGACCTGGACTTCAGCGACGCCGGCCGCGAGGAGAACATCCGCCGCATCGGCGAGGTCTCCGCGCTGTTCGTGGATGCGGGTCTCATCGTGGTCACGGCGTTCATCTCGCCGTTCCGCGCGGACCGCAACAGGATCCGCGAGCGCATCGGCGATGCCAACTTCATCGAGATCTACCTCTCGACCTCGCTCGAGGAATGCGAGCGCCGCGATCCGAAGGGCCTGTACGTGAAGGCGCGGGAAGGCAAGATCCGCGAGTTCACCGGCATCGACTCGCCCTACGAGCCGCCGCTGAATCCGCAGCTCACGATCGACACGTCGAAGATCGCGATCACCGCGGGCGTCGACCAGATCCTGCGTTTCCTCGAGAACAAGGGCTTCCTGAACCAGGCGGATCCGGGACTGTGAGAACTCAACCGTGAGCAACGGCGCGACCTTCCTGCAAGGCAAGTTTCCGATCCCCGACGATCGCCGGGGGCTGCTCACCCAGCTTGCCACCGGTCTCGACCGCGAGCAGCTGTTGTGGCTCAGCGGCTATTTCGCGGGCATCGCCGCGTCCACACCGAGCGGCGCGCCGTCGGTCGCGGGCCACGTGCTCGGCGCTCCCGTGGCCCTGCCGCAGGCGGCGGCCCCTGCCGCGCCGTTGCTCACGATCCTCTCGGCCTCGCACACCGGCAACGGCCGCAAGGTCTCCGAAAAACTGGCGGCCGCGGTCCAGGCCGCCGGCGTCAGCGCGCGCGTCGTGAAGGCCGGCGACTACCAGCCGCGCGAGATCGCCAAAGAGAAGCTGCTGTACGTGGTCATCAGCACGCACGGCGACGGCGATCCGCCGGACGAAGCGCGCGCGTTCTACGAGTTCCTCGGCACGAAGCGCGCGCCGCCACTGCCCGAACTGCAGTACGCCGTGCTGTCGCTCGGCGATTCCAGCTATCCCAAGTTCTGTGAAGCGGGGCGCGTCGTCGACGAACGTCTCGCGAAGCTCGGCGCGAAGCGGCTGTTGCCGCGCGTCGACTGCGACGTCGATTTCGAGAAGCTGGCGAAGACCTGGGCCGATGACGCACTCGCGCGCGTGCGCGAGATCGCGCCGAAGTCCGCCGGCGCCGCTCCCGTCGCGGCCGCCGCGCCCGCGCAGCCCGTGCACGCCGAGCTCACGCGCGCGCAACCCGCCACCGCCGAAGTGCTCGCGAATCAGCGCATCGTCGGCCGCGGCGCATTGCGTGAAGTGCGCCACGTCGAGCTGTCGTTCCCGGGTCTCGGCAATCTCTACAAGCCCGGCGATGCCCTCGGCATCGTCCATCGCAATCCCGAATCCGCGATCGACGCGGTATTGAAGGCGGCCAGACTCGATGCCGCCGCGCAAGTATCGCTCGACGGCCGCACGCACACGTTGCACGAGTGGTTGCGCGACGAGCGCGAGCTCACGCGCATCGCGCGCCCGCTGCTCGTCGCCGTGCAGGATCGCAGCAAGGCGGATCTCTCCGCGCTGCTCGATACACGCAATCCGCAGGCCCTGTCGAAGTTCACCGCGACGGCACAGGTCTCGGACGTGCTCGCTCGTTACCCGGCGGAGTGGACCGCCGAAGCATTGGTCGCCGCGCTGCGCCCGGTCACTGGCCGCGTCTATTCGATCGCGTCGAGCCCGGCCGCGGTCGGTGACGAAGCGCATCTCACCGTGGCCGTCGTCGGCAGCGACACGGATCGCCGGCTGCTGGCCGGCGCCGCGTCGGCCTTCGTCGTCGGCATGCCCGTCGATTCGCAGGTGAATGTCTGGATCGAACGCAACGATCGCTTCCGCGTACCCGCGGATCCGTCACGCGACATCATCATGATCGGCCCCGGCACCGGCGTCGCGCCGTTCCGCGGATTCCTGCAGGAGCGCGAAGCCACGGGCGCGACCGGCCGCAACTGGCTGTTCTACGGCGGCCGCTCGCTGTATCACGATTTCCTCTACCAGCTCGAATGGCAGCAGGCGCTCAAGCGCAATTCGCTGCACCGCGTGGACGTGGCGTTCTCGCGCGACCAGTCCGAGAAGATCTACGTGCAGCACCGCATCAGGCAAGCCGCTAGGGACCTGTACGCCTGGCTCTCGAACGGCGCATATCTTTACGTGTGCGGCGATGCGTCGGCGATGGCGCCGGACGTGCACGCCGCGCTGCTCGAGGTGGTAAAGGAACAGGGCAACCTCGATGCGGACGACGCCCAGGCCTGGGTGTCGGACCTCACCACCGACGGGCGGTATCTGCGCGATGTCTACTGATCTCGGCCCGAAGCTCGAACCGGAATCCGCGGTCGAGAAGATCAAGAAAGCGAGCCGTGGTCTGCGCGGCACGCTGGTGGAGAGCCTGCACGACCCGCTGACGGGCGCGATCCGCGAACCGGATACTCAGCTCATCAAGTTCCACGGCAGCTACATGCAGGACGATCGCGACCTGCGCGCGGAGCGCGAGCACCAGAAGCTCGAGCCCGCGTACAGCTTCATGATCCGCACGCGCCTGCCGGGCGGCGTGGTCACGCCGACGCAGTGGCTCGCACTCTCGCAGATCGCGCGCACGCTCGCGACCGGCACACTGCGCCTGACCACCCGCCAGGCATTCCAGGTCCACGGCGTGATCAAGAAGGACCTCATGGCGACGATGCAGGCGATGAACGCCGTGCTCATCGACTCCATCGCGGCCTGCGGCGACGTGAATCGCAATGTGATGGCGAGCGCGAACCCGGTCGAGAGCAAGCTGCACCAGGAAGTCTACGACTGGGCAGTGAAGCTCTCGGAGCACCTCAAGCCCAGGACGCGCGCGTACCACGAGATCTGGCTCGACGGCGAGAAGCTCACGGGGCCCGCGGAAGAGGAACCGATCCTCGGGCAGAACTATCTACCGCGGAAGTTCAAGACGGGCATCGTCGTGCCGCCGAACAACGACGTCGACGTGTTCTCGCAGGATCTGGGGTTCATCGCAATCCTCGACACAGAAGGGCTGGAAGAGGGCGCGCTGCTGGGATTCAATCTCGTGGTCGGCGGCGGCCTCGGCGCCACGCACGGCGAGCCGCAGACTTATCCACGCATCGGCGACGTCATCGGCTTCCTCACGCCCGACCAGACGCTCATGGTGGCCGAGACCGTCGTCATGATCCAGCGCGATTTCGGCGACCGCACGGATCGCAAGCACGCGCGTCTCAAGTACACCATCGACGACCGCGGCATCGACTGGTTCAAGGGCGAGCTCTTCAGGCGGCTGGGCTATGTGCTGCCGCCGGCGCGGCCGTACAAGTTCACGACGCAGGGCGACCGCTTCGGCTGGCTGCGCGGCTTCGACGGCCGCTGGCATCTCACGCTGCGCATCGAGGCGGGCCGGGTCGCGGACCGGCCAGGGGCGCCGCATCTCACGGGCCTCGAGAAGATCGCGGCCGTCCACAAGGGCGAGTTCCGTCTCACGGCCAATCAGAACCTCATCATCGCCAACGTCGAGCAGGCCGACTGCATGGCCATCGACCAGATCGTGGCGGATCACAACCTCGGCCGCGCCCTGTTCACGACGCCGCTGCGCCGCGATGCGCTCGCGTGCGTGTCGCTGCCCACCTGCGCGCTGGCGATGGCGGAGGCCGAGCGCTACCTGCCCACCTTCGTGGAGCGCGTCGAAGAATTGCTGGTGAAGCAGAACATGAAGGAGATCCCGCTCACGCTGCGCATCACGGGCTGCCCGAACGGCTGCGCGCGTCCGTACCTCGCGGAGATCGCCCTGATCGGCCGCGCGCCCGGGCGTTACACGCTGCGGCTCGGTGGCGACGCCACTGGCGAGCGGCTGAACGTCATCTACCGCGACAACATCGACGAGCCTTCGATCCTCACGGCGCTGGACGAGCTCTTCGCCCGCTATCGCGGCGAAAAGACCGACGGCGAGCGCTTCGGGGACTTCCTGTGGCGGATCGACGTGCTCAAGGCGGAGAAACGCGCATGAGCGAAGCCGTCGCGCGCGATGCCCGCCGCCTGTCGTCCGTGCCGAAGACGCCGACGGACGCGCCCGTGCTCGCGTTGACGCCGGCGCAGTTCGCCGCGGATCCGCAGACCGGGACGCGCATCAACGAGTGGCTCGAATCCGTCGACGCCGCCACGCGCGTGCGCTGGGCGCTGGACAACCTGCCGGGGCCGCATGCGCTGTCCTCGAGCTTCGGTTCGCAGGCGGCGGTGTCGCTGCATCTGGTGGCGCAGGCGGCGCCAGCCATCCCGGTGATCCTCGTCGATACCGGCTATCTGTTCCCCGAGACGTACCAGTTCGTCGAGCAGCTGCGCCGCGACCTCGCGCTGAACATCCGCACGTTCTCCGGCGCGCAGTCCGTGGCCGAATTCGAAGCGCGCTACGGCAAGCTCTGGGAGCAGGGACGCACGGGACTCGATCAATACCTCGAGCTGCGCAAGGTCGAGCCGATGCGCCGGGCGCTCGCGACCCTAGGCACCCAGAGCTGGTTCGCCGGGCTACGCCGCAGCCAGGCCGAGAGCCGTGCGAAGCTCGCGCCGCTCGAAGTGCGCGACGGACGGTTCAAGGTGCACCCCATCCTCGACTGGTCCGATCGCGACGTGTACCTGTACCTCAAGGCGCACTCGCTGCCGTATCACCCGCTCTGGGACAGGGGTTACGTGTCCATCGGCGACTGGCACTCGACCAAGGCGCTGCACGAAGTGGAGACGGCGGAAGAGCTGCGCTTTGCCGGTCTGAAACGCGAGTGCGGCATCCACGGCCTGGAAGGCTAAAGGTAAAGGGGGATTGGCCCCAAACGGCCGTTTGGGGCCAATCCCCCTCTGTGACACTCCTGTGACCTTCCGGCGTCCGGAATCCGCAATGAATTCAGTAAGATCGGTCCCATGAAACGACTGCAACGACTGCGCGCCACCGCGGCGCTGCGCGACATGGTCTCCGAGATCGGCTTCGGCCAGAGCCAGCTCATCCAGCCGCTGTTCCTCGCCGAGGGGGTGACCAAGGAAGAGCCGCTCAGCGGTCTGCCCGGCAACTCGCGCCACACGCTCACCTCGCTGCTCACACAGTTCGAGAAGGACCTCGCCGCCGGCGTGCGTCAATTCATCCTCTTCCCGGTCCCCGCGAACAAGTCGAACCGCAGTTTTCAGGCGGAGTTCGTCGGCACCGCGATCCAGCAGATGCGCCAACGCGCCGGCACCGACGCGTCGATCTGGGTCGACACCTGCATCTGCAGCTTCACCGAGACCGGCCACTGCTGCGTGCACGATTCGCGCGGCCGCCAGGACCTCGCCGCGACTCACTCGGCATTGTCCGTGCTCGCGCTCACCTACGTGAAAGCCGGCGCCGACGGCATCGCGCCGTCGGACATGAACGACGGCCGCGTCGCGCACCTGCGCGCGGCGCTCGATGGCGCCGGCCACGACCTCGCGCCCATCATGAGCTACAGCACCAAGTTCGCATCCAATTTCTACGGCCCGTTCCGCGATGCCGCGGACTCCGCGCCGCAGTTCGGCGACCGCCGCAGCTACCAGCTCGACGTGCGCAACCGCAGCGACGCGTTGGCCTCGAGCCGCCGCTGCGCGGAAGAGGGCGCGGACCTGCTGATGGTGAAGCCGGGCCAGCCGTCGGCGGATCTCATCCGCCCGATCCACGAACAGACCGGGCTGCCCGTCGGCGCCTATCAAGTGAGCGGCGAATACACCTCGCTCGCACTGCTCGCGAAAGAAAAGTTCCTCGACTTCGACAAGGGCCTCGTCGAGTCCTGGCACAACCTGCGCCGCGCGGGCGCCACGTTCATCATCACCTACGGCGCGCGACTCGCGCGCGGCCTCGGTCTCTAGATGCGCTACTTCCCGCTGTTCCTCGATCTCGCCGGGAAACCGGTGCTGCTCGTGGGTGGCGGAGATGTCGCGGCGCGCAAGTTCGCGTTGCTCTGCGAGGCCGGGGCGCGGGTTACCGTCGTGGCGCCGCGGCTCGGCGCGGAGATGACCGAAGCGCTGGGGCGCGGCGCTTGCAAGCACGTCGCCCGCGAGTTTGGAGCTTCGGATCTCGAAGGCCAGTGGCTCGCCGTCGCGGCGACGAACGATCCCGCCGTCAACGCCTGCGTCTCCGCAGTCGCGCACGCCGCACGCATTCCGTGCAACGTCGTGGACGACCGCGAGCTCTCCAGCTTCATCATGCCCGCGATCATCGATCGCTCGCCGGTGCAGATCGCCGTGTCGACGGGCGGCGCGTCGCCGGTGCTGGCGCGCCTGATCCGCGAGCGGCTCGAGACTCTGCTGGACGGATCGCTCGGGCCGTTGGCCGAGTTCGCCGACCGCTGGCGCGCGACGATCCGGCAGAAGTTCGCCGACATCGGTGCGCGGCGCCGTTTTCTGTCGTGGATGCTCACCGGCCCCGTCGCCGCGTCCCTGCGCGCCGGGCGCGAGACCCAAGCCGAGACCCTGACTCGGCGGGCGCTCGACGATGCGCAGGCCATGCCCCAGGGACACGTCGTACTCGTCGGCGGCGGCCCCGGCAATGCCGGTCTCATGACCTTGCAAGGGCTGCGTGCGCTGCAGGAAGCCGACGTCATCGTCCACGACCGACTCGTCTCCGCCGAAGTACTCGACCTCGCGCGACGCGATGCCGCGCGCTTCGACGTCGGCAAGTTCGTGGGCGGCGGCGGCGCGAGTCAGGAGGAGATCAACGCCCTGCTCGTGGAGCATGCGCAGCGCGGCGAGTACGTCGTGCGGCTCAAGGGTGGCGATCCCATGGTCTTCGGACGCGGTGGCGAGGAGATCGATACGCTGCGCCGGCACGGCATTTCGTTCGAGGTGATCCCCGGCGTCACTGCCGCGCTCGCGGCAGGCGCCTATGCCGGCATCCCGCTCACGGATCGGCGCCACGCGCAGGCCGTGCGCCTCCTCACCGGCAACAGCGACGAACAGCTCGCGCAGTTCGACTATTCCGATCTCGCCGCCGGGCGCGAGACGCTGGCGTTCTACATGAGCGTCGGCCGGCTCGTCGGCCTGCGCGACAAACTACTGGCCGCCGGCGTGCGGCCCGAAATGCCCGTCGCGTTCGTCGAGAACGCGAGCCGGATCGCCCAGCGGGTCGTAACGAGCACCATCGACACCATGCACCGGGATGCGCAGGCCGCGCAGATCAAGGCGCCCTCGATGCTCATCATCGGCGGCGTGGCGGGCGCGGCCGCCGAGATGCAATGGTTCGGTCGCGGGATCGCGGCGTCGGGTGGCGCCGCCTAGATCGAGGCCGAAAGATGGATTTCGCTCCCGTCCAACACGGCCATTTCGTGCTCGAATCCGGCCTGCACACCGACACGTGGCTCGAGCTCGAGTTCGCTTTCGTCGACCAGCGCGCGATGCAGCGCCGATACGAAGCGTTGGAGTTGCTGCTCAAACCGTTCGAGTTCACGGCCGTTTGCGGCCCGCTCATGGGCGGCGCGCTCGTGGCGCAGACACTGGCGCAGAGGCTCGGCAAGAATTTCTATTACACGCAACGCGCCATCGATGGGACCGGTGCCGGGATGTACCAGGCCGGATACCAGATACCGGAAGGCCTGCAGGCGTCGGCGGCGCGGGAACGCTTCGCCATCATCGACGATGCCATGAGCGCCGGGTCGTCGACGCGTGCGACGTCCGCCCACCTGGCGAGCCTGGGCGCACCGACGATTGTCGTGGGCGCCTTGTGGTTGCTGGGAGATGTCGGCCGGAAACACTTCGAGACCAGCGGCATCCCCGTCGTCGCGCACGAGCGCCTGCCGCTCGGGCTCTGGGAACCCGGCGAGTGCCCCGCCTGCGCACGCGGACTTCCGCTGGACCGGCGAGTGACCGCGTGATCGACACGATCAGGACCGGGATCATCGACGTCAACGCGCGGACTTTCGAGCGCGGATCGGCTCGTCGCGAACATGCGGTATAACTACCCGGCATGCCATGCCAGTTGAGAGTCAGGCATCACCGGAGGGGTCGATGGGTACAGCCTTTTGGATTCGCCGCTTCTTCACGGTTCTGGTGTTGGCCGTCGTGTTCATAGCACTTGCTCAATGGGCCAGGGGGCACACGATTCAGTATGCCGTTACACAGGGGGTCATCTGGGGTTGCATTGCAGCGGCTGTATTCACGGTTGCGCGCATCTACCAGTCCCGGCGAAAGCAGCACTGCGCAATCTGCAAGGACACGCCCGAGATGACTCAGTCGAAGCGCGCTGATGCCTGAAGAATCGCTGGAGCGGACGCGTGAAAGATGTATCGTCAGGCTCGAGCGCCGGCGCGCGCACCGTCAAGCCCAGCCGTTAGAGTTGCGAGGCAACTTCGTGCTCAACGCGACTCGGCGGCGCCCGGCTCGAGCGTCCGGCCGCCGACCTGCCCATCGTTGTCCAGGAATACAGGAGAACCCACTTGGCTCGCAGCATCGTTTTCACAACAAAAGCAGGCAAGCCTCCTGCTGCCTATAGCCAGGCGGTGAAGGCAGCCGGTCTTGTGTTTGTCTCGGGCACTGCCCCCGTGGACCCGGCAACGGGCGTCTTCAAGGGCACCACGGTGCAGGAGCAAACCGCGCAATGCCTGGAGAATATAAAAGCCATTCTCGACGAGGCTGGCAGCTCGATGGACAAGATCGTCAGCGTCACCGTTGTTCTTGCCGATGAGGACGACTTTGCCGGCATGAACGAAGAGTGGCTCAAGTGGTTTCCCGCAAACCCACCGGCAAGGCAGGGCGCAAAGCTTCCCGCGCGAATTCCGGGGCTGAAGATTTCCATCGCCGCGATCGCCGAGGCCTAGCGAATCACCTGAGCGCTGATCATCAGTGACGTGGTGCCGCTCGACGGCACGTTTCCGCTCGAACTATGTCGCTACGAAAAACAGGTGGGTGGACGATGAACGCAAGGATTCCGTGCGCGTTGGCGACGCTCGTGCTGACCGGCTGTCCGAGCATGCTGCCGGCGCCGGAGCCCATGCGCTCCCTCGAGTTCGCGAACGCAACACAGCCCGCCAAGTGCCTGTTCGTCCTGCTCCCCGGCGCGGGTGATCGCGCCGAGACCTTCGAAGAGCGGGGATTCGTCGAGGAGATCCGCAAACGCTCGCTGTCCATCGACATTCGCGCCGCGGATGCGACGTTCGGCTATTACGCGAAGGGCACGATGCTCGACCGGATCAAGGCGGACGTGATCGATCCCGCGAAGGCACGCGGCTACCGGGAGATCTGGCTCGCGGGACCCTCGATGGGCGGCTTCGGTTCGTTGTTCTACTCACGGGCGCACACCGCGGATGTCACCGGTGTCCTCTCGATCGCGCCCTTCCTGGGCGACCGCGACGTCATCTCCGAGATCGCGAAGGCGGGCGGACTGAAGAGCTGGAAGGGGCCGGCGCGCGTGGAGACGATGGACCGCTCGAACTACCAGCGCGAGCTGTGGCGCTGGCTGCAGGCCGCGACGCAGGGCCGCGAACCTGCGCCGCTGATCTTCGCGGGTTACGGCCGCGATGACCGCCTGGGTCCCGCGGACGCGCTACTCACGGCGGAGCTGCCGCCGTCCCGCGTGTTCCTGACGGACGGCGCGCACGAGTGGGGCGCCTGGCGGCGCATTCTGTCGAGCTTCCTCGACTCGCCGGATTTCTCGACGCACTGCCGACACTAACCACTCCACGGCGCGTCGGCGTCGATTTCGCGCCACGCGCCCAACGCGAAATCTTTCACGCCGATCTTGCCGATGGCCGCGCGCACCAGCCGCAATGTCGGGAAACCCACCTTTGCCGTCATGCGCCGCACTTGCCGGTTCTTGCCCTCACGCAGCGTGAGCTCGATCCAGGCCGTCGGGATCTTCGCGCGGTAGCGGATCGGCGGATCGCGCGGCCAGAGGTCTTCCGGCTCGTCGATGAGTCGGGCGTCGGCCGGCTTCGTGGTGAAGTCGCCGAGGTTCACGCCGTGGCGCAGCTTCTCCACTGCCGCGTCCGTCGGCGTTCCCTCGACCTGCGCCCAGTACACTTTCGGCAGTTTGTGATCCGGCTCGGTGACTCGTGTCTGCAGCACGCCGTCGTCCGTGAGCAGCAGCAGGCCTTCGCTGTCCGTGTCGAGCCGCCCGGCCGGATAGACATCCTTCACGCCGATGAAATCGGCGAGCGTCTTCTTGCCGGGCTCCGGCGAGAACTTGCAGACGACGCCGAACGGCTTGTTGAAGGCGATCAGCACGTCAGCCGATCGCGCGCTCGATGAGTGTGCGCGCCACCGTCGTGCGCGGCGGACCGCGCTTGCCCCTGCGCGGCTCGAACCACTCGCGCACGTCCGCGTCCAGGCCGATGCCATGCATGTAGTTGTAGAGCGCCTTGCGCAGCCCGGTGCCTAGATAGTCGTGGTCGGTGCCGGTGGGGTCGTGAAACTCCACATCGTTGTGCGCGAAGCGGATGTTCGCGGGTGGCCGCAGCGTGATCCCGTAGTCCTGCGGCGCGAGCCCGATCGGCGAATGCGCAGTCGCCGCGAAGCGATGCCAGTAGGCGGATTGAATGCAGCCGGCGGCGAAGAGCTGGCGCACGCGCTCGAGCGCGTCGACCGTGTCCTGCTCCGTCTCGGTCGGAAATCCGTACATCAGGTAGGCGTGCACCATGATGCCGGCGTCGGTGAACGCGCGCGTGACGCGCGCCACTTGCTCCACCGTCACGCCCTTCTTCATGAGGGTCAACAGCCGGTCCGACGCCACCTCGAGCCCGCCGCTCACCGCGACGCAACCCGCGGCCGCGAGCAGGCGGCACAGCTCGTCGTTGAACGTCTTCTCGAAGCGGATGTTGCCCCACCAGGTGATGCTGAGCTTCTCCGCGATCAGCCGCTTCGCCAGCGCGCGCAGGCCCGAAGGCGGGGCGGCTTCGTCGACGAGGTGGAAGCCCGTCTCGCCGGTTTCCTCGATCAATGCGCGGATGCGCTTCACGATGAGCTCGGTGTTCGGCTCGTCGTAACGGCCGATGTAGTCGAGCGAGACGTCGCAGAACGAGCACTTCTTCCAGTAGCACCCATGCGCCATGGTGATCTTGTTCCAGCGGCCGTCCGACCAGAACCGGTGCATCGGGTTGAGCATCTCGAGGATCGAGACATAGCGGTCGAGCGGCAGTCCGTCGTAGGTCGGGGTGCCGGTGTCTTTCTGCGGGATGTCGTGCTGCGTGGGGTCGTGCTTCAGCACGACCGCGCCATTCTCGCGTAGATAGGTGCGCACGAGCGGTACCTCGCGGCCGGACAACCGGTGCAGCAGGTTCAGAAGCGGGCGTTCGCCGTCGTCGAGCGTCAGGTAGTCGAAGTAGTCGAACACGCGCGGGTCGCGCAGGCTGCGCAGCTCGGTGTTGACCCAGCCGCCGCCGAGGATGAGCTTCGTGTCCGGCGACGTGGCGCGGATCGTGCGCGCCATGCGGAAGGCGCCATAGACGTTGCCGGGGAAGGGCGCGGTGATCGCGACCACGTCCGGAGAATGTGCCGCCAGCAGTTCGCGCGTGATTTCGTCGAGTGTCTCGTCGACGAGGGTGGGCTCGCCCGTCAATGCCTCGTGCAAGGGATCGAATGACGCGGCGCTCGCCGCCAGGCGCTCGCCATAGCGCGCGAGCTCGAAGCGCGGATCGATGCCTTTGCGCCAGACGTCCGCGAGATCGTCGACGAACAGGCTGGCTAGATAGCGCGCCTGCTCCGTGGTGCCGAGCGCGCCGAAGGCCGCCTGCATCTGCTCGTCCATGGCCGGCGCGAAACGCGGGCCCTCGGGCAAGTACACCCGGCCGACGATGCGGAACGCGAGGCTCGGATCGCGACGCTGCAGGAAGCGGATCGCGGGCCCGACCGTGTCGATGTACGCCTCGGCATGGTCGAGAAAATGCGCGATCGAAGGCGGCAGTGCCTGGCGCCTGCCGCGCGGCTTGCCACCCTTCGCGCGGCCGCGGAGCGTCTCCGCCATGCGCGTGACCAGCGGAGCGGAGAACAGCCGTAGGAACAGGGCGATGGAGGCGTCGGACTGGGTCGTTTCCACTCCGAGTCCGGCAGCATGCGCGCGCAGGAATCCGGTCAAATACGCCGTCGCCGGGTAAGGCGTATTCAGCTGGATCATCGGCGGTGTGACGAGGTGTACGCGCACGGGCGCTATTCTGCAGGAGTGAGCAATGGCAATTCCACGAACCGATGTCCCCCCGCGTCCGAACGAGCTCGCGGTGCGCCTGCGCATGAACAGCCCGCCGCGCGCGATCTACGACGCCTGGACGAAGGGCTGGGAGCGCTGGTTCGCCGCGCCCGGCACGGCGAAAGCCGATGCCCGCGTCGATGGCGAATACTCATTCGAGACGGAGCACGAGGGCAAACGGCATCCCCACCACGGGCGCTATCTGCGGCTCGAGCCGAACCGCCTCGTGGAGCTGACCTGGACCACGGGCGACGGCGGCACCGAGGGGGCCGAGACGATCGTGTCCGTCGAGATCGCCGCCGAGGGCACCGGCTCCGTCGTCGATCTCAAGCATTCGGGGTTCCCGAACGAGGAATCGATGCGGCGTCACGAGCAGGCGTGGATCCACGTGCTCGGACACCAGGACCGTGTACTCGCCGGCCGGGGCGAATAGCTAGTCGCGGCTCTTGGCCGGCTTGCCGTAAGACTTGGACTTGCCGAACGGCTTGTCCTTGTTGAAAGGCTTCTTGCCGAACGAAGGTTTTCCGCCGTACGGCTTGGCGCCGAAGGGCTTCGCGCCGAACGGCTTGTCCCCGAACGCCTTCGAGCCGCCATAGGGCTTCTTGCCGAATGGCTTCTTGCCTTCACGTTCCGGCGGGCCATCGCTCTGCTGCAGGTCCAGCGCCTGGCCGCGCACGCGCACCTTAGACAGCCGGTCGATGACCGACTTCGAGAGATTCGCGGGCAGGCGAACCGTCGAGTACGTCGCGCGGATGTCCACGCCGTTGATCTGCGGGCCGGCGAGCCGCGCTTCGTTGGCGATGGCGCCCACGATGTTGCCGGCGAGCGCGCCGTGCTGCTGGCCCACCGCGAGCCGCCAGGTGATCTGCTTGCCGTCGTCTTCGAAGGCGTAGTCGTTGTCGGCCACCGCCGGCAGGTCGGGCGCCGGCGCATGCTCGCGCTTCGGCTTGCGAGTGTCGCTGTCTCCGCCGCGTTCGAACGCCGGCGCCGTGTAAGTGTGCTGCGGCGCAGTCGACACGACGGGCGCATTGCCTTCGACGAGCGAGGCGACCGCGGCCGCGACACTGAGAATGTCCGCCCCGGTTTCCAGCGCCACTTCCTGGATGGCTTTGCGATGGAACTCGGCGGGACCCGAGGCCAGCGCCTCGCCAATGCGCGCCTTGAACTTCGCCAGCCGGCGCGTGTTCACGTCGTCGACCGTGGGCAGGCTCAGCGGCTCGATCGTCTGGCGCGTGTGACGCTCGATGAGCCGCAGCAGGTTGCGCTCGCGCGGCGCGATGAACAGGATCGCTTCGCCGCTGCGGCCCGCGCGGCCCGTGCGGCCGACCCGATGCACGTACGACTCCGTGTCGTAGGGCACGTCGAAGTTCACCACGTGCGTGATGCGGTCGACGTCGAGACCGCGCGCCGCGACGTCCGTCGCGACGAGGATGTCTATCTTCCCGGCCTTGAGCTGGGCCACCGTCTTCTCGCGCATCGACTGCTGGATGTCGCCGTTCAGCGCGACCGCCGCGAAACCGCGCGCCTGCAGCCGCTCCGCGAGATCCACCGTCGACTGCTTCGTGCGCACGAACACCAGCATCGCGTCGAACTCCGACACTTCGATGATGCGCGTGAGCGCGTCCAGCTTGTGCAGTCCGCTCACCAGCCAGTACGACTGCTTGATGTTCGCCGCCGTGCCGGACTTGCCCTTGATGACGACTTCGCGCGGCTTCTTGAGATGTGTCTGCGCGATGCGGCGGATGTTCGGCGCCATCGTCGCCGAGAACAGCGCCACCTGCTTCTCGGCGGGCGTCTGCGAGAGGATCGAGTCCATTGCGTCCGCGAAGCCCATGTCGAGCATCTCGTCCGCCTCGTCGAGCACGACGAACTTGATGCCGTCGAGACGCAGCGTGCGCCGCTCGAGGTGGTCCATCACGCGGCCCGGCGTGCCGACGATCACCTGCGGGCCTCTCTTCAACGCATTCAACTGCGGCACGTAGCTCTGGCCGCCATAGATGGGCAGCACGTGGAAGTTCTGCTGTCCGGCGGAGTACTTCTGGAACGCTTCCGCGACCTGGATCGCGAGCTCGCGAGTCGGCACGAGCACGAGCGCCTGCGGCTCGCGCTTCTTCGTGTCGATCATCGAGAGGATCGGCAGCGCGAACGCGGCCGTCTTGCCGGTGCCCGTCGCCGCCTGGCCGAGGATGTCGGTGCCCTCGAGCATCGCGGGGATCGTGGCCGCCTGGATGGGCGAAGCGGATTCGTATCCGATGGCTTTCACCGCGTTGAGAACGGTGTCGGAAAGTCCCAGGTCGGCGAACGGGACGGCAGGCGTTTCGGAGGTCATCGGGGGGCTCGATCGGGCAGGGCGTGGCGGGGCCGAGAGTGTAGGGATTCCGGCGGCAAATGCACGATAATTCGCTGAATTTCCACGTCCAAACGTCATGCCGAGCCCCGATTCCGTCGAACATATCCTGCGCCGCGACCAGCACCGCCTGCGGCGCGAGCGAGACCGCCTGCGCGCCGAAAAGTTGCGCGGGAATGACGTCGCCGCCGCGCAGGCTGCGTTCGATCAGAAGGTGGCGGTTTCCGCCGCGGCGCGGGCCGCGCGGGCGGCCAGCGTGCCGAAGGTCGCCTATCCCGAGGAGCTGCCGATCTCCGGTGCGCGCGACGAGATCCGCCGGGCCATCGAGCAGAATCCCGTCGTCATCGTCTGCGGCGAGACCGGCTCCGGAAAGACGACCCAACTACCCAAGATCTGCCTCGAAGCCGGGCGCGGTGTCGCCGGCGCGATCGGGCACACACAGCCGCGGCGCATTGCCGCGCGCGCCGTGGCCGCGCGCATCGCGGAGGAGCTGAACGCCACGCTCGGCCAGCTCGTCGGCTACAAACTGCGGTTTCAGGACCGAACGAGCCCGCAGGGCCTCATCAAGCTCATGACCGACGGCATCCTGCTCGCCGAGACCCAAGGCGACCGGTTCCTCGATCAGTACGACACGATCATCGTCGACGAAGCGCACGAGCGGTCGCTCAACATCGATTTCCTGCTCGGGTATCTCAAGTGGCTGCTGCCGAAGCGGCCGGATCTGAAAGTCGTGATCACGTCCGCGACCATCGATCCCGAACGCTTCTCCAGGCATTTCAACGACGCGCCCATCATCAACGTGTCCGGCCGCAGCTACCCAGTGGAAGTGCGCTACCACGACGTCGAGCTCGACGAGGAAGACGAGACCGCCGTCGACGAGCAGGCGGCGATCCTCTCCGCCGTCGATGAGTTGTGGCGGGAGAACCCGGGCGACATCCTCGTGTTCCTCTCCGGCGAACGCGAGATCCGCGAGACCGCCGAGTCGCTGCGCAAGCACCACCCGCAGGGTTGTGAGGTGCTGCCGCTGTACTCGCGGCTCTCGCAGGACGAGCAGATGCGCGTGTTCAAGCCGTCGGGGCGCCGGCGCGTGGTGCTGGCCACCAATGTGGCCGAGACCTCGCTCACCGTGCCCGGCATCCGTTCCGTGATCGACACCGGCGTCGCGCGCATCAGCCGCTACAGCCATCGCAGCCGGCTGCAGCGTCTGCCGATCGAGAAGATCTCGCAGGCGTCGGCGAACCAACGCTCGGGGCGTTGCGGACGCGTGGGGCCGGGCATCGCGATCCGGTTGTACTCGCCGGAAGACTTCGAGGCGCGACCCGAATTCACCGAGCCCGAGATCCAGCGCACCAACCTCGCGGCCGTCATCCTGCAGATGCATGCGCTCAAGCTCGGCGACATCGAGGCGTTTCCGTTCGTCGAGCCTCCCGATGGCCGGCTGATCCGCGACGGCCAGCGCACGCTGCGCGAACTCGGCGCGCTGACCGAGGAAGGCGCGCTCACGGACATCGGCCGCCAGCTCGCCAAACTACCGCTCGATCCCAAGCTCGGGCGCATCCTGCTGGCCGGTGCCAAGGAACATGCGCTCGAGGAGATCGCGATCATCGCCGCCGCACTGTCCGTGCCAGATCCACGCGATCGTCCCGCCGACAAGCAGACACAGGCAGACCAGAAGCACGTTCCGTTTCGTGATGAGCAGTCCGACTTCCTGTCGCTCCTGAAACTCTGGCGCGCGTTCGAGGAACAGCGCGCGCAGCTCTCGCGCGCCAAGCTGCGCGGGTGGTGCAAGGAGAACTTCCTCTCGTACCTCAGGCTCACCGAGTGGCACGATGTGCACGGCCAGGTCATGGAAGTGGTGAAGGGCGAGCTGGCGCTGTCGCTCAACCCGAAGCCCGCGAGCTACGAGTCCATCCACCGCGCACTGCTCGCGGGACTGCTGTCGCAGGTGGCGCAGAAGTAAGGAGCAGGCCGAGTACCTTGGTGCGAACGGCACCAAACTCGCGATCCATCCCGGCTCCGGGCAGTTCAAGGCGCGGCCGCAGTGGATCGTGAGCGCCGAGCAGGTGCAGACCACCAAGGTGTACGCGCGGAATGTCGCGCGCATCGATCCGCGCTGGGTGGAAGAGGTCGGCGAACACCTGGTGAAACGCCAACACTACGAGCCGCACTGGGAGCGGCGTGCCTCGCGCGCGGCGATCTACGAACGAACGGCATTGTTCGGCCTGACCCTCACGACCGGCCGCAGCATTCCCTACGAAAAGGTCGACGCGAAGGCCGCGCGCGAGATGTTCATCCGTCACGCCCTTGTGCTCATGGAGTACGACTCGCGCGCGCCGTTCTTCGCGCACAACCTCAAGCTGCTGGAAGAGCTCGAGTATCTGCAACAGAAAGGAAGGCGCGTCGACCTGCTCGGTGACGAAGAGCAGCTCTACGCGTTCTTCGATGCACGCGTGCCGGAGGGCATCTCCACCGGCGCGGCGTTCGAGCAGTGGCGGCGTGATGCCGAACGGAAGGATCCGAAGATCCTCTGGTTGCGAGAACAGGATGTGTCGCCCGGCGACGCCGAGCTGGACGCCACGCAGTTTCCCGATCGGCTGAAGGCGGGGCCGCTCGATCTGCCGCTGCGGTATCGGTTCGAGCCCGGCAATGTCGACGATGGGGTGTCCGTGCTCGTGCCGTTGCATGTGCTCAACCAGTTGCCCGAGGAGCCGTTTGAGTGGCTGGTGCCCGGGCTGCTCGACGAGAAGATCACCGCGCTCGTGCGTTCGTTGCCCAAGAACCTGCGCGTGCACTTCGTGCCCGTGCCCGATGCGGTGGAGAAAGTGCTGCCCCTGCTGACTCGCGGCGTGGGCTCATTGCACGCCCAGCTCGCGGATGCGCTGCTGCGGACGGGCGGCGTGCCCGTGCCGCGCGATTCGTTTCGCGAGGAGCTGCTCGAACCGCACCTGCGCATGAACTTCGTGCTGCTCGACGAAGCGGAGAAGGTGGTGGGCCGGTCGCGCAGCCTCGCGCAGTTGCGCTCGAAGCATGCCGGCACCGCGCAACAGGAGTACGCGAAGCAGTCCGAGCTCACGACCGGCGCCAGGAGCTGGGTGTTCGGCGAGTTGCCCGAACACCAGGAGACCGGGCAGGGTGTGCGCCGGCAGATGGGCTACCCCGCGCTCGTCGATGAGGGCGCGAGCGTCGGGCTGCGCGTGTTCGCGACGCCGCCGGAGGCGAGGGCGTCGCATGAGCGTGGCACTGCACGTCTGATCCGGCTTGCGATGGCGCGGGATCTGAAGGCGTTGCGGCGCGATCTCGCGGTCAACGTGCAGGGCGAGATGGTCTACAAGACCTTGTCCAGGCACCCGCTGTTGAATGCCGAACTCGTAGCCGGGCGCGACCTGCGCGAGGACTTGCTCGATCGCGTCGTGATGACGCAGTTTCTGGAGGGGGAGCCGCCGCTGCGCAGCGAAAGTGCTTTCAACGAACGCATTGCGACGAATCGCGGCGGCATTGGCCTGCCGGCGCAGGAGATTTCGCGCAGCGTTCAGGGGTCGCTCGAGCGGGTGGGGCGAGTCCTTTCGGCATTGGCCAAGGTGCCGGAACCGGCCGCATCGGACATCCGCGCGCAGCTTGCATGGCTCGTGCCGGCGGGGTTCCTGCTCGTCACGCCATGGGAGCGCCTGCGGGAGTTTCCGCGCTATCTGCAGGCAATCGAGCAGCGGCTCGAGAAGCTGCCCCGCGACCCGCGACGCGATGCGCAGCTCATGAACGAGGCAGCGCCGATGGAGGCGAGGTATCGCGAGCGCGTGAGAGCAGAACGGGGATCGAAGCCGCCGGGTGGTGATGAGTTTCGATGGCTGCTGGAAGAGCTGCGCGTGTCGTTGTACGCGCAGCAGTTGAAGACGCGCGTGCCGGTGTCGGCGCGACGGCTGCAGGATGCGTGGGCGGAGCGGGAGAAGGCGGTGGCTGCCTAGTCGAGCGGGCTGCGCGCGGCGATGCCGCCCCGGTTCAAGACGTGCGTGTAGATCTGCGTCGTCTTGACGCTCGAGTGGCCGAGCAGCTCCTGCACGGTGCGGATGTCGGCGCCGGACTCGAGCATGTGCGTCGCGAAGCAGTGACGGAATGTGTGACAGGAGACCGGCCTTTCGATGTTGGCTCGACGGACCGCTTCTTTGACTTTGCGTTGCAATGTGTCGTGATAAAGGTGGTGACGCCGCCAAGCCTTCGTTCTCGGATCGCGGGTAGGGCGAGCCGCGGGGAAGACATACTGCCAGCCTATCTCGAGGTGCGCGCGCGGGTACTTGAGGGCGAGTGCGTAAGGCAGGTCGACGCCACCGTAGCCACCGTTGATCGCGCACTGATGAAGTTCGCGAACACGCTGCACCTGGCGAACCAAGACGCCATTCAGCGCGTCCGGGAGGATGGTGATTCGGTCCTTCGCGCCCTTTCCGTTTCTCACCACGATGATCCTGTTCTCGAAGTTCAGATCCTTCACCCGCAATCGCAAGGACTCGGTCAGCCGAAGTCCGCTGCCGTAAAGCAATGAGGCGAGCAACCAGTAAACCCCATCGAGGTGCGAAATGATGGCCAGCACCTCCTTCCGCGTCAGGACGACCGGCAGCCGCTTTGGACGGACGGCGCGGACCACATTCCCGATCCAGGGCAAATCCGTATTCAGGACGTGCTTGTATAGAAACAACACCGCTGCCAGCGCCTGGGACTGCGTAGATGCCGAAACATGTCGCTGGGAGGCCAGATACGACAGATATCTTTCGACTTCCGGGCCGCCGAGTTCTGAAGGATGCCGCCGGCCATGGAAAATGATGAACTTACGAATCCATCCGACATATTGCTCCTCGGTACGGTAGCTGTAGTGCCGGACGTTCAACGCCTGCCGCACTTGCTCGAGCAGGCGCGGCTTAACCGACATGCGGTATAACTAACTGGAATGTTTTGCAGGGTCGTACAGTCATGTGCCGTAATGAAAACAGCAGCATGCAAATCCCGCCAGCATGTTATTGCGTGCGAATGCGTCAATTCGCACTCGGTTTTTGGCGGTCTAATTAAGAGTTAGGCGGCACTGCAGTGAACATTCGCATCGCTGTCGTTTCGGTTTGTCTCCTCGCACTGATATATCTGCTGGCGTGGCCTTTGCTTTTCCAGTTGGTGGGTGCGTTTGCGGATGGATGGGGCACGGTGCAGGGTCCCCAGTGGTTCAATCCCTTTTATGCTTTCTACGCGTCGGCATCACTCCTGCTTTTTGCTCTAGTAGGCGCCGCTCTTGTTGCAACTGGCGGAGTTACGCGTCACGTGCTCGCGCTGACTGTCGCGTTCGGTACTATCAGTGCGGTTGTTCTGCTACTCCGGATGCAGGTCTTCTTTGGGGAGGACTCAAGCTTCGGAGACTACATTTGGGCTTACGCACCGTTTCTTATAATTCCGTTTGGTACCGTCCTCGGAGGCGTTGCCGCGTCCGCGTTGATTAGACGTAGCGGTGTGCCGCCTAACAAATCGCTCGAGCGGACGCGTGAGGGATAAAGTGCCAAGCTCATACACCGGCGCGCGCGCCGCTCAGCTCAACCGTTAGACCGCACAAATCTTCTCGCGAGAGAAGCAAGTTATCGCAAGCGAGCTATCTCTTCGA
>CADEED010000051.1:14219-26531 GCA_902826225.1 uncultured Pseudomonadota bacterium | reverse complement strand
GACCCGGCGAAGGTCACGCGCCTCGCGCTGCAGAACGCGGCGTCGGTCGCGGGCCGAAGACCCCCGGCAGGAGACTGCCGGGGGTCTCGACCCTTCGCCAAGCGGAACGAGGGGGACGTGGTTAGAAGTCGTATCCCAAGCTGAATTTGATCGATCTGCCGAAGATCGCACGCGAGTTGGCCGCATCCGGATTGCGCGGATCACCTTCCGTGATGCCTTCCTCGTCGCTCAGGTTGTCGCCGTGCAGCTGGATGAACAACCCCTGTTCGAAGTTCAGCAGCACGCCGGCGTCAAACTTCTCGTAGCTGTCGAGCGTGACGGTGTTGGCGTTGTCGCCGAAACGGTCACCGATGAAGGCAGCGGCCGCGTAGAACGTCGCCTTGAGCGAGCCTCTTTCAACTGAGTAAGACGGCGAAACGCGCACCTGGAAATCCGGCTGGCGAAGCACTTGATTGCCGACATCCGACGCGGCAGTCGACCTGGTGATCTCCGTGTCCTGCCAGGTGCCGTTGAACGACAGGTCCAGTCCGCCGAGTTGCCACACACCCTCGAGTTCGACGCCCTTGGACTCGGTGGTGAACGCCGTGGCGGGCACCGAGCCGCCCACGACCGACGAGAACGCGTCGTTGCGGGTGCCACACACAGTCGCGTAGACCTTGAGATGGTCGCTGGTGTACTTGAGTCCCAGGTCTACCTGCTTGACGCCATCGACCGAGGTCGAGCCGCCGCGGATGTCGTCGAAGTGCGGAAACAGGAAGCCGTCGGTGTAGCGCGCGAACACACCGAATCCTTTGGTGAAATCGTAGTTCACGGCCGCCGTGTAGGCGGTCTCGGTACCCTCGATCGAGCTCAATAGATCGTTCGTGCCGTCCGCAAAGCCCGGGCCGGTGTCGAGCGCGTAGTCGATCTCCAGCTTTTCGCGGCGTATGCCCGCATCCAGACGCAGTTTGTCCGTCGCCTGCCAGGAGTCGGCGAGGTAGAGCGCCTGGCTGCGCGCATCGCCACCGCTTTGCAGACCGAAACTGAATCCTGGATTGCCGCCGGCGGCCGCGATGTTGGCGGGAGTCGTCAGCGGCTGGCCCGCGCAGCTCGCCGGATCGCTGCTGCCCTGGCACAGGGGCAGACCGTTCGATGTGTTCTCCACGGCGAGTGGATTGCCGAGCAGCCAGAAGTCATCCGAAGACCAGCTCGCGCGGTAGTAGCCCGCCGTCAGGCGGTGACTGCCGAGTTCTTTCGACACGCTGAGATCGTTGATGAACGAAGTAAGGTCCTTCTCGACAACCCAGTGACCGTAGGTCTGCACGTAGTCCGTCGGCGCGAGCGTCGTGCCGTCCTGGCGCACGACCGGCGTTCCCTTGATCGTGCTGACTGCTCCCGCGGTGACGGCCGTACCGGCAGGGACGAAGCCATGAGTGTTCGCCATGCCCTTGGTGTATGTGAACTGATCGCGGACCGAAAAGCCGCCGCCCACGTCGAACTCGAAACTGCCGCCGCTCACCGAGCCTTTCCAGCCGCGGCCATCGGCAAAGTCGAACACCTCAGTGTCGCCGTTCGTATTCACGGTCAGCTGTCGCAGACGCGTGGCATTGCCGAGCTGAGCGAACGTTCCGAGGTCGTTGCCCGAATTGAGCGACATCGGCAACACCCACTGGCCGTGATCGTCCGTGATGCGCGAGAAGACGTTGACCTTGCCGTTCTCGAAACGCTTGGTGAGGTTCAGGGTGAACTGCTTGCCCTGTTCGGCGGTGAACTGCGGATCGCGGATGCCGGGAGACGAGCTCACGTAGCCGCCAATCATGTAGTAGAAATCATCACCCAGTGAGCCGCTCAGGCGCGCGTCCAGCCTCTGGAGGTCATAGTCGCTGGTCGTGTACTTGACGAGCGCGTCGGTCTCTTCGCCACCTTCCATGAGGTTGAAGTTGACGGTGAGGCCCGGTTCGCCCTTGCCAAAGATTGCATTGGGGCCGCCGCGAATACCCTCGACCGAGCCGATGGTTTCATCGATGCGAAAGATCGAGCTCTGCTCGAAGAACGACAACATTTCCGTGCCGTAGATCGGCGAGCCGTTGATGGCCATCGTGACGAACGGAGCGTCTCCGCCGCCGGGAAGCCCGCGCACGTCGATGTTCGCGCCGGCGACGCCACCGGAGGATTCGACCCAGACGCCCGGGATTTCCTTCAGCAGGTCGGCAGTGCTCGACGGCGAGTATTTCGTGATCTCCTCCGGCGACACGGTCGTCAATGCGAAGCTCACGGCCTGCCGCTCGGTGCCCGTGCCACCGGGCGTGCCGATTACGATGACCTCCTCGAGCGCCTCCGGATCATCGGCTGGCGTTGCGTCCTGGGCCAGCGCGATGTTGCCGAGACTCAGCGCCGCGCAGGCGGTCAGCATGCGTGAACCGCGCAGCAACGTTGCGCGGTGCACGGCTTCGCGAACTGCAAGATGGATCCTTCTGTTCATGACTTTCCCCTCGAACGTTGGTAGGTGTTCCCGAGGTAAGAGCGGGTGTGGCGGAAACGTTGCCCCGTGGGAATCGCGCCGCTGAAGTAGGTAGGGCGAGCGCTCCCGCTTCAGTACGGTTCGCGCAACACTCCGGTATGGGGTCCCGAATGGGGGCGGAAAACGACCCTCGGCCGCTCTAACAACATTGACGATCTCGTTCCGCAACCCCCTCTAGTCTTTGCGGAACACGGACGTGCGCGGGTTCGCTCTAGCCCGCGCACGTCCCTTTTCTGAAGATGGCAAAGTGAGGATTGAAGCGGCACGGGGGGCCGTTTTTCTGGGGGCAGGGTCGGCGGCAGACCCAGTCCTATTTGTGGTACGGGTAGAATCACGTGGCCCCATGAACCCAAACGTTCGCAAACAACGTGTTGCCGACTGGGCGCGACGCTGGAACTCAGGTCTGACCCGCTTTCTGCGCCGCAAGGTCCCGAATCAGATCGACGCGGAAGATCTCGCGCAGGAGGTGTATGTGCGACTTCTGCGCATGGACTCGCTCGAGCAGATCAACGAGCCGCAGGCGTACGTCTACCGAATTGCCAGTAACGTGGCATCGGAGTGGCGTTTGAGAGCGAGCCAGAGCAGGCCACACAGCAGCGACGAGCTCGAATCACTGGTGGCATCGACCAGCCCCGAGACGGATCTCGACGAAAAGGTCCTGTCGGCCGCCATCGATGGTGCGCTGGCCTTGATGTCGCCGATGGTGCGGGCGGTGACATACCTGAAGCTGCAGCAGTGCATGTCCCACGACGAAATCGCCGCGCACCTGAGCATTTCACCGCGGATGGTGCGACGGTTCCTGGGGCAGGGCTATTTGCAATTGCGCGAAAGCGTCTTGACGGATTCACAATGAAAGAACACGCAACAGCACTGGAGCGCTCGAAGCAGGCATCCCGGGAGTCGGCGGCGCAATGGCTCGCCACACTCGAGGCCGGCAGCTGCTCCGAGGACGAGCGGCGCGAATTCATAGCCTGGTTGCGCGCGTCGACATTCAACGTCGAGGAGTTCCTGCGTATCGGCGCGCTCCTGCATCGCCTCGGTGATTCGAAGCTCTGGCCCGAGAGGGATGTCGCGGCGTTGATCGAAGAAGCGCGGGCACCCGCGCCGGTGGAAAAGCTCCCGGTTGCCGGAAGAACCCCGGTTGCCGGAAGAACCCCGGTTGCCGGAAGAACGATGAGGCCCGCAGCGGAAACTACACGGCGCTGGGCGATGGCAGCCTCGATCGCGGGGCTGCTCTTGATCAGCGGTCTGGCGTGGCGCTTTTATGCCGCTCGCGACGTCACCTACTCGACCTTGGTCGGCGAGCTGCGGTCCGTACAACTCGCGGACGGATCGCGCATGCAGCTCAATACACATTCGACGGTGACGGCCGAGTTCCAACCGAAGGAGCGCCACATTCGCCTTCTCGAGGGAGAGGCCATGTTTCATGTGGCAAAGGATTCCACGCGCCCGTTCATCGTCGACAGCGCCGATGGCCGCGCGGTTGCCGTCGGCACGACTTTCAACGTGCGCGCTGACTCGGTGAAGACGACGATCACCGTGGTCGAAGGGCGGGTCCAGGTATCGGGATTCGCAGGTTCGGGTAGCGGATCGTCGGAAAACATTTCTGTCTCGAGTGGCGAGCAGGTCGTCATTGCGCGCGGCGCGGCGTCGGCCAAAACGTTTCCGAACACGAACATCGTGACGGCGTGGACGAAGCGGAAGATCGTCTTCGAGAACACCACGATGTCGGAGGCCGTCGCGGAGTTCTCGCGCTACAACGTGAAGCGAGTCGTGCTGGTCGACGAGCAGCTCCGGTCGAGGAGGATCTCGGGCGTGTTCGCGTCGAACGATCTGCAGTCGCTCGTGCAGTTTCTGGCGAGCGATCCCAGAATCGAGGTCAAGGCCGACGATTCGGGCTGGTCGGCTCGGCTGCGTTCGGCGCAGGAAACTCCTTGAGCCATTCAGCGACGTCCCGCGCGCTCGCGCACCGCTGGCGCGCGCGGGTGCTCGTCCTCATCCTGTGCGCCTGCCCGGCATGGGCGGCTCTCGCGGACGGAAGCCCGCAGCCGCCCTCGCTGCTGTTTCCCGAGTTGTTCGACGCGGTGCAGAGTTCGACGATCTATCCTGACAGCAAGACGTTCGCGGATGCGATTCCGACACGTGATCCGGTGGCCATCAATGCCGCGTACCGCGTGGAGCGCGTGACCGCGGGATTCGATCTGCGCGCGTTCGTCGCACGACACTTCGATGAGCCCGAACTCGCGGGCACGGGATTCAAGACGGATCCGGGTCGCAACGTCTGCCAGCACATCGACGCGTTGTGGACCACGTTGACGCGCGGGCCCGACGACGCGAAACCGGGCAGCTCGTTATTGCCGCTGCCGCATCGGTACGTGGTGCCGGGAGGTCGATATCGCGAGATCTACTACTGGGACTCGTATTTCACGATGCTCGGCCTCGAGGCGTCGGGGCGGCACGACCTCGTCGTCGAGATGGTCGAAAACTTCGCGCATCTGATCGACCAGTTCGGCCACGTCCCGAACGGCAACCGCACTTACTACCTGTCGCGCTCGCAGCCGCCGTTCTTCGCCGCGATGGTAAAGCTGGTGGCGCAGAAGGACGGCGATGCCGTCTACGCGAGATACCTGCCGCAGATGAAAAAGGAGCACGATTTCTGGATGGCGGGCGCGGCGCAGGTCGCGCGCGGCAGCGCCGACCGCCGTGTCGTTCGCCTGCCGGGCGGCGAGTTGCTGAATCGCTATTGGGACGACCGCGCGACTCCGCGTGACGAGGCGTATCGCGAAGACGTGGAAACCGCCCGCGAGTCGGGTCGACCGAAAGCCGACGTGTTCCGCAGCCTGCGCGCCGCCGCCGAGAGCGGCTGGGATTTCAGCGCACGCTGGCTGACGGATGGCAGGTCACTGTCGACGATCCACACCGTCGATTTCCTGCCGCCGGATCTGAACGCGTTGCTGTACGAGCTCGAGGTTGCATTGTCGCGAGGTTACCGGGCGGCAGGTAACGAAGCCGATGCGCAGGCCGCGAAGGCGCGCGCCGACGCGCGTGCGCGCGACATCCGCAGGATCCTGTGGAACCCGAAGCGGCAGTACTACATGGACTACCTGTGGCGCGAGAAGAGGTGGTCAGACATCGTGACGGCGGCCGGAATGTATCCGCTGTACTTTGAAGTTGCCACACGCGAGCAAGCGTTGTCGTCGGCCGGGACGCTGCGATCTTACCTGCTGCGGCCTGGCGGAATCGTACCGACGCCGATCTCCAGCGGTCAGCAGTGGGACTCACCGAATGGCTGGGCGCCGCTCAACTGGATCGCGATCCAGGGCTTGGCGCGCTACGACGAGAAAGACCTGGCGCGGGCAATCGCCTGGCGCTGGGTGAATGAGAACCTCGACGGATTCCGCGGCGAGCACAAGCTCGTCGAAAAGTACGACGTTGAAGGCAAGGGTCCCGCGCGCGACGGCGAATACCCCACGCAGGATGGGTTCGGGTGGACGAACGGAATCCTGCGCGCCTTGCTGACGCCGGACTGCCAGGTGACCGCGCCCTAGCTCACACGATTCCGTTCAGAAGCTTCTGGACAGGGCGGCGTGAAACGACCGGCCGAAGAGCGGTCGCGCCATGTAGTAGTCGTTGGCGGCAGGATCGCTCAGGTCTGTGCGCGGATTGCCCTCGGTGAGCCCCGCCGAGTCGGTCAGGTTGTCGCCGCTCAAGACGAGGCGCCAACGCCGGCGCAGGTCCAGCTGCAGGCTGGCGTCGAGCTTGTTGAATGCCGGCAGCTCGATGGTGTTGGCGTCGTTGGCGAAGCGACGTCCGACGTGGGCGAAGGAAACCGACACTCGCAGCCGGTCCGACAGGAACGACGCCGTTGGTGAGACCTTGAAAAGCTGCTGCGGGATGCGGCGAATGACGTTACCCGAATTGTCGAGCGCCGAGCCCGTGAAATTCACATACTCCGGCTTCTGCAGCGTGCAATTCAAGCGGACGCGCAGCCAGTCGAGTGGAATGAGCTCGCTCTCGATCTCGACACCGCGCGTCCGCGTGCCGGCGCGACGCACCACCGTCGTGCCATCCGACAGGATGTCGGTGAACGGGACGTTGTTGAAGTCCGTCTGGAAGAGTGCGGCCGACAACGCGGTTCGCGCCGTCAACAGCTTGTAGCCGAGCTCGTATCCCGTGACTTCGTCTTCGATGAGCACTCCATTGCGGATGTCGTCGAAGTGCGGAAGTTTCGCCGCGCTCGTGGCGTGGCCGAACAAGGCCTGCGCTGCGTTGAGTTCGTAGTTGAACCCCAGCGAGAAACTCAAGTGCTCGAAGCGGGAGCGGACGCCGCGACCCGCGCCCGTGAGCACAGAGGTCGCGTTGTCGTATCGCGTTTGCGGGTCACCATCGAGATCGATGAGCTCGCTGTCCGCGATCCGGCCGCGAACGTCCTCGCTATCGAAACGGATGCCGGTGTCGAATCGCAAGGCGCGCGTTGCCGCCCACTCATCGGACAGGTAGACAGAATACGCGTGCGCGTCGTAGGAAGCGTCGTGGGTAAAGCTCGCATGGCGGGTGTAGCCGCTGGAGTCGGTGACCTGCTCGAGCCGGAGCCGGCGCGGTCGGCTGCGCACGTCCATGAGCAGCAGGTTCCCCAGGCTCCACCGATCGCTTGCGCGATAGTTGGCGACGTACACGCCCAGTGCCAGTGAATGGGACGCGAGCTCGAAATTGAGTCGCGAATCGTTCTGCAGCGACCAGAGCGACTTGTGCACGGCCCAGTGCCCATGGTTCTGGACCAGGTCGCGGGCGTCGAAGCTCACGCCGCCGGTCGCATACGCAAAGGCCGGTGCAACACCCGCCTCGGCTGCAAACTCCAGGCCCGTCACCGGGGCTCCACCGGGAAACAGCGCATCGAACTGGATGTCGCCACTCGTGAAACGGCTCAGGCTACTGAGTTCGACCGCATCAGCGATCTTCCACGTCGCCTTGTTTCCGACGGTGACCATGCGTGGATGGATCCCGTCCGCGAGATCGGCCGATTCGAGTCCGACCTGGCGTGCGCTGCCCGGCAAGCTTGCGAGCGCGATATCGCGACTCAGCAGCGAGTACGTGCCGGGATTGGAACCATCCGGCGTGCGCGGAGATCGCGGATTTCCCTGCAAGGGGATGGGGACCGCAAACAGCGAATGATCGTCCACGTACTTCGCGAAAAATTCGAGCTGTACCGGCCCCCACGCGCCCGCGACCCCCAGCCGGATCTGTCCGCCGCGATCACTCGTGAAGCCCGGATCGCGAATGCCATCGGAACCTCGATAGTAGCCGCCGATGATTCCACTCCAGGTTTTCGACAGGGGAGTTTGTCCCCAGGCGTCGACGCGCCGGGTTCCAAACGAGCTCGTGGTGAATTCGAGATTTGCCGCAAGCCGACGCGCCGGCTTTCGCGTGATCAGGTTGACCGAGCCGCCCAGGGCTCCCGGCGTGAATACGGGCGCGGTCCCGCCGCGCAGGACCTCGACGCGCTCGACTGAGCTATCGATCCGGACCAACTGGTCCGGGTTGTAGAACGACAGCTCCGACACGGGAAACAGGGGAATGCCATCTTCCATCAGCGCGACGTAACGATAGCCGCCGTCCTGAACGATGCCGCGCGCGAACACGTTGTTCTGCGTGTCGCCTGCGGTGTCCTCGACCCAGAAGCCCGGCACGGACGAAAGCATCTCGGCGGTGCTCGTGGGGGACTGATCGGCGATGTCTGATGACGAGAACACGGAAACCGCGCTGCTCGATCGCAACGCGCTGCGACGCGGAGCCGCCGTGCCGGTCACGATGATCGAGTCCATCAGGAGCGGCGCATCCGACGCCGCGCCGCGCGCAGGGCTACCAGGTCGGTCGTCCCCCGCGCCGGCGTTGGCCGGGTTTTCGGCCGGCCTCGAGGAGCCAGCACCGGACGCTGCATCGGAATCCACGATTGCGACTGTCGACGCGTTCAACCGTCGGAACGAGAGACCGGTGCCTTTCAGCAGGCGATCGAGGGCTTCATCACGCGTGAGTACGCCCTCGATTTCTTGGGCACTCTTCCCATGAGCGACTTCTGAATAGAAAACCACCTGGTCGCCGCTCTGATCGGCGTACTTGCGCAGCGCGGTCTCGATGGGCTGCGCTGGAATCGAGAACGACTTCGCTGGTGTTTGGGAGCGAGCCGCTCGCGGCAACCCTGTGGCCGCTATGAACGCGATGGCGACGAACGTACTCAACCTGAGCGCCGGTGCCGCTGCTCTCACCGTTGGACCCCCATCCAAGCTCGCGAACTGAAATCAGTATTGATTTTCTGGTTTTCCGCGAATCGGAAGATCGCAGTCCCCACGACGCGCGGTCATGGTAGCACCGGCTCATCCGGGCTCGACCCGCCCCCCGGCGTCCGATACGCAGAATGGCTCTTCACTGTGAGAGCGGGTGAGCATGCCATCCTGCCCCCGTACGGGCCGGGACCCGCCTCAATGACCTACGTGATGCGCCCACTTCGCCGAGGCGGCCGATCGCCCGCGAATCGCGGCGGCGATCACTCCCGAGATGCCGGTGCGGCTCGCAGTGTAGAAGCGCTGGACGTCGGCCACACTGAGACCATTCACTTCTTGGTCGAGACCGGCCTGGCGGACGTTCGAACCTGCACAGACATTTGGGGAGAACACCACGCAACCGTTAGGCTTCGCTTCATGAAAACGTACGTCATCCCCTGGATGGACGATGACCTCGAGGTGTTCAAGGACACCGTCGTGCGCTTCATCGAAACCGAGATGGTCCCAAACGACGCGAAGTGGCGCGCGCAGCATCACGTCGACCGCGAAACCTGGCGCAAAGCGGGAGATACCGGGCTGTTGTTGCTAGACATACCCGCCGAGTACGGCGGCGGCGGCGGCGATTTCCGACATGAAGCCGTGATGTACAACGAGCTGGCGCGCCGCGCCATCGGCGCGTTCGGCCAGGGCGTGCACAGCATGTGCGCGCACTACATCTTCAACCACGGCACCGAGGCGCAGAAGCAGCGCTGGCTGCCGCGCATGGCGGCGGGCGAGCTCATCGGCGCCATCTGCATGACCGAGCCGGGCACGGGCTCGGACCTCAAGGGCATTCGCACGCGCGCGGTGAAGCAGGGCGATCACTACGTGATCGACGGGGCCAAGACCTTTATCACCAACGGCTGGCTCGCCGGCATTCTCATGCTGGTGGTGCGCACCGACTCCACCGATCGCAGCAGGGGCCTGTCGATCCTGATCGTAGAGACGAAGGATCTGCCCGGGTATCGCGTCGGGCGCGTGCTCGACAAGATGGGCTTCCACGGCCAGGACACCTCCGAACTCTTCTTCGAGAGCGTGAAGGTACCGGTGGATTGTCTTCTGGGAGGAGTCGAGGGCGAGGGCATGCACCAGTTGATGCACGATCTGCCCTACGAGCGTACCGTCATCGCGGTGGGCGCCGTCGGCGCGATGGAAGGCGGCATCGAGGAGACGATCAAATACGTCCGCGAGCGCAAGACCTTCGGGCAGCCGGTCATCAACTACCAGAACACGCGCTTCAAGCTGGCCGAGATCTCGAGCATCGCGCGCATCGCGCGCGTGTTCACGGACCGCTGCATCATGGACCTGATCGAGGGAAAGCTCGACACCGAAACTGCCTCGATGGCGAAGTGGTGGACCACGGACATGCAGCAGCAGGTGCTCGACGAGTGCGTGCAACTCCATGGCGGCTACGGCTACATGGATGAGTACCTGGTGTGTCGCATGTTCGCGGACTCGCGGGTCCAGCGCATCTACGGCGGGACGAACGAGATCATGAAAGAGGTCATCGCGCGGGGGCTGTAGTGGCCGTCAGCACTTACGCTGCCCACGACACTCGGCTGAGCGGGAGAGTGAATGAGAAGCTTGGAAACAATCGGGCGCTGCCGCTTGCGCGAGCGCGCGGACATCGCCGTCCTGGTCGTGGCGGTCGCGGTCACAGGATCGACGTTCGCAGCGGAGCCCCGAGCCCTGTATTCGGAACCGCATCGACCTCAGCTGCACTTCTCTCCGGCCGAACACTGGATGAACGACCCAAACGGGCCAATCTGGGTCGACGGTATCTACCACCTGTTCTTCCAGTATCACCCGCACTCCACCGTGTGGGGCCCGATGCACTGGGGTCACGCGACGAGCCGCGACCTGCTGCATTGGACCGAGCAGCAGATCGCAATCGCGCCGACGCGCGACGGCATGGCGTTCAGCGGCAGCGTGGTTCTCGATCGGCACAATACAAGCGGCTTCGGTTCGATGCGCCGACCCGCGATGGTCGCGATCTTCACCACCCACGACGAGCGAGCGAAGCAGGCCGGGAAGATGGGATTCGAGACCCAGTCGCTCGCGTTCAGCACCGATGGTGGATCGCGCTGGCAGGTCTACGACGGCAACCCGGTACTGCGCCAGCCGGACTCGCAGGATTTTCGCGACCCATTCGTCTTCTGGCACGACGACACGGCGCGCTGGGTCGGAATTCTCACGGCCGGAGAACATCTGCAGATTCACTCCTCCGCCGACCTCAAGTCCTGGAAGCACGAGTCGGACCTCGTACTTCCGCGCTCCGCGGGCGCCGGCGTGTGGGAATGCCCGGGCCTCGTGCGCCTCGGCCGCAGCGCCGATTCGCGCCGCCGCTGGCTTCTGCTGGCGAGCGTGGTCGACGGAGGCCCAAACGGCGGTTCGGCAACGCGCTACTTCCTCGGAAAGTTCGACGGCCATCGCTTCGTGCCGGACGCCATGAGCCGCACAACGCCTCGCTGGGTCGATTGGGGCCGTGACAACTACGCGGGAACGCTGTGGGCCAATCTACCCGCAGACGACGACCGCACTCTGTTCATCGGCTGGATGAGCAACTGGCGCTACGCGCAGCAGCTGCCGACCGAGCGCTGGCGCAGCGCCATGACCCTGCCGCGGGAGTTGCGCGTGGCGAGAGATGAACGCGGCGACGTCCTCGCGAGCTCGCCGATACGCGAGTTGGCGACGCTGCGGCGGCGGACACAGCCGATCGCGACTGCGCGGATCGCGGGGACGCGCAACCTCTCGGCCGAGGCGGGCGTGCGCGGCGGACTGTACGATCTCGAGCTGCGCGTTCGGGCGCGCGCCGCAGCGAGTTTCACGCTGCGGTTCGAGAATGGTTCCGGGGAGTCGCTGCGTTTGCTCGTCGACCGTGAGCAGCGCCGGTACGTGCTCGATCGCGCTCGCACCGGCAACGTCGGCTTCTCGCCGGGCTTCGCCGATCGACAGATCGCGCCCATGGCCCAAGAAACGGACACATCGTTCTCGCTGCGCGTGCTGCTGGATCACAGCGCGGCGGAGTTCTTCCTCGACGGGGGCCGGACCGTCCTCACGACCGTGTTCTTTCCGACGACGCCGCTCGATTCGGTGCACCTCGATGCCCAGGTCGGCGTCGTTCTCGAACGCGGTTCGATCTCCGAGCTCGCTTCGATCTGGCGGGACGCGGCGCGGCGCGCCGACTGACTCGTCCATTGGGGCTCCGCGCAACACTGGGCCGCTCGGGTTTCAATTTCGAGCTCAGTGCGACGCCGAGCGCATCGGTTCGGCCGGGACCGGGAACCTGTAGAGCGCAAGGCTCGGTTATGCTTCGGACATGAAAAAGACCCGGTCGAAACCGGAACACGTCTCGAAGATGGCTGATCTCGCGCGGATCGCCGGCGTGTCGGTCTCGACAGTGTCGCGCGCGCTGTCCGGCAGTCCGCTGGTTGCGCAAGCTGCTGGGGAGGAGATTCTGATGGTCGGGCGGGAGCATGGCTACGGTCAGAACAC
>CADEED010000051.1:7568-14209 GCA_902826225.1 uncultured Pseudomonadota bacterium | reverse complement strand
GGCTACCTGGCGGATGAGATCACACAGCGTGGCTACGGCATGTTCCTCGTCAAGGTCGTACCCCCGATGGGGCACTGGCTCGAGTCACTGATCGCTTCGGGCCGCTCGGACGGCATCGTGGTCATCGGACAGAGCACCGAGCATGCCGCGCTCGATGCGGCCGCGAAGAATTACCTGCCTCTGGTCGTCTGGGGCGGTGAGTTCGAGCGAAAGTCCTATTGCACAGTGGGTTCGGATAACGTCGCGGGCGCGGCACTCGCCGTCGAACACCTGATCGCTCACGGCCGGCGCAACATTGTGTTCCTCGGCGACCCCGCGATCCCGGAGATCGGCCTGCGCTACTCTGGCTACGACCGCGCGCTACGCGCGTCGAAGGTGAAGATGGGCAAGCCGCGAATCGTACCGGTGCATCTCGTCGCCGAATCCTCGTTCGAGGACATGCGCGCGTTCCTCGATGAGCACGGGACGTTTGACGGGATCGTCACGGCGAGCGATGTCATCGCGATCAGCGCGATTCGCGCGATGGCCGCGCCCGGGTTGTCGGTCCCCCGGGACGTCTCGGTCGTCGGCTACGACGACATCGTGCTCGCCGCGAACACGCATCCGTCGCTGACGACGGTGCGCCAGGACCTCAAGGCCGGGGCACGCGCAATGATCGACGCGTTGTTCCGCCGGATGAACGACGAGGCGGCGCCGTCCGTCGTACTGCCCACGCGGCTCGTCGTGCGCGAATCCTGCGGAAGGCACGGCGCCTGACGACGATAGTCAGGCAACGGCTTCGAGTGTGCGCAGACGCGCGTCGGCCGGGCGTGCGAACGCGTTGTAGACCAGTCCTGCGAGCAGCAGGAACGCGAACGCGGTGGCGAGGCCGAACGCGTACTTGACGTCACCCAGCCGATCGCCTACCGCCGCCATCGCGAGCGGGCCGAGCGCGGCGGCCGCTGCCGTGAAGAACAGCACGATCCCGGCGACGCTGCCGTGCGCCGATCGCGGGAAGCAGCTGATGGCCTTTGAATTGAGCGTCGGATACATCATCGACATGAACAGGCCGGAAGCGGGCAGTAGATAGACCCCGGCGGCCACCCCGCCGATCAGCGAGCCGGCAAAACATCCGAAGATGCCGACCGCCAGCAGGCCGAGCGCTGTCGGCCATTCGATGTGCCGCAGCAGCCAGACGCCCAGGAACCGGCCGGCGGCCCGCAGTACGAAGAAGATGGTCAATGCCCACTCGCCCAGCCAGACGGCCGGGCCCTCGTAGGCGGACAGGTAGGTCGGCATCCACACGTAGATCGCGACTTCCACGGCGACGTAGAGCATCACGAGCGACGAAAAGCCGAGCACGAACCGGTCGCGCAGCAGCCGTAACGTGAGCCGCAGATCAACCGGCTCCGCAGTGGAGTGGCGCGACGCGGGGTAGCGCGCGAGCGCCGCCATGACGAGCAGCAATGCACACACCAGCGCGGCGATCACGTACAGCCATTTCCACGAAAGGCCGCGTGCGATGAGCGTGGCGACGATCGCCGGGCCCACGATGGCGCCGACACCGAAGAATCCTTCGACGGTGTTCATGAGCGAGGTGTGCTCGGTCGACGAGCGCGACACGTCACCAATCAGCGCGAGCGCCCCCGTCTTGAAAATACTGATGCCGACGCCCGCCAGGCCGAGCAAGCTCACGAACTGCCAGAAATGGTCGCCGAATGCGAACAGCAGACAACTCTGGCAGTAGATGGCGAGCCCAACAAGGATGCTCTGCTTGCGACCGAGGCGGTCCGCGAGAAAGCCGAATGCGAGCGCGCCGATCGCGATCGTGATCATGGGCACGTAGTGGAAGGCGCCCGCGGCGGTGAGTGTGAGCTGGTACTCGGCAATGATCTTCGGGATGACGCTGCCGACCGCATCGCTCGTCATCGCAAACATGAAGAACATGAGGCAGGTGAGCCAGCGCGCGAAGCGAATGCGCTGCGCTTCGAGTTCTGCCGCGGTCGATGTCACTCCGGCTCCCCCCGTCACGCCGACGAAAGCACTATGAAATCGATTGCAGCACGCCTGTCGACCAGACGCAAGTCGCTTGCCGCGAATTTGCGCCACCGCTCGCGCGACGCGTGGATCGGCTTCGTCAGGCCACTGCTACGCTCGCCGATGATACGTTCGGCGAGCCCTAGGCCGACATCACGCCGGGGGCCTTGCACTGTGCCTCGATGAATTCCTCATGGGTCGGAAGCTGGCGAGCCGCGGCAGCCAGCGCCTCGCGCAGCCGCGCGAGCCAGGTGGTCGCATCGATGTCGCGATAGTGGATCAGTGGATCGTTATGCCGCGGAACATTGTGCTGGCCGACGTGCACGGCGAGCCAGGAAGCCGCGCCGAACAGGTCGTACTCGCGCTGAACCAGACGTCCGTAGCGTCGGAAGTGCTCGATCTTCTCCGCGAGCGTGTTCGGGATCGACATCGCCGCGCAGTACCGCCACAGCTCGCCGTCGCGCTGGTTCAGGTGATAGTGCAACACGAGGAAATCGCGGATTCGTTCCATCTCGCTCGCCGCGATGCGGTTGTACTCGTCGCGCACCAGCGGATCGAAGTCGCGATCGGGGAACAGGGCGAGCAGCTTCGCGATGGATGCCTGGATGAGATGGATGCTGGTCGACTCAAGTGGCTCGAGGAAGCCGCTCGCGAGCCCGATCGCGATGACGTTGCGGTTCCACATGAGGCGCCTGCGGCCGGCCGTGAAACGCAAAGGTCGCGGATCGGCGAGCGTGCGGCCATCGAGGTTTGCGAGCAGCGTGGACGCGGCGGCGTCATCCGAGACGTGCTGCGAGCAGTAGACGTAACCATTGCCGATGCGGTGTTGGAGCGGGATGCGCCACTGCCAGCCCGCCGCCCGGGCGGTGGCCCGCGTGTGCGGCGTGAGCCGGCCGGCGCTCGCGCACGGCACGGCGAGCGCGCGATCGCACGGCAGCCAATGCCGCCAATCCTCGTATCCCGTCGCGAGCGCGCCTTCGATGAGCAGCCCGCGAAATCCCGAGCAGTCGATGAACAGGTCGGCCGCGAAGTGGCGACCGTCGTGCAGTTGCACGCGCTCGACGAATCCCGTCGCGGCGTCGAGCCGCACGTCGGTGATCTTTCCCTCGACTCGCGTGACGCCGCGTCGTTCCGAGTACTCCCGCAGGAACGCCGCGTAGAGCGACGCATCAAAGTGGTACGCGTAGTCGTAGGTAGAGAGCACGTTACGCGCGTCGGTACTCGGTGGCGCGAAGCGACCCGCGGAAGCGGCCGCCCAGGCCATGCAGTAGTCGTCGAGGCTGGTCGCATCACCTGCGGCGCGGGCACGCAGCCACCACTGGTGGACAGGAACGACGTCGAAAGGACGGCCGTAGGTGCCGAAGGGATGGAAGTAGCGATCGCCCGGACGCGCCCAGTCGACGAACTGGATGCCGAGCTTGAAAGAGCCCTGCGTCCGGCGCAGGAACTCGGACTCGTCGAGGCCGAGCGTCTGGTTGAACAGGCGTATCGGCGGGATCGTCGCCTCGCCCACGCCCACGGTGCCGATCTCCTCCGACTCGACCAGAGTGATCGCGCAGCGGCGGCCGAGCGCATTGACCAGGGCGGCGGCCGTCATCCAGCCGGCGGAGCCGCCGCCGCAGATAACGATGGATCGGATCCGGCGATCTTGCTCGCTCACGCTGCCCCCCGCCTGGAAGGGGAGCGGCCGCAAGACCGCTCCCCGGACCGAATGACCGCCGATTGTTCGTGCGACGGCCGGCGACGCGCCGTCAGAAGTTGAAGCGGATCGTCCCCGTGAGCGTGCGGCCGAGCGCTGGTGCGCCGCCGATCACGGTCGGGCTGACCGTGGAATCGGTGATGCCGCCATTGCCACGCAGGTCGAACTCGTCGAACAGATTGTAGGCCTGCAGGCCGAGCTCGAGCTTGTCGATCGGGCGGTACTTCACGTTCAGGCCGAAGATCGTGTTGGCCGGATACTCGAAGCCCGAGTTGTCGATCGAGGTCGTTTGTCCGGTCGCGTTCAAACCGACGGTCACGCGGTCACCGAAGTCGAAGTTCGACGACATCGTGTAAATCAGGTCCGGAATGCCGTTCGCGCGACCGAATACGTCTGACCCACTATTGGCCTTTTCCGCGTCGGACCACGTGGCGTTCAGCACCAGAGAGAACGGGCCGTGCGCATAGGTTCCGAAGAATTCGGCGCCCTTCGAGCGGTACTTTGCGTCGATGATGCAGCCGCCGGCTCCGCCCGGACAATTGGTGGCCGACAGCTCGAACGTGCTTTGCTTGAAGTCGCCCTTGAGCAGCGTCAGTTCGGCCGTGTAGCGGCCACCGAAAAGGTCACCGCGGTTCTTCACGCCGAACTCGTACTGGTTGACGAAATCGACCGAGGCCGTGCGGCCGGCCTGGTTGAGCGTACCGTCGGGATTGATCTTGTTGCTCACTGTCTGGCGGTCACTGTTGAAGCGTCCGCCGCGTGAGCCGCGCACGAACAGGCTCGTGTCGGGGTTGAGCTTCCACAGTCCGCCGAGCGTCCACGAGCTGTAGCTGCGGGTGTAGGCGAGATTTTCGCGGGCGCCGTTCGCCAGCATGGTCGGAATCGCAACACCGTCCACGATGGTGTCGAACTCAGCGCCGCCCTTGACCGCCCATCCGGTTGAATTGACGCTGTCGCGGCGGACGCTCGCGTCGACGCCGAAGTGCTCGGAATCGAAGTCGAGCGCGATGTAAGGTGCATTGTCCGCGTACGACAGATCGTAGTCGCGGGCGCAGCAGTCGCCCCAGTTGTTGTTGAACCCGGATTGACCCGCGACAGTCAGGCGCGCGCCCGCCGCAGTGTACAGGTCGAGTTGCGCTGGATTGGCGCCGCTCACCTCGCGCGTCGATTTGTTGACGTGCCAGTCCATCGCGATCCGCTGGTCCATAAAGAACCAACCGGCGCGCGCCGTGAATTTTCCGCCGCCCACGTCGAACTTGCCAGAGAGCGTGAGATCGTTGGCGAAACTGCCGACGTCGCGCATGTTCGTGCGCACGTTGACGTTGTTGTCGAGATACGTGTCCGTGAACGCTTGCCCGGCCCGCGGACCGTTAGCGTAGCGGATCTCCGCGACCACGCCACCGTTGACCGTCGACCCCAGGATGGACGACGTGCGTACGACGTTCAGGAACGGGGAGGCGAAGCCGCCGCTCATGTTGGTCCAGCGCAGGTTGTTGTCGAGCGTGATCGAGTCGTTGAACTCGTAGTGGAACTGATTGCCGATTGAGACCGCCTGAGTCGTGATGCCATCCATGCGCACGCGCTCCAGATCGCCGGTCCGATTGACGATCAGGAAGTCCTGGTTGTGGATCGAATAGTTCGACGAATCGCGGCCATCGAAACCGGGATAGGGCTTCACGCCGCTCACATTGCGGCCGCTGATGTTCGCGAGCGCCGGGGCGCCGGTGTAGTTTGGCTCCTGCGTGTCCGCGTACTTGAACAGGAACCGCAGGTAACCCTTGCCGTCCGCGATCTCCTTCGTGATGTTGCCCTTCAACTGCATGCTGTCGCTCACGACGTACTCCGCGCGCAGCGGCCCGCGGCCGCTCTTGAAGTAGCCGCCGACGCTGAAGTAGCTCGAGTCGCTGATCGGGCCGCCGTAGCGGAAATCGGCGCGCGTCTCGTCGAAGCCGATGCCGCGGTTGAGCGCGATGAAGCCGCCTTCGTCCCGGCCGGTGTGGCTGATGTAGTTGATGACCGCGCCCGGTGCCTGGGAGGCATAGGTGCCGGCCGCGCCACCGCGGACTCCCTCGACACGTTCGACCGTCGGGTCGAAATGCGTCCAGTAGTCGTTGTTGCCAAACTGGATGTCGCCGAACAGCACGGTCGGCAGACCATCTTCCTGAATCTGCACGAACGGCGAGCCGCCGGTCGCGACCGGAAGTCCGCGCACCGCGATGTTGGAGTTGCCCCCAGGGCCTGCAGTGCCCGCCACCTGGATGCCCGGGATCATGCGGAAGATCTCCGACTCCGAGCTCGGCTGGAAGTCGCGGATCAGGTCGGCGTTTACGCTCGTGACCGACACTGCGCTGTTGAGTTGCGTCTTGTCGCGTCCCGAGGCCGTCACGACCACTTCCTCGAGGCTGCCCAGATCATCGTCGGATTGCGCGGCGTCATCGGCGCCCTGCGACCAGGCCGGACTCGTCACGGCGAGCGAAGTCGCTGCCAGAATGCGCAACTGTCGCGCACGCATCTTGAGAATTCTTCGCTTCGACTTCCCCATCGTTTCGCCCCCCGATTGATTGTCCGGTTGGATGCGCTCCACCGGGCCCGCCTACCCGACGGGTCGCGCGATTACAGCAAGGCCTGCAATCGATTGCAACAATCGATTGCAGGCCGAAAGTAGCCGTGTACGACCGCGGCGCAACACCGCCTCGTCAGGCGTGCGGCGGGCTCACGTCGAAGGCGACGACCAAACGTTCACCGGCAGGAAAGGGGATCGTCCCGTGCCACAGGGTCGAGGGGAACAACACGAGACGGCCCGGCCGCGGCTCGATGCGGTGCAGCGGACCGAGCTCAAGTCCGAGTTCCGGCGGCGGCACCCCGAACTGCAACCAGCCGCCCGGGGGATCCCCCAGCTGCGTCGCCGAAGGCAGGTCGACGTACA
>CADEED010000051.1:0-7474 GCA_902826225.1 uncultured Pseudomonadota bacterium | reverse complement strand
GCGCCGCACCGCGTCCACCATCTTCGCTCGCGTGCTCTGGATGATCGATTCGTGCCGGAAGAACAGCGGTCGGTCGGTCTGCGTGCCACCGCGGACGGATTGCTCCAGATAAGGCGCGCTCGCGGTGTGCAACGCGCGCAGCAGGCCGGCGAGCTCCGCGAGCTCGTCCGCGTTGAAGTTGAGGTCGAACGTTGCGACGAACGGCGGCGCGCCGTCGAGCCAGTCGGCGCGCGAATCGCCGCGCAAGCGCCAGATGAGCGAGCGATACGGCCATCCGAGGCGTGCCGCCGGCGTCTGGCAGATGCGTTCGGCCGCGGCGTCGGCCGCGTCGAGCTGGCCGGTGCGCAGATAGTGGCGCACGCGGCATAGGTCGACGCCGGGGTCGCGCACCGACCGAGTCGCTTCGAGTAGCCTCTCCGCCACTGTCGTCGCATGCGATTCACATGCCAGATAGAGACGCGAGAGCACGAACGGCTGTTCACCGATGGATTCTTCCGCTTCTTCCAGCACGCGCTGCGCGGCGCCCCAGTCGCGCGTCAATGCGAGCGTCTGGAACCACGCGAGCCGCAGCGACACGTTGCGCGGTTCGGCGCGGCAGGCGCGACGATAGCCGTCGAGATAGCGGTCACGTTCTCCGGAGGTCCAGCGCAGCGTCGCCAGGGTACGGTGTCCCTCGAGCCACCCGGGGTGCGCCGCAAGCGCGGCTTCGAGCAGAGCCTCGCCACGCGCGCGGTCGCCCTCGGCGGCGAGCGACACGGCCCACTGTCGTCCGACCTCGAGGTCGTCCGGCAGCAGCTCGCACGCCCGGCGGAACGCATCCGCCGCATCGAGGCCGCATGCGAAGCGGGTTTGCGCGCGCGCTGCGACGATGCGGCCATCGTCCGGCGCGAGCGCCGCGGCGCGGTCGAACGCAGCCACGGCGTCGACCATACGCTGCCGTGCCCGCAGCGTGCGCGCGCGCGCGAACCAAGCCTCGGCGTTGGCCGGCTCGATCACCGACTGAAGCTCGGGCGTCGCGCCATGCGTCTCAGGTTCGCGCGCCGTCATGGCGTCAGCGGCCGGAACGCGGCGCTCAGGCCGCGCCCGCGACGGTGTCCGACTCGAAGGAGAACCGTTGCGCGCCGCTCGGCGAGGAATGCTCCAGGCGGAACTTGGCCGTATCGAAATCGATCTCGAGTTCGGCGTACTCGGTGCCGTTGCGCCAGCGCAGGTGCAGGTGCGCGTCGCGAGCGTGCGCATCCGTGACCACCGCGAAGTCCCCCTGGAACGCGGGATGCGCGTTGCGCAGGCGGATGAGCGCGACGAGATCGCGGACCACAGGACGGCGCAGCTCGCGCTCGATCTCGTCGGTCCGATAGTAGTGGCGGTTGATGTCCCGCCCGACGCGACTGCGCCTGAGCATCGCGGCGTCGTTGCCGCCGGCGAGCAGTCCGACGGAGGAGACCTGCGGGATCCCGGGCAGGAAGAACTGCAGCGCGCGCGCCAGCAGATAGCGGCGATCGTCGCGCGCCATGGCGTCGTAAAACGTGCAATTGACCTGGTACAGATCCAGGTTTGAGGCCGCCACGCCTGTGGCCTTGCGGCTCGTCCCGTGACTATTGTCGTGCACGATCTCCACGAGTCGATCGATCTCGGGCGGCGGCAGCAGTCCGGGCCGTGCTTGCCGGTCCGCGGGATCGGCGCCCACGTCGATCACGCCGATGCCGTCGTGCGTATCGAGCACATTGAAAGAGTTCGGCGGACGGATGCGGATCCATTCCTTTAGGACTCGCGCAGTGCCGAACGCGAAGGCGTGCAATACGAGTGGGGGCAATGCGAAGTCGTAAACCCAGCCGACTCGCCGGGCAATCTCGATCTGCTTGCGGTAGTAGGAATGAATTTCAACCAGCACTTCGATGTCGCGGCGCGCGGCCTGCGCGGCGAAACCAGTGATGAACTCGAAGGTCTCGGGGATCATGAAGCAGGACGTACCGGGCTTCTTGATCACATACCCCGCGGCATCGAGGCGGATCACACGGATGCCCGCCTGCTGGAATACGTCGAGAATACGCCCGAGATAGGCCGCGCCCTGCGGATGACAAACGTCGATGTCGATCTGCTGCGGCGTGAAAGTCGTCCACAGCCGGCGTTGTTCGCCGTCCCCAAGCTTGATGTTAGTGAATGGCAGACCCGGACGCGGACGGTAGATGCGGCGCAGGTCATCGTCGGACGCGCCGCCCGGGAAGACCGCATCGACCGTCAGGAACAGGCCGTTGTAGTCGGACTGTGCCCCGCGCGCGGAAAAATCCAGGAACTGCGGCGACTCGGTCGACATGTGGTTCACGATGACGTCCGCCATCACGTCCACGCGACCGGCGAGGGCGGCCACGTCGGCCCAGTCTCCCAGGCGCGCATCGACCCGCGTGTGGTCGATGGGATCGAATCCCGCGTCTGCGCCGTCGATGCGGTGGAAGAATGGGAGTAGATGCACGCCGCCGAATACGCCGGCCAGCGGTCCATCGAGCAGCCGCGCGAGATCACGCAGACCGCCTCCGCCGAACCGGTCGACGTATGTGATCAACTGGACCTCATTGCGCATGCTCGGACCTCCGGGGGCGATCATGCAATCGATTGTAGCCTCGTGCAAAGCCGAGATGCGCGCGACCTTGCAAACCGGGATGGCCGACGCTCGCCGTGACCTCCGCGTTTGCACGCCGGCCACGCTCAACGGCGGCAGCGGTACGTGCGTGGCCATTCCATCGATGGCGCGCAGATTGCTACTCGTTGCGCTATCGCGGCGCGCCGTCGAGGCCGGCAAGGCACGTATGGCTACAGCGCGGGATAGAAAGCCTCTTCTGCTCGTGTCTGGTCAGGTTGGCAGTCGCAGCGATGGCTCGCCCGAGCCGGACTTCGAGGCCCGGGTCCGTCTGGCGTTCGCGAACGTCGAGGCGACCTGCGGGCGGGCGGATGCGGGCTTGACCCACGGTTCTCCCGATTGGACGGCCACCGGCGTCAACTGGCTCGCGGGGTTCGACGTATTCCTGACTCGTGCTGTGGTCCCGAAGCACGCCTGTAGATGTCTCTATCTACCCACACCCCGAAAGGGGTAGAGAGACTCAATCGGATGCGCGATGCTGCGGCGCGGGGCGGCTGGTATCGTTCCACCCGTCGCCAATCCGGCGATTTCACCCAGGAATATCGAATGTCTTCGTCGAATCTTGCCGTGCGCTTGGAGCACGCGGCAACGGACGGTTTCTCCCAGCCCCCGCGCATCGAGGTTCGCCCAGCCGCGAACGACGAGCGCGTGGTGAAGGGCACCGGGCCTCGCTTGTCTCTCACGAACAGGAAGTTCGTCGTCCGCGATCAGGGTCTGCGGTTGTTCCGCGTTCGTTGATCAGTTAACCAGAGCTCCGCCGTCGTTCGCTTACGCGACGATGGGCGGACGCAAGAATCCAGAACCCTCGTCGGGAGACCGGCGGGGGTTCTTCATTTCAGCCTGATCTTCTGAGTGACCTTGGCGCTCGCCTTTTCCTCGCGCTTGCGCCGAATGAAGACGCGGCGCATGTAGGCTTGATCCGCATTCGTCAGGACCCTCTCCGATTCGACGAATTGTTCCTGTTCCTCCTCGCGGATGTGATGGAGGTAGAGCTTCTTCGCTTCGCCGAAGCGACGCAGCCAGCCCTGCAGCTTCATGTTCCGCGCCGCGAGGTCGGCGAACAGGTCGTCTATCTTCTTGTGTTCCGCCACGGCATGACGGCCGGCGTCGGTACTCTCGGGATGGCGCAGGACCGTGGACCACAAAGCCTGTTCCTCCGCGGCGGCGTGGCCCTTGATCTCGTGGACCAGCTCGCGGAACAACCGGTGCCGCTCGTCGACGGTGATCTTTGCCTCGATCATCGAGAACAGCGCGCGATGCCGGTCGTGGTCTTCGACGAGACGACCGAAGATGGCCGCATCGCCGCGAAACTTCGTGGCCGGCGTGCTCCCGATATGGATGGCCGCCGCGGGCGCCACCCGCTTGGCTTTGGCAAAGGCGGCCGACTTCGCCATGCTCTTCGCCTGTTTCGTGTTCTTCTTCAACATCCAGCGAGCGTGGCCACGTGTTGCGCTGCCGTCTGTCGACTTGGAGATCGCGACACTGTAGGAATCGGCCCCTGCGGCCCGGGTCGATTTTCGGCACGGGCTCCATTAGGTTCTCTAAGCCGGCCACCCAGGAGGATTCCAATGAATAGCCGAAACGACGAGCGCGACAGTTCGACGAGGGTCGATACGGGGCGTCGCAGGATCCTGGGAATGGCGGGTGCCTGCGCGGTCGCGTCCGCGATCTCCCCCGTGTTCGCCGCGGATCGGCCACTTCGCTGGGGAATCGTCGGCACCGGCTCGATCGCCAATGGCATGGCGTCGATGATGAAGGTCGCCGCACGCACCGAGTTGGTCGCCGTCGCCAGCCGGAAGCTCGAAACGGCGCGGGAGTTCGCGAACAAGCATGGCATCTCCGGCGCCTTCGGTTCGTGGTCGGAGATGTTGTCGTCGAAGACCGTCGACGCCATCTACGTCGCCACCCCCACCGCCATCCGCGAAGAAGTTTGTCTGTCGGCCGCCGCCAACGGCAAGCATGTCCTCGGCGAGAAGCCCTTCGCCACCTTGCCTTCGTTACGCCGCATCACATCCGCCTGTCGCAAGAACGGTGTCGGCTTCATGGATGGCACGCACTTCGTGCATCACCCGAGAACGGCGCAGATCAAGGCCACGATGCGCGAGAAAATCGGCTCGCCCTGGACTATCGATTCGACCTTTCAATTCTTGCTGACGGACGCAGACAACATTCGTCTGGACCCCGCTCTCGAGCCCTATGGCGCGATCGGCGATGCCGGCTGGTACAACATGCGAGCCGCCGTCGAGTACACGGCGCCAGGTGTCAGGATCGTCGGCGTGGATGCGCACGTCCGCCGCGACAAGAGAAAGAAAGCCGTGATCACCGGCAGCGGCGTCATCGTATTCAGTGATGGATCGACCAACACGTGGAACTGCGGCTTCGAATCCGGCGCGGCGAACATGGACCTCAGGCTGTCGGGTCCCGGGGGCCAGTTCAGTCTGAACGACTTCGTGATCAGCCAGGGCGATCCCGCCGAGTACGAATATCGCAAGGGCGGGTTCGGTAATGGCGCAAAGTCGGAGCGCATCAAGGTCGCGTCCGCGAAGCCGCCCGCCGCGTTGATGTTCGAAAACTTCGCATCGATGGTCGGCAACGCAGAGCTTTTCGAGGCGAGCGTGGCGGCGAGTGAAAAGACTCAGGAATGGCTGGATGCCATCTGGGCCGCCGCGATGAAGAACGAGCGCAGCTGATCCGCGCGTGCCCGCCGCGCGGACACGCGCGGGCCTGCTACCAGATCACGACTTTCTTGTCGCCGCTGTTGACCATCGGATCGCGACGCAACGCGAACCATGTCTGCATGCCGACGGAGCGATCACTTTGTGATCGCTCATGTCCCAGGCGCCCAGTGGGGTGAGTTCCTCGAGGCGGGCGTATCATCTCGCCATGTCCCGCCCGATCGCCTTCGTCCTGATCGCATGCTTGGCTGCGCCACTCGCGGACGCCGCGCCGCCCACATCGATCACCATGGGCGAGGAAATTCCCTTCGCGCCAGACGTGGCGGGCGAAGTGGGTCTGCTGGCGACCCCGGGCGGTACGGCCGACAACATCCAGCAGCGCTGCGATCTGCCGCGGACATTCGCGCAAACGATCGCCGCACAGCTGCGCGCGAAGGGCATCGAAGTGACATTGGCCGCGAAACCGGAAGGAGCCTCCGGGCCCGTGCTCAACATCATCATCGAAGGCGTGCTCGGTTTCTCGGGTCCGTGGAAAGGTCCGAAAACCCTCGTGCTGCGCGGCGAGCTGCGCGACGGCGAGGTCGTCCTCGGCAGCTTCGTGGTCCGCGAGTCGAACGGCATGGGCGCGCTCTTCAAGAACACCTGCGAGGAGTTTGCCTCTCTCGGCGAGAAAGCGGCGGCCGACATCGCCAAGTGGTCGAAGGCGCCGAGAATCCGCGCGCGCCTCGGCTCCGCCTGAATATCAGTCGACGTGTTCGTCCGCCATGAGCTTCAGTGACGGCTCGCCAGCGGCCTTCCATTCGGCCAGCGCCTTCTCGATGTAGTCGGGCTGCCCCGCCTTCCACTCGTCGATGTCTTTCTGATCCGGCTCGAACGGCATTTCCGACCGGAGCATCTTCCCGAACTCTTTCCAGTCGTCGCTCTCGCGCGTGATCGGGAGCAGCTCCGCGCCCTGCGTGAGCTTGGCGTACAACGCGTAGCTGTGACCGGCCTCCACTTTCGCCTTGACGAAAGTGCGCCGCGACTGCATCGCCACCCAGAACAAGTGATCGCCGGGCTCGACCTCGACGCGCACGTATTTCTTGCCCTTGACGCGCGCGAGGTAGCGGTCGTCGGCAAAGAAGTGGAACGGCCAGGCACCTCCCACGATGGAGTTCATCTTGCCGATGTAGACGACAGCCTTGCCCTCCGGCGGCGGCAAGAGCTTCTTCTCATCTTTGGCGGACGCCGTGACTGCGACGGCAACGAGCGCGGTGACCACAAGGCTCTTGAGGACTCTCATTCGCACTCCTTACTGCTTGCCAGTTCCAGCCCGGTTGAGGTGGGCAAAACCTGTCTTACTGGAACGAGTTGTTGCCGACACAGTGTAGCGCCGACGAGAAGGCGCGCAACGACCGACGCCTAGTGCGCGCTGGCGCCGCGGTAGAGAAGCCAGCCGACGCCCACGAGCACGCCGCCGGCGATCAATTGATCGACCGCGGGCCAGCTCAAGACGCGGCCGCTGAGCAGCGCCACGCCGACGATGGTCGCCGCGAACCAGAACAACGTCTGGATCTCGACGACCACCACGCCGAGGTCGGAGAGTTTCCACAGCGCAAGCCAGTACATCAGCATGCCGAACTGGAAGCCCACGATGCATTTCAGCGCCTCGATCCACACGAAGCGGCCGTCCTGCCATACCTTGCTCGCGTAGATGAACCCCGCGGCATCGCCGAAGCCGGACAACACCGTGAATACCGTGATGAGCAGAATCGAGGTCGTCATTGTCGGGAACCTACCCTCAGCAGCAATCGTCCTTCCTCACCTTCAGGCTGACCACGATCTTCTCGACGCAGACGCCGTCGATCTTCTGATCGAGCCCCAGACAGTCGGCCAGCTTCTGCGCTTCCTTGACGCAGCACTTGTCCTTCGGGCGATCGTCGTTCCAGGGCTTGCAAAGATGCGGATCCAGCCGATAGGTCATCCCCCCGACGAGATTGTCGTTCGCCAGCACCTCGATGCGGATGTCCCGGTCTTTGGCAGCTGCGACGTCGTCGGACGTGAAGTCCTTGCCCGGGTGCAGCCGGATCGACACCTCACGCCTGGCACCCGATGCGAGCACGAAGCCCTCGCACGCATCTTCCAGCTCCAGCTTCCAGCCGAGACTGGACAGCAGCGCCGGCAC
>CADEED010000050.1:2719-26693 GCA_902826225.1 uncultured Pseudomonadota bacterium | reverse complement strand
ATCAAGGCGGGTGGCAAGGCGCCGGCCGAAGTCGATGCGGCTGCCGATGCCAGCGTGGAATACACCGGCTCCGAACAGACCGTCGTGGAAACGAAGAGCTGACCGGCACTTGTGGTAAAAACGCCGTCGAGGGGTGTACTGACAAAGGAGTGCACCGATGGCGAAGATTCCCGCGGGCGTGGGCCCGCGTTTTCCACAGGTCGTGATTCTCGTCGGCGCGACGGGTGATCTCTCGCGTCGAAAGCTCATCCCCGGGCTGCTGCATCTCACGCGCGCCGGCTTCATCCCGGGCGCGCGCGTCGTCGGCGTCTCGCTCGACGATTTCGGCGCGGATGGATTCCGGACCTTCGCGCGAGCGGCCGTCGACGAGTTCTGCACCCGCAAGGTGACCGAAGAAGAGTGGGCGACCTTTGCGGCGGCGACTGACTACGTCTCCCTGAAGTCGGGACCTGCCGCGCTGGCCTCGGCCGTCGACCGCGCGGAGAAAGCCGTCGGCGCGGAGTCGCGCCGCCTGCACTATCTATCGGTGCCGCCCAGCGCCGCGCTCGATGCGGTGCGCATGCTCGGTGAAGCCGGCCTCGTCGCGAACTCGCGCATCATCATGGAAAAGCCCTTCGGCATGGATCTCGCGAGCGCGGTCGCGCTCAACGCAAAGCTGCACGAGGTCTTCAAGGAAGAGCAGATCTTCCGCATCGATCACTTTCTGGGCAAGGAACCCGCGCAGAACATCCTGGCGTTCCGCTTCGCCAACGGACTCTTCGAGCCCATCTGGAACCGCAATTTCATCGATCACGTGCAGATCGACGTGCCCGAGACGCTGGGCCTGGGCAAGCGCACGGCATTTTACGAGTCGACGGGCGCGTACCGCGACATGGTCGTCACGCACCTGTTCCAGATCCTGGGGTTCGTCGCGATGGAAGCGCCCACTCACCTGTCGCCGCGCGCCATCAGCGAGGAGAAGGTGAAGGTGTTCCGCAGCATGCTGCCGATCCAGCCCGCGGACGTGGTGCGTGGCCAGTACATCGGCTATCGCAGCGAGGAGGGCGTGTCGCCCGAGTCGGATACCGAGACTTTCATCGCGCTGAAGTGTGACATCGACAACTGGCGCTGGGCCGGTGTGCCCTTCTATCTACGCACCGGAAAGAAGCTGGCCGAGGGCCAGCGCATCATCTCGATCGCGTTCCGCGAGCCGCCGAAGAGCATGTTCCCGGCGGATTCCGGCATCGGCCAGCAGGGGCCCGATCACCTGACCTTCGACCTCGCGGACGCGGCGAAGACGTCGCTGTCGTTCTACGGCAAGCGGCCCGGCCCCGGCATGAAGCTCGACAAGCACAGCCTGCAGTTCGCGATGCGCGACACCGCGCAGATCGGCGACGTGCTCGAGGCCTACGAGCGGCTGATCCTCGACGCGATGCGCGGCGATCACACCTTGTTCACGACCGCGGAAGGCATCGAGCGATTGTGGGAGGTGTCGCAGCCGCTGATCGAATCGCCGCCGGCCGTCAAGGCGTACCCGGCGGGTTCCTGGGGACCGAACGCGATCCATCAACTCGTGGCGCCGCACGCGTGGCGCCTGCCGTTCGAGCGCGTGTGGCGCGACCCGAACACGCAGGGAAGCTGACCGACGCATCTGGAATCGCGACGAACTTGCGAGCAGGATGAGTGCGGTGGAGCGCGGACGAGGGAGGGGACATGTCACGCATCGGCATCGTGATGGCCGTGATTTGCACGGGTGTTTTTGGCGTTTCGGAACCGGCCTGGGCTCAGCGCCCGGGTGAGGGGCCGCCGCTGCCCGCGGGGCAGGGCACGAATCCGGACGTGCGTTCGAAACAAGCCGACCCTTCGGCCGTGGAGATCCCGCTGTACGCCGGCGCGCGCGTGATGGACGTACTCCAGGCGTTGACGGACAAGGGCTTCCTGATCAAGTGGAACCCCAAGCAGATCGTGCCCGAGATGAAACTGGCCGAGCGACCGCGGGCCACACGCATCGACAAACTCCTCGCGGAAATCCTCGAGCCGTTCGGCTACCGCGCGGATCGGAACCAGTTCGACGGGGGATTCCGCGTGCGGCCCATGAAGAGTCCGAAGAGGGGTGAGGTGGATGTCGGTGATCCGTCGCCTCCGGGGAAGGACTGACGTCCCTACCGTACATAATAAGAGTCAGTTCCAGATACGAACCATTCTTGCTTGCAAACAAGAATGATTCGCAATAAAGTCCAGCCCGATGTGGCGGCGATACCGAAAGGGTCGCGCGCGTCGCCTCGCCAGGAAAGGCCAGCCAGTCCCGACCGGGATAGCCAGAGCCGCGGGGCCACTTTCAAGGTCGGGAGAACACCGTGTCGACACAGAACACCAGATCGTGGGTTTTCTCACGCAGCCGCATTGCCGTCGCCGTGAGCCTCGCACTCGTGACCGCCGCTGCCAACGGCCAGGACGCACCGGCGAATGCTCCCGCAGAGCCGAAGACACTGTCGAAGGTGTCGGTGGCCGCCGAGGCCGAGCAATCCCCGAAAATCGATCGCGTCTCGTCGCCCAAATTCACCCAGGCGCTCATCGATACGCCGCAGACCATCACGATCGTGAGCGCGCAGGTATTGCAACAGCAGGGCGCAACTTCGCTCTCGCAAGCGCTGCGCAACACACCGGGCGTCACTTTCCTGCTCGGCGAGAACGGCAATACCGCCACGGGGGACTCGATCTTCATGCGCGGCTTCGACACGCAGGGATCCATCTTCATCGACGGCATCCGTGATCTCGGCGCCGTCACGCGTGACACGTTCAATACCGAACAGGTCGAGATCGCGAAAGGTCCGGCGGGACCGGATTACGGCCGTGGCGCCGCGTCCGGGTACGTCAACCTGGCGAGCAAGGTGCCCACCGCGCAGAGCTTCACGGGCGGCACGGCCAGCTATGGCACCGCGTCGAACGCGCGTCTCACCGGCGACATCAACCACCGCTTCGCAGGCAGTGGCACCGCGCTGCGTCTCAACGTGATGGGTCAGGACGGTGACGTCGATGGCCGCGATTTCATCGAACGCAAGGGCTGGGCGGTCGCGCCGTCCATCGCGTTCGGCCTCGAGGGCGACACGCGCAGCTATTTCTACCTGCTGCACAGCGAGCAGGACAACGTGCCGGACGGCGGTGTCACCACGCTCGGCCTCGACGGCTTCTACAACGCGAACTTCGATCCGACGAACCCGACAGCGACTGCGCCCGGCGTGGTGCCCGCGCCCGTCGACCGCGAGAGCTTCTATGGCTACCGCAGCGACTTCGAGGAGATCAGCAGCACGATGTTCACCGCGCGCTTCGAGCACGACTTCAGCGATGACATGACGTTGCGCAACACCACGCGTTACGGCCGACTCGAGCAGTTTTACGCCCTCACGGGCGTCAACGCCTTGAACGTCCCGGGCCCCGATCCGGATACATGGACCGTGAACCGGTCGCGTCAGAGCAAGTTCCAGGAGAACACGCTCATGACAAACCAGACCAACCTCTCGATCGAGGTCCAGACGGGAGCGGTCGGCCACGCGATCACGACCGGTGTCGAGTTCATCTCCGAGGAGCAGTACGCGCCCCTCTATGCGCCAGCCAGTCTGGGCACGCTCGTTCCCGTGAATCCGTATGCTCCGGACCTGCCGAATGCGCCGGCCGACTACGCGCCGGCGCGCAACGGCGCGTTCTCGCGCGGGGAGACGCGAACCATCGGCGCCTACGTGTTCGACACGCTGAAGTTCGCGCAGCAGTGGGAAGTGACGGGCGGATTCCGCGTCGACACCTACGACACGGACTTCGAGAGCGCGGCGCTCACGGGCACCGCGCCCAACCAGGTGCTCACGCCGCTCAACCTGCAGACGGACGACACGCTGTTTTCGTACAAAGTCGGCGTGCTGTTCAAGCCGGTCGAGAACGGCAGCGTCTACCTGTCGCACGCGATCTCGCGGCAGCCTCCGGGCGGTGCGAACTTCACGCTGGCGACCGGCAGCGGCAACAACCTGAACCGCGTCGATATCGACCCCACGGAGGGATCGAATCTCGAGCTCGGCACGAAGTGGGAATTCCGCAATGGCGCCTTGGCCGTGACGGCCGCGGTCTTCGACAGCAAGAACGAGAACGAGCTGGTTGCGGACGCGACGGACCCGGCGGTGTTCATCCAGGTCGGCGAACGTTCCGTGAAGGGCGTGGAAGTCGGCCTCGTCGGCAAGCTCACCGACGACTGGGAGCTGTCGGCGGGCATCGCGAAGATGGACACCGAGATCGAGCGTGGCAGTGCGACGCAACAGGGCGCGCAGATCAACTGGTCGCCCGAGCTCACGTTCTCGAGCTGGACGACGTACCGGCTTCCGTTCGGACTCACGCTCGGCGGCGGCGTGCGCTACATCGACCAGGTGTCGCGCTCGGTCACCAACCAGCCGACGAATACCGTCAACACGCCGACCGCGCCCGAGTACTGGGTCATCGACGCGATGCTCGGCTACCAGGTGAACGACCAGGTCGCCATCCAGCTGAACGGTTACAACCTCGCCGACGAGGAATACATCGCGCAGCTCAACAACGGTGGCTCGCGCTACATCCCGGGTGCTCCGCGCTCCGCGGTGCTGACCTTGAACTTCTCGTTCTAACAGGCGTGTGAGAGCATCCGGCGCATGTTGCTGCATGTGCCGAAGGTTCTGGGTGTCGAGCAGGTGGCGGAGTGCCGCCGCCTGCTCGATGCCGCCGAGTGGTCGGACGGCAAGGCGACCGTCGGCGAGCAGGGGGCGCTGGTCAAACGCAATCGCCAGCTCCCCGAGCTCTCGCCCGTCGCGCGCCAGCTCGGCGAGATGATCCTGGGCGCGCTCGCGCGCCACCCGCTGTTCTTCTCTGCGGCGTTGCCGCTCAAGAGCGTCCCGCCGCTGTTCAATCGCTACGAAGGCGGCGAGCTCTACGGCACGCACATCGACGGCGCCGTGCGCGCGGTGCCGGGCAGCAGCCATTTCATCCGTACCGATCTCTCCTCGACGCTGTTCCTCAGCGACCCGTCCGACTACGACGGGGGCGAACTCGTCGTGCAGGACACGTACGGCGAGCACGCTGTCAAACTACCGGCCGGCGATCTCGTGCTCTACACCTCCGGCAGCCTGCACCGGGTGAACCCGGTCACGCGCGGCGCGCGCGTGTGCTCGTTCTTCTGGACGCAGAGCATGGTGGCCGACGAGCGGTACCGCGAGACTTTGTATCGTCTCGATCAGACCATCCAGACGCTGCGCGGGAAGACCGGCGAGACGGAGGAGACCGTGGCGCTCGCGGGCCACTATCACAACCTGCTGCGCATGTGGTCCGAAATATGATGCCGTACGACCCTCCGAAGTCGACCGTCGCCGACATCGATGTCGACGAGTACCGCGATCCGCATTTCCTCGCGCAGTGGACTGTCTGGCTGTGTTACGCGCAGATCGCGCTGTCGCTTCTCGCGATCATCTCGGGGCTCGTCGAGAGGCAGGTCGTGAACGGGCTGGGTGCCGGAACCCTCGATGCCGGCGACCCCCTGGTCACCGCGAGCGACGAGCGGCAGCGCGTCGTCGCGATCCTGCAGCTCGGCTTCTATGTCGTCGGGGGCGTATTCGGTCTCATGTGGATCCACCGGATGTGCTTCAACGCGCGAATCAGGGCGCGCCACATGGCGTTCACGCCCGGATGGTCGGTCGGCTGGTACTTCATTCCGATCGCCACCTGGTGGAAGCCGTTCCAGGCGATGAAGGAAATCTGGCAGACATCCGTGGAGCAGGCCGGGCCCCGCGGCCGCGAGGCCGAGGGCTTGCTGGCGGCGTGGTGGACGCTCTGGCTGGTCAACATGTTCTCGGGCCAGATCACCGCGCGGCTGCAGTTGAAGATGGACGATCTCGACTCGGTGCTGTCGGCCAACCTGTTTGCGCTCATCGACGACGTGGTGAATATCCCATTGTTCGTGGTCTTCATACTGATGGTGCAGCGTCTGACGGCGATGCAGGAGTATGCGCACGAGAATCCGCAGGCGCAGGCGCCGGATCTGCGCGGCTTCGCCTAGGCCAGGAAATTTCCGATGAAGAAGCCGCTGCTGTGCCTGTCCCTCGTCTGCGCCGCGAACCTGGCGGGCGCCGCCGCGCCCGCCGATGCAGACCTCGCACACGCGAGAAAGCTGATCGCGGGCTCCATCCTCGTGGACGGTCACAACGATCTGCCCTGGGCGATCCGCACCGACCGGAACGCGCAGGGGGACGTCGCCAGGTACGACCTGCGCGGCACGGCGCCGGGGCAAACGGACATCGCGCGGCTGCGGGCCGGCGGCGTCGGCGCGCAATTCTGGTCGGTATACGTGCCGGGCGAACTCACCGGCGGGTTCGCGAAGACGCAACTCGAGCAGATCGACGTCGCGCGCCGGTTGATCGCGCGCTATCCCGACGTCTTCCGTCTCGCCGGGACGGCCGGGGATCTGCGTGCCGCGAAGAAAGCCGGACGCATCGGTTCGATGCTCGGCATCGAAGGCGGCCACGCGATCGAGAACTCGCTCGGCGCGCTGCGCGCCTACTACGACCTCGGCGTGCGTTACATGACCCTCACGCACAATACGAGCACGGACTGGGCCGACTCCGCGGCCGACGCGCCGAAGCACCATGGCCTCAACGAGTTCGGCGAACAGGTCGTGCTCGAGATGAACCGGATCGGCATGCTCGTCGATCTTTCGCACACGTCGGCCGAGACGATGGACGACGCGCTGCGCGTCTCGAAGGCGCCCGTGATCTTTTCGCACTCCGATGCCAGGGGCCTCTGCGACGTGCCACGCAACGTCCCGGACGACATCCTCGAACGCCTCGCCGCGAACGGCGGCGTGCTCATGGTCACTTTCGTCGCGGGCTTCGTCGACCAGGAGGTTGCCAACGTCACGCAGCCCATCGTCGAGGAATTCAATCGCCGCACGAAGGGCGTCGACGACGATGCCGAGCGCGATCGCATCTTCAAGGAGCTCGTGAGCAAGGTGAAGATCCCGGCGACGACCGTCGCGAAGGTGGCCGACCAGGTCGACTACGTCCGCAAGGTCGCGGGCGTCGACCACGTGGGCATCGGCGGCGACTTCGACGGCAACACGGTGTGGCCGGAGGGGCTCTCCGACGTGTCGATGTATCCGAACCTGTTCGCGGAGCTGATCCGCCGCGGCTGGAGCGACGCGGACCTGCGCAAGCTGGCGGGCGAGAACGTGCTGCGAGTCATCGCGGCCGCCGAGCAGGTGTCCGCGCGCATGAACGAGGCGCGCGCCGCCAGGTAGCGGTCAGCGCAGCTCGTGCACGGCCGGCGCCGGCAGCTCGCGAATGCTCAGATTCTTGAGCGGCTCGAGCAGATCGTCGACGTCGAGGAGGCCCATGCAGGGTGTCGCACCGGCAGGTAGTTTGGCGCCTGCCGCCACCTTGTTCGTGAGCGCGATCGCGGCAGCGCAGGGGATGTGCGGCCCGTCGTTCTCGCGCGCCACGAGGTGCCAGGCGAGGCGCAGCGGCGCGCCGTTCTCGTGCATGCCTTCCATGCGGACGAACATGCCCCCGCGGTCGCTGAACAGCGGCTGCATCCAGCGCCCCAGCTGGGTCAGGGGCTTCGCGAAGGGCAAGGCGCTCTTCAACCGGCCGTCACGCACATTGCGCGCGAGCAGCTCGACGAACTTGTGTCCGGCTTCGCTCGCGAAGCCGGCGTGGAAGCTCACGGTCTGCACGCCCGGGTACCGCCTCGGCAGGAGATCGAGATCGGGCACGTCGCAACGCCCCAGCAGCCGCGGCCCGACCGGCTTCGGAAACTCGTAGACGATGCGATCCAGCCAGCCGTGCACCTCGACCGGCTGTCCGCGCTCGAGCGTCCTGAACGGCTTGCCCGCGTAGCCGAGCACGGCACGCACCGTCGCGATGCCCGGAATCACCGCGCCGGAGCTGATGCCAATACGAATGGTATCGAGGCGCTTGAAGTCCGGCAGCTGGCGATCGATGACCGCGGAGGAGAGCGCGGGCAGCGTGCTGACGCCGCTCACCACGGCGACGCCGGCCGCGCGGGCCGCGCCGTGGAGGCTCGTGATGCCGCGGACGAAGGCGCGCCCGTCGGCCAGATCGAAGTAGTTGCATCCCGCCTGCAGCGCGGCGCGCGCCACCGAATAGTCCTGGCCCTGGAACGGTCCCGCCGTGTGAATCAGCGTATTGACGCCGAGCTTGCGCAGCAGCCCGCCGAGCTGCGGATCGTCGGCGTCGACCCGGCGAGCACGGTCTGCGCCGACGCCGATCTGGTACGCGAGCGCCGTTGCCTTGCTGGCGTCGCGGCCGGCCACGATGAGATGGATGGCCCGATTGCGCGCGAGCGCGGCGCAGATCTTCGAACCGAAGAACCCGTAGCCGCCGAGAACCAGGACGCGATGCATGGACGCTCCTCGTCGCATGTTTTCCGGAGGTTACGCGCGGAAGCTGCGAAGAAGGAAGATCGGCGTCACAGAGTGGTTGCTCAAGATTCGTACAGCGGCAACGCGGCGCGAACGCGCATTTACTCCGCTACTGCTGGCCAGCGCATATCCGTACAATCGCGGCCACACAAATTCTTTCGATGAAGGGCTCACCATGGCGCGGGGAATCAACAAAGTCATCCTGATCGGCAACCTGGGCGCAGACCCGGAAACCCGCGCGATGCCGTCGGGGATGACGGTCGCGAACATCCGCATCGCGACGAGCGAAAACTGGAAAGACAAGCAGTCGGGCGAGAACAAGGAACGCACCGAGTGGCACAACGTCGCCATGTTCGGTCGCCTGGGCGAGATCGCGAGCGAGTACCTGAAGAAGGGCAGCAAGGTCTACATCGAGGGCTCGCTGCGCACGCGCAAGTGGCAGGACAAATCCGGCAACGATCGATACACCACCGAGATCATCGCGAACGAGATGCAGATGCTCGACAGCCGCGGTGGCGGTGGCATGAGCGGCGGAGGCGGTGGGGGTGGCGAATTCAGCGGCGGCGGCGGTGGCCGTGGCCGTCCGCAGAACAATGCGCCGGACGACTTCGACCAGGGCGCTCCCGGCGGTGGCGGCGGCGGTGACAAGGGCGGTGAATTCGATGACGACATCCCGTTCTGATTCCCGCACCGGCTTGCAAAGAGGCGCCTGCCGGCGCCCTTTTCATTCGGGTGCGGCCCGGCCGGGACCGGACTCGGCAACCGTTGCCACCACCACGTCCGGGGCCGCCGAAAGGCGTAGAGGACTCGTATAACTTACTGTTTGCATTGATAAATATGCCGGATATGGGAAGTACGGTACCCTAGCGCCCGCTTTCTCTCCCGCTCCCATGCCCGGCCGTTACTACATCAAGACTTTCGGCTGCCAGATGAACGAGTACGACTCGGCCCGACTGGGCGACGTACTGCAGGCTGGCGCTGGCCTCACCCCGACCGACGATCTCTGCGAGGCGGACGTGCTGCTCATGAACACCTGTTCGGTCCGCGAGAAGGCGGAGGACAAGGTGTACTCGCTGCTGGGCGAGTGGCGCGCGATCAAGCGCGCGCGACCGCACGTGCTCATCGGCGTGGGCGGATGCGTCGCGAGCCAGGAGGGCGAGGGCATCACGAAGCGCGCGCCGTACGTCGACCTGGTCTTCGGTCCGCAGACGCTGCACCGGCTGCCCGCCATGATCGGCGAACTCAAGCGCACGGGCCGTGCGGTGGTCGACGTGTCGTTCCCCGAAGTCGAGAAATTCGACAACCTTCCCGCGCCGCGCGCGGACGGTGCGACGGCGTACGTGTCGATCATGGAAGGCTGCAGCAAGTACTGCACGTTCTGTGTCGTTCCCTACACGCGCGGCGACGAAGTGTCGCGCGGCTTCGACTCGGTGCTGGAGGAAGTCCGCCAGCTCGCGGCCCAGGGCGTCGGCGAGATCACGTTGCTGGGTCAGAATGTGAACGCCTACGCGGGCGCGATGGCCGACGGCACGGTCGTCGACCTCGCGACGCTCATTCACTACGTGGCGGAGATCGACGGCGTCGAGCGCATCCGGTTCACGACATCGCACCCGGTGGAGTTCGGCGACTCGCTCATCGAGGCCTATGCGAACGTGCCGAAGCTCGCGAACCAGCTCCACCTCGCGGTGCAATCGGGCTCGGACCGCATCCTCGCCCAGATGAAGCGCGGCTATACGGCGCTCGAATTCAAGGAAAAGCTGCGCAAGCTCCGCGCCGTGCGCCCCTCGATATCGGTGTCCACCGACATCATCGTGGGCTTTCCGGGCGAGACTGAGCGCGACTTCGAGGCCACACTGAAACTCGTGCGCGACGCGAATTTCGACCAGTCTTTCACGTTCATCTACAGCCCGCGGCCCGGGACCCCCGCGGCCTCGCTGCCCGACGACGTGCCGCCGGACGTGAAACAGGCGCGGCTGTACCAATTGCAGGCGCAGCTCAACGAACAGGCGCGCGCGATCTCGGAGACCATGGTCGGCGGCACGCTGCGCGTGCTCGTCGTACGGCCCGCGAAGAAGGACGCGCGCGAGCTCGCCGGGCGAACCGAGAACGGCCGCTGGGTGAACTTCGCCGGGCCCGCGAGCCTGATCGGGCGGTTCGTCGACGTCGTCGTCGTGCAGGCATTGCCGCAGTCCCTGCGCGGCAGGCTCGTCGTCGACGAACGCAGAGTGGTGAATAGCTAGACATGGCAACCCCCGCTCCCGTCGAACCCAGCCGCGAATTCGATCTCGATCCGCCGGACAATGCCCGGCTCGCGAATCTCTGCGGCCCGCTCGACGAAAACCTGCGGCTGCTCGAAGAGCGCATGTCGGTGTCGGTGAAGCGCCGCGGCGCGAGCTTCCGCATCGCCGGGCGGCGGGCCGGCGCGGCCGAGAACGTGGTGCGCGAGCTGTTCGCCCGCACCACGAGCGAGGAGATCTCGCTCGATCGCGTCCACCTCGCACTGCGCGATTCGCCCGACGAGCCCGGCGCGCTGACCGCGGAGGAGCCGCTCGAGGGCGCCGTGCGCGTCGCGCGCGGCACGATCCGCGCCCGCGGCCGGAACCAGCGCGACTACCTCGCGAACATCCACGCGAAGGATCTGTCCTTCGGCATCGGCCCCGCGGGCACGGGCAAGACGTATCTCGCGGTCGCGTGCGCGGTCGAGGCGCTGCAGGCGGATCGCATCCGCCGCATCATCCTCGTGCGGCCCGCGGTCGAAGCGGGCGAACGCCTCGGCTTCCTGCCCGGCGACCTCACGCAGAAAGTGGACCCGTACCTGCGGCCGATGTACGACGCGCTCTACGAGATGCTCGGCTTCGATCGCGTCGCGCGATTCATCGAACGCAACGTCATCGAGGTCGCGCCGCTCGCGTTCATGCGCGGACGCTCTCTCAACGACTCCTTCATCATCCTCGACGAAGCGCAGAACACGACGCCCGAGCAGATGAAGATGTTCCTGACGCGCATCGGCTTCGGCTCCAAGGCGGTGGTCACGGGCGACGTGACGCAGACCGACCTGCCGGCGGGAAAGATGTCCGGTCTCAAGCACGTGATCAACATCCTCAAGGGCACCGACGGCGTGGCCTTCACGTTCTTCCAGGCCGCGGATGTGGTGCGTCATCCGCTCGTGCAGCGCATCGTGCAGGCGTACGAGGCGCACAACCCCGACCCATGAACGCGGCGCGCGGACTCAAGCTCGATCTCGCCCGCGGCACGCGGGCCTGGAGTCCGCCGCGAGCGCGCATGTGCCACTGGGCCGCGGTCGCCCTCGGCCGCCGCGGAACCGGCCGCGAGATCGCCGTGCGCGTCGTCGCGCCGGCCGAGAGCCGCAAGCTGAACAGGCTCTGGCGCGGCAAGGACAAGCCCACCAACGTGTTGTCGTTCCCGGCGCGGGACCTCGCGCCGGCCGCGCGCGGCATGGACTATCTGCCGCTCGGCGACCTGGTGATCTGCGCGGACGTGGTGCGACGCGAGGCGAACGAGCACGGCAAGCCGCTGTCCGCGCACTGGGCGCACATGGTCGTCCACGGCGCGCTGCACCTCGCGGGGTACGACCACGAGCGAGGCGAGCGTGATCGCATGAAGATGGAGCGCCGCGAGATCGCGGTGTTGAAGAGTTTCGGATTCGGGAATCCCTATACATGAGCGCCAAGGAAAAAGAGAAGGACAAGGACACCGGCGCGAGCGGCAAATGGCTGCGCAAGCTGTCGCGGAAGATGGTCGGCGAGGCGCAGGATCGCGCCGAGATCCTCGAGTTCCTGCGTGACGCGACGACGCGCGAGATCATCGAGGGCGACGCGCTCGCGATGCTCGAGGGGGTTCTGGGCGTCGCCGACATCCAGGTGCGCGACATCATGGTGCCGCGCGCGCAGATGACGGTGCTCGCGCGCAACGACGACGGCGAGACGCTGCTCAAGACGGTCGTCGAGAGCGGGCACTCGCGCTTCCCCGTCATGGACGAGGACCGCGAGAAGATCGTCGGCATCCTGCTCGCGAAAGACCTGCTGCGGCTGGCCGTCAACGACACGACGCCGTTCGACATCAAGGAATTCATGCGGTCGCCCGTCTACGTGCCCGAGTCCAAGCGCCTCAACGTGCTGCTGCGCGAGATGCGCCGCTCGCGCGTGCACATGGCCATCGTGGCGGACGAGTATGGCGGTGTCGCCGGCCTCGTCACCATCGAGGACGTGATCGAGCAGATCGTCGGCGAGATCGACGACGAGCACGACGTCGACGAGGACGTGAACATCCGCAAGGACGGCGATCGCCAGTACATCGTGCGCGGACAGACGCCGATCGACGAATTCAACGAGTACTTCCAGACGGAACTCTCCGACGACGAGTTCGACACGGTTGCGGGTCTCGTCATGAAGCAACTGGGACGGCTGCCGCGCCGCGGCGAGACGCTGCAGATGGCGGGCTGCGACCTCAGCGTCCTGCGCTTCGACCGGCGCCGCATCGACACGCTGCGGCTCACGGCGCCGCGCGACATCGTGCCGCCCGAAGACCGCCCCCTCGTCGGAGAATGAACATTCCCGGGTTCGTGGAGCGCCGGTACGTCGGCAGTGGCATCGCGGCCGTCGCGGGCATGCTGCTGGCGCTGTCTTTCGCGCCCTTGGGATGGTGGCCGCTGGGGCTCGTCGCGCCCGCCGTGCTCATCTGGCTGTGGCAGGACGCGACCCCGCGCCGCGCCGCCGTGCTGGGTTTCTGGTTCAACGCGGGCACGTTCGGCCTCGGCACCTACTGGCTGTACATCGCCATCGCCGAGATCGGCGGCGCGCCGCTATGGCTCACCTCGATACTCATGGCCGGGCTCATCGCCATCATGGGGTCCTATCACGCCTTGTTAGGCTGGGCCGTGGCGCGCTGGCTGCCGGGGCGTGGCGCGCTGCGCTGGCTGGTCGGCATCCCGGCGATGTGGCTGCTGATCGAATGGTTCCGCGGCTGGTTCCTCACCGGATTCGGCTGGCTCTCCCTCGGTTATTCGCAGACGGACACCTGGCTCGGCGACCTCGCGCCGGTCGTGGGGCAGTTCGGGATCGGCTACCTCGTGCTGCTCATCGCGGGCGCGCTCGTGACGCTGCTGCTCGGCATGCGCGGCGAGCGCATCGTCTCCGGCGTGCTGGTCGCCGTCATCGCCGTGCCGGCGGTCGCGCTGCGCAACGTCGAGTGGACGCGCCCGTCGGGGGCGCCGATCACCGTCGCGGTGGTCCAGGGCGCGATCCCCCAGGATCAGAAGTGGATAGATGGCAACCTCGACGAGACGCTCGAGCTGTATCGCGACCTCACGCGTGAGGCGCACGGCGCGCGGCTGATCGTGTGGCCCGAGTCCGCAATCCCCGACCTCATCAACAACCACACTGGTTTCCTGGGCGACGTGTATCGCGAGGCGAGCGCGGCGGGCTCGGGACTGGTGATGGGCGCGATGCGCGAATCCGAGAATCCGCGTACGGGCGAGAAGGAGTACTTCAATTCCGTGATTTCGATGGACCGCGCGGCCGATGGCGTCGGCTTCTACGACAAGCACCACCTCGTGCCGTTCACGGAGTTCGTGCCCGTGCCGAAGTTCGTGCGCGACTGGCTGCGGCTCGCGAACCTGCCGAGCGAGGATTTCAACCGCGGCGAGAAAGAACAGCCGCCGCTCGAAGCCGCCGGCCAGCGCATCTTCGCGAACGTATGCTACGAGGACGGGTACGGCTCGACGCAACTGCCGGCGTTGCGCACCGCGACGATGCTGGTCAACGTGACCAACGACGCCTGGTTTGGTCATTCCACGGCGCGCTATCAGCACCTGCAGATCAGCCAGATGCGCGCGAAGGAGGCGGGCCGTCCGATGGTGCGTGCAGCCAACACCGGCGTGTCCGCCGTCATCGACGAACGCGGCCGCATCGTCACGAGAGCCCCGGAATATGTGGCCCACGTCATGCGCGGCAGCCTGCAGCCGCGCGCGGGGCTGACCCCGTATGCAGCGACCGGAAACTGGCCCATTATTTGTCTCGCCCTTGTCTTGAGTCTGGCGAGCGCCCACTACGGGCGTCGACGCAACAAACTCTGAGGAGTTCCCATGGTTTCGCGCTGGCTGAACTTCGCCAAATCCCCCGGGTCTATCCACGCAACGCCGCCCGCCGCCACGTCGGCGAGCGGCTTACCCGTTCTCCACAGAACTTTTCGAGGATCCGAAGATATGTCGCTCTCTCTCGCGAGGCGTCTGGCCGGCATCGCTGCCGTGGCCATCGCCGTAGGCGCCTGTTCGCCGCAGTCCTCCGCCGCGCCCCAGGCGCAGGCAACCACCCCGGAGCAGCGCGTCGAGGCTGCCGCGAACCCGTCTCCGGTTTCCACCGTCGGCACACTCAACGGCCGCGCGCTGCCGGACTTCGCGCAACTCGTCGAGCAGGTTGGGCCGGCCGTCGTCAACGTGCAGGTGCTGGAGAAGGCGCAAAGGGCGCGCAACCCGCAGGCCGGCCGACCGCAGGACGGCGAAGACGATCCGTTCCAGGAGTTCTTCAAGCGCTTCGGTATTCCGCAGCCGGACGGCGGCAATCGCCGCTTCGACATCCCGCAGCGCGAAGGCCAGGGCTCCGGCTTCATCGTGAGTTCCGACGGCTACATCCTCACGAATGCGCACGTCGTTTCGGACGCCGATGAAGTCACCGTGCGCATGACCGACCGGCGCGAATACACCGCCAAAGTCGTCGGCATCGACAGGCGCAGCGACGTCGCGGTCATCAAGATCGAGGGCAAGAATCTCCCGGTCGTGAAGCTCGGCGATCCGCAGAAGCTGCGCCCGGGCGAGTGGGTGCTGGCCATCGGGTCGCCGTTCACGTTCGAGAACAGCGTGACGGCCGGCATCGTCTCCGCCACGGGCCGTTCGATGCCGGGCGAAGATGGTCTGGTGCCATTCATCCAGACCGACGTGGCCGTGAACCCCGGCAACTCGGGCGGCCCGCTCTTCAACCTCAACGGTGAAGTGGTCGGCATCAATTCGCAGATCTATTCGCGCTCGGGCGGCTACATGGGTCTGTCGTTCGCGATCCCGATCGACGTGGCGAACAATGTGCGCGAGCAGCTCGTGAGCACCGGCAAGGTGACGCGCGGCCGCATCGGCGTGCAGATCCAGGAAGTGAACGCGCAGTTCGCGGATGCCTTCGGTCTCGATCGGCCGCGCGGCGCGCTCGTCGGCCAGGTCATCGCCGGCGGCGCCGCGGACAAGGCGGGCATCAAGACGGGCGACGTGATCCTGAGCGTCGACGGCCGCAACGTGGAGCGTTCCGGCGCGCTGCCCGGCGTCATCTCCTCGATCAAGCCGGGCGAGCCCGCGAAGATCGAAGTCTGGCGCGATCGCCAGTCGAAGTTCCTCACCGTGAGGGTCGACGAGTTCCAGGAAGAGCCGCTGCGCGTCGCGAACCGCACGGTCGAAGAACCCGCCAAGGCGGACCGGCTCGGCCTGTCCGTGCGCCCGTTGGGCGCCGACGAACGCAGGAGCGCGGAGACCGAGGGCTATCTACTCGTCGAGGACGTCACCGGTGCGGCCGCGCAGGCGGGCGTGCGCCCGGGCGACGTGATCCTCGGCGTGAACGGCAAGCCCGTGAAGTCGCTCACCGAGCTCAAGAACGCGACGGCGGCCGGCAAGACGGTCGCCATCCTGCTCGAGCGCGACGGCACGCAACTTTTCCTGCCCATCCGGGTCAGTTGATCGGTCGTTACTGAAAGCGACGGTGCAAGAAAGAGGCGTCCGGAGGGATCTCCGGGCGCCTTTTTCTTGGTCGCTGCACCCTGACCGAATTCCGACCGGACGCTGACTACACGGGCGCCGCCCGGCGGTAACTTGAACCTCGACACCACGAGACGCGAGGTTCGAGATGAATGCGAAGATCCTGTTCACCCTGGCCGCCGCGGCCCTGTTCGCCGGCTGCGCCACGGCGCCCACGGCGCCGGCCGGCCCCACCGGCGTCGACGTCGCCCGCTTCCACGCGATCGCGGTCGAGTCGGTGGAGATCTCACCGACGGCGGCGGACTTGAGCGACGCCGACCGCGCGGCACTCGAACAGAAGCTGCGCGTCGCGCTGGTCGAGTCCATCCCGCCCTCCGCGCGGGCCTCGCAGGCGGGTGAGGGCGTGCTTCAGGTGAAGCTCCTGGTGACGTCCATCGATGCGGCGAATCCGGCGCTGAACGGCGTGAGCGCGGCGCTCATCGCGGTGCCGCTCGATCGCGGCAGCGTCGCGTTCGACGCCACGTTCTTCGATGCGCCCGGCGGCGCGGCCATCGGCAGCACCACGGTGCGGCACCGGAGCCGTGTGTTGCTCGACCTGAAGGGCAACTTCAGCCGCTATGGCGCCGCCGTCGGCGCCCTGCGCGAATGGGGCGCGGTACTCGCGGATTCCCTGAACCGCGGCTGATCTTCCGGATCGAGAGCCGGCGCCGCGTGGCGCCGGCCGTTTCGTGGACGGTGTTCTCGTGTATTCTTGCGCGCTCTTTAAGCCCCTGAAAAACCAGCCTTTCCCGATGCAAGAACGTTACGAGCCGGCCGCCGTCGAGCGCGCCGCGCAGGAATTCTGGGACCAGAACCGCGTGTTCGAGGCTCGCGAGAGCGCGAACGCCGCCGGCAAGTTCTATTGCCTGTCGATGTTCCCGTATCCGTCGGGCCGACTGCACATGGGCCACGTCCGCAACTACACGATCGGCGACGTGCTCGCGCGTTTCGCGAAGATGCAGGGCAAGAGCGTCCTGCACCCGATGGGCTGGGACGCGTTCGGCCTCCCGGCCGAGAACGCCGCGATGAAGAACGGCGTGCCGCCCGCGAAATGGACGCGCGACAACATCGCGTACATGAAGGCGCAGCTCAAACTGCTCGGCTTCTCCTTCGACTGGTCGCGCGAGATCGCCACCTGCGACCCCGACTACTACCGCTGGAACCAGTGGCTGTTCCTGCGGATGCTCGAAAAAGGCATCGCGTACCGCAAGACGGGCGTCGTGAACTGGGATCCGCAGGACCAGACCGTGCTCGCGAACGAGCAGGTCATCGACGGGCGCGGCTGGCGCACGGGCGCGCTCGTGGAGAAGCGCGAGATCCCGATGTACTACCTCGCGATCACCAAGTACGCGGAAGAGTTGCTGGGCGACCTGCAGAAGCTCCCCGACTGGCCCGAGCGAGTCAGGACGATGCAGGCCAACTGGATCGGCAAGTCCGAAGGCTGCGAGATCTCGTTCCCGTACGCGCCCGACACGCAGGCGCTGATGAACGCCGATGGCGCGCTCAAGGTATTCACGACGCGCGCGGACACGCTGTTCGGCGTGACGTTCATGGCGATTGCGGCCGAGCATCCGCTCGCGACCGCGGCCGGCGCGAAGAGCCCGCAGCTGCAGGCGTTCATCGACGAATGCCGGCGCGGCTCGACGATGGAAGCCGACATCGCGACGCAGGAAAAGAAGGGCATGCGTACGGGCTTCAACGTGCGGCACCCCTTCACCGGGCAGATGGTCGAAGTGTGGGTTGCGAACTACGTGCTCATGGCCTACGGCGAGGGCGCCGTCATGGGCGTGCCGGGCCACGACGAGCGCGACTACGAGTTCGCGCTCAAGAACGGTCTTGCGATCGTGCAGGTGGTGAAGTCGAAGAGCGGCGCCTACGAGAATCTCGACCCGCCGTGGCGCGAGGCGTTCGGCGACCACGGCCTCACGACCAACTCCGGCGAGTTCGACGGGCTCGAGTACCAGGCCGCGGTCGATCGCATCGCCGCCGCGCTCGAGAAGAGAGGCCTCGGCAGGAAGCGCACGCAATGGCGCCTGCGCGACTGGGGCATCTCGCGCCAGCGGTACTGGGGCTGCCCGGTGCCGATGGTCCACTGCGCCCAATGCGGCGAGGTCCCGGTACCGGACGACCAGCTGCCGGTCGTGCTGCCCGAGGGGCTCGTGCCCGATGGTTCGGGAAATCCGCTCAACAAGACAGCCTCGTTCCTGAACACGAAATGTCCCCGCTGCGGCGGCGATGCCCGGCGCGAGACGGACACGATGGACACCTTCGTCGATTCATCGTGGTACTTCCTGCGGTTCGCGTGCCGGGACGCCAGGACGATGGTCGACGAGCGGGCCAACTACTGGATGCAGGTCGACCAGTACATCGGCGGCATCGAGCACGCGATCCTGCACCTGCTGTATTCGCGCTTCTGGACCAAGGTGATGCGCGACCTCGGCCTCACGCGAATGGACGAACCGTTCTCGCGCCTGCTGACGCAGGGCATGGTGCTGAACGAGATATTCTTCCGCAAGCCTGAAGCAGGCCGCATTGCCTATTTCAACCCGACGGAAGTGGACGTCAAGACCGACGACAAGGGCAACCGCACAGTCACCCTGCGCGCCGACGGCCAGCCGGTGGAGTCTGGCGGCATCGGCACCATGTCCAAGTCCAAGAACAACGGCGTCGACCCGCAGGCGCTGATCGAGGAATACGGCGCCGACATCGCGCGTTTTTTCATGATGTTCGCCTCGCCGCCCGAGCAGACGCTGGAGTGGTCGGACAGCGGCGTGGAAGGATCGGCGCGTTTTTTGCGGCGGCTTTGGTCGTTCGCGTTCGATCACCACTCGTTCTTTGAGGGCAATAACGGATTGCCGATTGATATTGATTGGTCTGCTGCTCCAGAACAGCATCAAAGCATACGTCGCGAAGTACACTTGATTTTGAAACAAGCGAATTACGACCTCGGACGACACCAATTCAATACTGTCGCATCAGCGGCAATGAAAGTTCTTAATACCTTAGAGCGCGCACCTATAGCCACTAAAGTCGAATTGGGAAGAAAGACGCAACCCACTTACAATGCACTATTGTTAGAAGGATTTGGAATCCTTTTGAGACTCATTTCTCCTGTCACGCCACACATCTGCCACCAGTTGTGGCGCGATCTGGGTTACGGCGAAGACATCCTCGACGCGCCGTGGCCGGAGCCGGATGCCGGCGCACTGGTGCAGGACCAAATCGAACTGGTGGTGCAGGTCAACGGCAAAAAGCGCGGCAGCGTGCGTGTGCCGCGCGAAGCGGACAACAAGGCGATCGAAGGGCTGGTGTTGGCCGACGCTGAAATCGCGCACGCTCTCGGCGGCAAGGCGGTGAAAAAATTCGTCGTGGTGCCGGGTCGCCTGGTCAATGTTGTAGTGTAAAAATTGTTTAAAAACAAATACTTACATACTTTCTGCCGCTCGTGGCCGCGCCCGGACCTCTGGCGTGCGCTGTGGCGCCATCTCATCATGGCTGTGGCGGCGCTCACACTGCTGGCCGGCTGCGGCTTTCATCTGCGCGGCACCGCCAATCTGCCCTACGACACCCTGTATGTGAACGCGCCGAAATCGTCGGCCTTCTCCATCGAGTTCCGGCGCGCGATACGCGCGGGCACCAAGACGCGCATCGTGGAGGATGCGAAAGAAGCGCAGGCGAGCCTGCAACTGGTAAACGAGCTGCGCGAAAGAGTCATTCTGTCGCTGTCCGGCGGCGGCCGTGTGCGCGAGTACCAGTTGCGCTACCGCATTGCCTACCGTCTGGTGGACAAAGAGAACAAGGAACTGCGTCCGACCACGCAGATCACCCTGCAGCGCGATCTGTCCTACAACGATGCGGATACCCTGTCCAAGGAATCCGAAGAGGCGCTGCTGTACCGCGATATGCAAACCGACGCCGTCAACCAGCTGCTGCGCCAGTTGCAGGCGGCGCGCGCCGGCACGTAGGCCGCTTGTGCGGGTGTCCTCCGAACAACTCGCGGCGCATCTGACACGCGGCCTCAAGCCGCTCTATACCGTGTTCGGCGACGAACCGCTGCTGGCGCTGGAAGCCACTGACCGCATTCGCGCCAAGGCGCGTGCAGACGGTTATGTCGAGCGTGACATTCTCACCGCCGAGTCGGGTTTCAAGTGGGCGCAACTGGCGATGGCCGCGAACGCGCAATCGCTTTTCGCAACACTCAAGCTGCTCGAACTGCGCATTCCCAACGGCAAGCCGGGCACCGAAGGCGCGGCCGCGATTCGCGCGTTTTGCGACGCGCTGCCCGCCGACACCGTAACGCTGGTGTACCTGCCCGAGATCGACTGGCGCACGCAAAAGGGCGCCTGGTTCGAAGCGCTGGACAGCGCCGGCGTCACCGTGGAAGCCAAGGCGGTGCCGCGCACGGCCCTGCCGCAATGGCTGGCGGGCCGACTCAAGGCGCAGGGACAGGACGCCGACAGCGAGGCGCTCGCGTTTATCGCCGATCGCGTGGAAGGCAATCTGATGGCCGCCTACCAGGAAGTGCAGAAACTGGCCCTGCTGTTTCCCGCGGGGCCGCTCGGATTCGAACAGGTGCGCGAGGCCGTGCTCGACGTGGCGCGTTACGACGTTTTCAATCTGGGCGCGGCAATGATCGACGGCGATGCCGCGCGCCTTGCGCGCATGCTCGACGGCCTGCGCGGCGAAGGGGCGGCGCCGCTGATGGCGCTGTGGTCGCTCACCGAGGAAATTCGTGCCATCGGCAAACTGCTCGACGGCACTGCCGCAGGCCGTCCGCTCAACACACTGTGGCGCGAAGCGCGCGTGTGGGGTACCGCGCACCAAAGCAGTCTGCAACAGAATCTGCGGCGCTTTGACCGCGCGCAGGTCGCACCGGCGCTGCGCCATGCCGCCACCATCGACCGCATGGTCAAGGGCGTGGCCAGGGGCGACGTGTGGGACGAATTGCTGCAACTCGCCCTGCGCTTCATGCGCAAGCCGCCTGCCGCCGCGCGGCCGGGACAAAAGCTTCCCGCCATCGCCGGCTGAAGCAGACACGCACTCGCGCGGCGCTATCGGCGGCGCCCCGGGCACAAGCTTGGTTCCGGCTAATCGGGGTAGAATCTATGCATGGACGTTCAAACCTACATGCATGGCGTTGGTCGCCAGGCGCGCGCAGCCGCGCGGCACATGGCCCGGGCCGATACCGCGACCAAGAACCAGGCGCTGATGGTGATGGCGCAGGCCATCGGGCGCGCATGTGACAGGCTGCAGGAAGCCAATGCGCGCGATGTGGCAGCAGCGCGGCAAAAAGATCTCGGTGATGCGGCGATCGACCGCCTGACGCTGACGCCGAAAACCATCGCCGCCATGGCGGATGGCTTGCAGCAAATTGCCGGCCTGCCCGACCCCATCGGTGAAATCAGCGGCCTCAAATACCGCCCGTCCGGCATTCAGGTCGGGCAGATGCGCGTGCCGCTGGGCGTGGTGGGCATCATCTATGAATGGCGTCCCAATGTGACCGCGGATGCCGCCGGCCTGTGCCTGAAATCGGGCAATGCCTCGATCCTGCGCGGCGGCTCGGAGGCGCTGCATTCCAATCAGGCGATTGCCGCCTGCGTGCGCGAAGGCCTGATCGCCGCCGGCTTGCCGGAACACGCAGTGCAGGTGATTGAAACCAGCGACCGCGCCGCGGTGGGCGAGCTCATCACCATGCGCGAGTTCGTCGACGTTATCGTGCCGCGCGGCGGCAAGGGGCTGATCGAGCGCCTGCGGCGCGAATCGCGCATCCCGATGATTCAGCATCTGGATGGCGTGTGCCACGTCTACATTGACGACAAGGCCGATATCGACAAGGCGTTGCGCGTGGCCGACAACGCCAAGACGCAGCGTCTGGGCGTATGTAATGCCATGGAAACGCTGCTGGTGGCGCGCGGCATCGCACCACGGATTCTGCCGCCGCTTGCCAAGATCTACCTCGACAAAGGCATCGAACTGCGCGGCGACGAAACCGCGCGCGCCATCGTTCCCGCAATGCACGTGGCGAGGGAAGAAGACTGGTACACCGAATACCTCGCCGCGATTCTTGCGGTACGCGTGGTCGACGGCCTTGAGCAGGCTATCGACCACATCGCCACCTATGGCTCGCAGCATACCGATGCCATCGTCACCGAAGACCTCACGCGCGCGCGGCGCTTCATCGCGGAAGTCGATTCCAGTTCGGTGATGGTGAACGCCTCGACGCGCTTTGCCGACGGTTACGAATACGGTCTCGGCGCCGAGATCGGCATTTCCACCGACAAGCTGCATGCGCGCGGGCCGGTCGGGCTGGAGGGACTGACGTCGCTCAAATATGTGGTATTTGGCGATGGGCATATTCGGAAGTAGAACATAACTATCTGTTTTTATTGGATTTTTAATGCCGAATCTGATCGAAGTCAAAGTCCCCGCGATCGGGGACTTTAAGAATATTCCGATCATTGAAGTGCTGGTAAAACCCGGCGACAGCGTGAAACCCGAAGATCCGCTGGTCACGCTGGAATCCGACAAGGCCACGCTCGATGTGCCCGCGCCGGTGGCCGGCATCATCCGCGAACTCAAGGCCAAGATCGGCGACAAGGTTTCGGAAGGCTCATTGATCCTCACGCTGGAAGGCGCCGATGCCCCGGCGGCAGCGGTGCAGCCGCCTGCAGCGCCCGCAGCGCCATCCGCGCCGGCCCCGGCCCCGGCCAGTACCGCACCCCTCGCGTCTCGCGCTCAACCCCAGGCCGACATGCAAACGGAAGTCCTGGTACTGGGCGCCGGCCCCGGCGGCTACACCGCGGCGTTTCGCGCCGCCGACCTCGGCAAGAAAGTGGTGCTGGTGGAGCGTTATCCGACGCTGGGCGGCGTGTGCCTGAACGTGGGCTGCATTCCGTCCAAGGCGTTGTTGCATATCGCCAAAGTCATTTCTGAAGCCGACGAAGCGGCACATGCCGGCATCACCTTTGGCAAGCCCGCCATCGATATCGACAAACTGCGCGCATGGAAGGCCGGCGTGGTCGGCAAACTCACCAAGGGATTGTCCGGTCTGGCGAAACAGCGCAAGGTGCAGGTGGTCACCGGCGTGGGTGAATTTGTATCGCCGAATTTACTGAAGGTTGACACCGCCGAAGGCGCCAAGACAATCGCCTTCGATCACTGCATTATCGCCGCCGGTTCTTCGGTCGCGCGCATTCCCGGCTTTCCCTATGACGACAAGCGCATCATCGATTCCACCGGTGCGTTGGAACTCGCGCAAATACCGAAGCGTCTGTTGGTGGTGGGCGGCGGCATCATCGGCCTGGAAATGGCGACGGTCTACGATGCACTGGGCAGCAAAATCACCGTCGTCGAACTGATGGATGCGCTGATTCCCGGCGCGGATCAGGATATCGTGCGGTTGCTGCAAAGGCGCATTGCCAAGCGCTATGAAAAAATCCTGCTGAAGACCAAGGTCGCCCAGATCGAAGCTCAAAAAGCCGGACTCAAAGTGACATTTGATGCTGGCGGCACCACCAGCACCGACACCTTCGACGCCATTCTGATGGCGGTGGGCCGCCGCCCCAACGGCCGCGAGATCAAGGCGGAGGCCGCGGGCGTTACCGTGAACGAACGCGGCTACATTGCGGTGGACAAACAGATGCGCACCAACGTACCGCATATTTATGCCATCGGCGACATCTGCGGCGAGCCGATGCTCGCCCACAAGGCCACGCACGAAGCGAAAATCGCCGCCGAAGTCATCGCCGGACACAAGGCGTTCT
>CADEED010000050.1:0-2709 GCA_902826225.1 uncultured Pseudomonadota bacterium | reverse complement strand
GCCTATACCGATCCGGAAATCGCATGGATGGGCCTCACCGAGACCCAGGCCGCGGCGCAGGGCATCGAATACGACAAGGCGGTGTTCCCGTGGGCCGCCAGCGGACGCGCGCTGGCCACCGGGCGCGACGACGGCATGACCAAGCTGCTGCTCGACAAAGCCACGCGCCGCGTGCTGGGCGCCGCCATAGTCGGCGTCAACGCCGGCGAGTTGATCGCCGAGGCGGTGCTGGCGCTGGAAATGGGCGCCGACGCAGCCGACCTTTGCCTCACCATTCATCCGCATCCCACGCTGTCCGAGACGGTGGCTTTTGCGGCGGAAATCGCCGAAGGGTCGATCACCGATCTCTATCTGCCGCGCGCGCCCCGCAAATAGATGCGCAACGGAACACCCGCTCCGGCGCCCGTGGATTTGCGACAAATCGCGCCCGACAATACGCAGGCGGAGCAGGCGCTGCGCGTGCGGCGCTTTCTGATCGCCTGCGGCACCTACCTGCTCGGCATCGCGACCATGGGCCTGGGTGCCGCGTTTGATGTGTGGGACGCAGATGTCCCGGTCATCTACGCGGTGCTGGTGGTCTGCACAAACATCATTTTTTATCTGATCATGCGCTCGGGGCTGAACCTCAAACTCGCCGACCCCAGCCTCACGTCCGCGCAGATCGCGATGGGCATCGGCGCGCTGCTGTTTTCCCTTTACCACGCCGGTCCGGCACGCGGCGCCCTCATGCCGTGGGTGATCATGATCCTGTTGTTCGCGGTGTTCCGCCTGAAGTCACGCCAGTTGTGGCCCCTCGCCCTGTTCACCTGGATTGTCTACGGCGCCGTCATGAGCCTGGACTATGTCAATCATCGTGCCACCTTTAACGTCCGGCTGGAGTTGTTCCAGTGGATCGTGCTGGGCTCGGTATTGGTCTGGTTCACCTTCATGGGCGGCTACCTCAGCAACATGCGCGCGCGCTTGCGGCGCAACGAAATCTTTTACCGTTCGATGTGGGAAACCGCGCATGACGCCATCCTCATCGCCGGGCCCGGCGGACAGATCGAGTACGCCAACCCGGCGGCCAACGTGGTGTTCGGACGAACGCCGGAATCACTGCTCGGCACGCCGGTGGCCGCGTTGCTGGCGGACAGCGCGCAGTCGGCGCATGCCGGGGAATTCCGCCGCTATCTCGAAGGCGGGCAGGCGGAAAGGGACTGGAACGCGGTGGAAGTGACGTTCAGGCACCACGGCGGCCGCGCGTTCCCGGCCGAGGTTTCGGTGGACCAAATGCAGGTCGACAACCGTCGCGTGTGCCTGCTGTTTGTGCGCGACATTTCGGCACGCAAGCAGACGGAGCAGGCGCTGGTCGATGCGCGGCTGTCGGCGGAGGCCGCCAATCGCGCGAAGACACAGTTTCTCGCCAACATGACGCACGAGATACGCACGCCGCTCAACGGCATCATCGGCATGGCTGAGATTCTGCAACAGGAGCCGCTCGGCGCCACCGCCGGCGGATACGTGAACACCATACACCGCTCGGGCCGCGCGCTGCTGGGGGTGGTGAACGATGTGCTCGATTTTTCGAAAATCGAAGAAGGGCAACTGCAGGTGGAGCGCGTGGTGTTCGAACTGCCGGGCGTGATTCAGGAGGTCTACGATCTGTATCTGGAGTCGGCACGCGCCAAGAACATTGAGCTGGTGTGGGATGTTTCGCGCATGCTGCCGCCTTCCGTATTCGGCGATCCGTCGCGGCTGCGCCAGATGCTGTCAAATCTGATGGCGAACGCGGTCAAGTTCACCGATCAAGGGCGCGTCGAACTGCATGCGGCGCCGGAGGGGCCGGACCAGGTGCGCTTTGAAATCATCGACACCGGCATCGGCATTTCGCCGGAGAAGCAGAACATGATTTTCGAAGCGTTCGCCCAGGTCGACGGCTCCGCCACGCGGCGTTTCGGCGGCGCCGGACTGGGCCTGACAATCACACGCCAGATCGTCAAGCTGATGGGCGGGGAAATCGGTGTCGACAGCGAACCGGGCAAAGGCTCGCGCTTCTGGTTCACCATACACCTGCCGCGCGCGGCGCAGCGCAGTCTGGGCGAATCGCAACGGATGGCGGCTGTCAAACCGCTGGCGGCGCAGTTTGCGGGCAAACGCGTCTTGCTGGTGGAAGATGACGAGAGCAACGCGGAAATCGCGATGGTGCTGTTGCGCCGCCTCGGACCGCAGGTCGTGCATGCGGCCAACGGCGCGCTGGCGGTGGCGGCGTTCCGCGAATCCGCGTTCGACATGGTCATCATGGACTGCCAGATGCCGGTGATGGACGGACTCGAAGCCACGCGCCAGATTCGCGCCATCGAAAAGCAGAACCCGGCCGCAAGGCGCACGCCCATCGCGGCGCTCACTGCGCACTCCTTCGATGGCTATCGCGACGAGTGCCTGGCGGCGGACATGGACGACTTCATGACCAAACCCGTCAGCACCGAGGATTTTCAGGTGATGCTGGGCCGCTGGATCGGCGCCAATCCCGCGCCTCAACAAAAATCCGCCTGAAGCAGAACGCACAGCGCGGGCAACCCGGAACCCCCATGAAACTACCCCTCGAAGGCGTCACCGTACTCGACCTCACCCACGCGCTCGCCGGCCCGTACTGCTCCACCATGCTGGCAGATTACGGCGCGCAGGTCATCAAACTGGAAGCGTTCGGTGCAGGCGATATCGCGCGCACCT
>CADEED010000049.1:15021-26720 GCA_902826225.1 uncultured Pseudomonadota bacterium | reverse complement strand
CAAACGGTCGCGCGCGATGAAAATCTCGCGGACCTCGAGACGGACAAGGTGGTCCTGGAAGTGCCGGCGCCCGTGAACGGCGTGCTGAAGGAGCTGAGAATCACCGCGGGCACTTCGGTGACGAGTGGCCAGGTGCTGGCGGTGCTCGAAGAGGGTAGCGCCGCGACCGCGAAGCCCGCGGCCGCTGCCGCGCCGCCAGCGGCGCCGAAGGCCGCCGCGCCGGCGGTGCCGGCGAAGAACGACGGCGACAAGCTCGCGCCGTCGGTGCGCCGCATGGTCGAGGAACAGAAGCTCGATCCGGCGAAGATCCCCGCAACGGGCAGGGACGGTCGCATCACCAAGGGCGATGTCGTGGAGTATCTCGATACCCCGGCCGCCAAGGCGGCCGGTGGCGACAAGCCCGCCGCGCCGCCGACGGCAGCCAAACAGCCCGCCGCCGTCACTGGCGCCGCGGGCCGGCAGGAGCAGCGCGTGCCGATGACGCGCCTGCGCGCGCGCATCGCGGAGCGCCTGCTCGAGGCGCAGCACACGCAGGCGCAGCTCACGACGTTCAACGAGATCGACCTCAAGGCGGTCATGGACGTGCGCGCGAAGTACAAGGACACGTTCGAGAAGAAGCACGGCGTGAAGCTCGGATTCATGTCGTTCTTCGTGAAGGCCTCGGTCGAGGCGCTGAAGCGTTTCCCGGCCGTCAACGCGTCGATCGAAGGGAACGACATCGTGTACCACGAGTACTTCGACATCGGCGTCGCCGTGTCGACGGAGAAGGGTCTCATGGTGCCCGTCATCCGCGATGCGGATCTCAAGAGCTACGCCGACATCGAGAAGGAAATCGGCGCGTTCGCGACGAAGGCGCGAGAAGGCAAGATCAGCCTCGAGGATCTGACCGGCGGCACGTTCTCCGTGACCAATGGCGGCACGTTCGGCTCGATGATGTCGACACCGATCGTGAACATGCCGCAGAGCGCCATTCTCGGCATGCACGCCACGAAGGAGCGGCCGATGGTCGTCGGCGGCGAGATCGTGATCCGCCCGATGATGTACGTCGCGCTCTCGTACGATCATCGCATCATCGACGGTCGCGAAGCGGTGCAGTTCCTCGTGACCATCAAGGACGCTCTCGAAGATCCGGCGCGCCTGTTGCTCGGCGTCTGATCAACAACAATCAGGGGACTTCAATGGACTACGACTTGATCGTCATCGGCGGCGGTCCGGCGGGATATCCCGCCGCCATTCGCGCGGCCCAGAACAAGCTCAAGGTCGCGGTCATCGACGAATGGAAGAACAAGGACGGCACGGCCGTCTTCGGTGGCACCTGCACCAACGCGGGCTGCATTCCCTCCAAGGCGCTGCTCGAGTCCTCCGAGCTGTTGCACAAGACCAGGGACGAGCTGGGCGTGCACGGCATCAAGGTGTCGGGCGTCGAGTTCGACGTCGGGCAGATGCAGAAGCGCAAGACCGGCATCGTGAAGGCGAGCACGGGCGGTATCGCGCTGCTGCTGAAGAGCGCGGGCGTCACCGCGCTGCAGGGTCACGGCAAGCTGCTTTCCGGCCGCAAGGTCGAGTACACGGCGCACGACGGCAAGAAGGAAACACATTCCGCCAAGCACGTCGTCCTGGCGAGCGGTTCGATCCCGACCGAAATCAAGAGCATGCCGTTCGGCGGCAACATCATCGACAGCTGGGGCGCGCTCGATCTGGACGCCGTGCCGAAGAAGCTCGGCGTCGTGGGCGCGGGCGTCATCGGCCTCGAGCTCGGCAGCGTCTGGCGGCGGCTCGGCAGCGAAGTCGTCGTGCTCGAAGCGCTGGATACTTTCCTCGCGGTCGCCGACCAGGGCGTCGCGAAGGAAGCCGCGCGCCATTTCAAGAAGCAAGGCCTCGACATCAGGCTCGGCGCGAAGGTTTCCGCCGCGAAGTCGACCCCGAGCGGCGTCGAAGTCAGCTACTCCGACGCGTCGGGTAGTTCGACACTGAACGTGGACAAGCTCATCGTCTGCGTCGGCCGCCGGCCGTTCACGACGGAGCTGCTGGGCGAGGGCACGGGCGTGCAGCTCGACGAACGCGGTTTCATCAAGGTCGACGACCACTGCAAGACGACCGCCGAGAACGTCTGGGCGGTGGGCGACTGTGTGCGCGGTCCCATGCTCGCGCACAAGGGCAAGGACGAGGGCGTCATGGTCGGCGACCTCATCGCGGGCAAGTACGGCCACATCAACTACGACGCCATCCCGTCGGTGATCTACACGCATCCCGAGATCGCATGGGTGGGAAAGACGGAAGAGCAGGTGAAGGCCAGCGGCCGCGCCTACAAGGTCGGCCAGTTCCCGTTCGCGGCGAGCGGCCGCGCCCGCGCGATGGAGTCGACCGCGGGCTTCGTGAAGCTGATCGCCGCGCAGGACGACGACGAGATCCTGGGTGTACACATCGTCGGCCCGCTCGCCGGCGAGCTCATCGCCGAGGCGGTGCTTGCGATGGAGTACTCGGCCAGCAGCGAGGACCTGCAGCGCACGATCCACGCGCACCCGACGCTGTCCGAAGCGCTGCACGAAGCGGCACTGGCCGCCGACAAGCGCGCGATCGACAACGTCAATAGATAGAGGCGCGGCAGGCGGCGCTTGCCGGTCCGCGCTGCCTCGCACTACCATCGCCGCATGTGGCGGCATGGATATCGGCCATTCCTGTTGCTGGCACCGGCACTGGCTCCGGCGATGGGCGCCGCCGCCCCCGACGGGTCTCTTCGCACGATGGTCGATTTCCGCGTGCATGCGCAGTCGCAGCCGCGCTGGGCGGATTCCCTGTGGCGCGAGCCGGTCGGCGCGTGTGCCAACCAGGCCGACGCGGCGCGGCCAGCCGCCACCGGCAGGTGCATCGCGAACTACGTCATGGTGCGCAATGACGAGCCGGCCCCCATCGTGTGCCGGGTCGCGGTGGGATTGACTCTCGCGCCCGGCAAGCAGGCGGATTCGACGTTCGACGCGATACACACGGTGATGCCGGGGCACCATGAAGCGGCGCTCGTCGTGATGAGCACGCGCGGGCAGCTGCCCGCGGAGTATGCGGCCGAGTGTTATCCGGCCGGGCCGTCGATCGAGGCCACCGTGCAGACCGTGAGCCGCTGCCTGTCGAAGTTCGACGTCACCTCATCACGGTCCATCAACTACTACTACCCTCCGGAATCGATGTCGTTCCGGGAAGAGGGCGAGTCGATCGTGCAGTTCTTCGTGGACGGCGAATCTGGAAAGGTCGTTCGTTCCTCTCTGTTCGAGAGCAGTGGTTCGTCGCGCCTCGACAAGGCGGCGATCAAGATGGCCGGAGATCTGCGCGGCAAGGGGATGTGCGCGGACTTTCCCTACCGGGTGGTGATCAACTGGAGCTTGAGGGATCAGGAGTTGCGCAATCTGCGCACCTTCCCGGTCGCCCGTTAGCGCCCGATCAGGGCTGGGCGTCGAACACGAGGCGAGCCTGGGCTCTGGAGGCCACGGCGACGCCATTTTCCCTGCGCGGTTCGTAAACCCATTTCCGGACTGCGGCCTGCGCCGCTTCGTCGAATGTTCCTGCGGGGGACGATTCGACGATTTCGATGTCGCTGACGCGACCGTTGTCGCCGACCGTGTAACGCACGAGCACGAAGCCCGCCGTCTTGCCCGGCACGCCGAGCGGCGCGACCGGTGCCACGCGCCTCACGAGTTTCGCGGGTGTCACCTCGATGGCCGGTGCCGCTGGCTGAGCCGGCGGCGCGACGGGCGCCTCCGCGTCGCCTGACGGGTTCGGTGTCGACGACGCCGGCGGGACGTACGCCTGCGTCACGGGAACGGAACGGGAGTCGGACGCCTCGACGGTGCGCCCGCGGAAGGTGTTGTCGGCGGCACGCACGTTCGTGGTCGGCGGCGCATTGATCGGCGCGTTCAGCGGAATGACGGCTGGTCGCGGCTGCTCGCCGATCGGCGCGCCGAACGCGCGCTGCGACGGCGCCGGGGTCGACCGGGCGACCGGCGCCGGCGTGCGTTCGGCCTCGCGGGGACGCGTGCGTTCCGGTTCACGTTCCGCCGGGCGCGCGCGCGAATCGGGACGGGATTCTGCCACCCGCGGCGGCGGGGCCGCGGCGGCGGGCTGCGCGGGAGCCGCGCCGGCCGGCGACTTGCCGGCGAGCTTCGCGAGCTCGTCGGCGCGATCGATCGCGTCCTGCAGGAAATCGCGGCGCGGATGGGTCGGCGACTGTTGCAGCAGCGTCGCGAGATGGCCGCGCGCTTCGTCGAGCCTGTTCTCCATGATCGCCGTTTCGATTTCGATCTCGATGCGGGTGAGGTTGTCGGTGAGCTTCGTCTGCTCCGCCATGCGCTCTTTCTCGACGGCGATCGCCTGTTCGCGCGCCCGCGCTTCCGGGTCGTAGAACAGCTCGATGAGGAACATGAGGAGACCGGCGACGACGATCGCGACGCCGCCCGCGACGAGCAGCCGCGTGCGCTTGCGTCGCGAGGCTTCGTCGACGACCTTCTGGTGCACGCCGAAGCGCGCCTGCTCCGCGACCGACGCGAGATCGTCTTCGGCGATCGGCTCGGGCGTCCAGGCCGGGAAGTCGGCTGGCGCCGCGGCACCATTGGGGGTCGGCGACCGCGCCGTCATCGGTGGCGGCGGGGCCACTGCTGGCGCGAGCGCGCGCATGCGCCCCGTGTCGGAAGTCGTGCCGGGTGCCGCGGGCGCGGGCGCGAGCGCGCGCATGCGCCCGGTATCCGACGGCGCCGGCGGCGCGGAGACACGCACCTGCGGAGGCTGTCGCGGCGGGGCCGGCGGACGCAGCGGAGGTTCGGGCGCCGGCTGCGTGACGCGTGCCGTTGCATAGCGGCCGCTCGTCGCGGTGGAAACCGCCGGGGCCGCGGGCAGCGGCGCCGACGGGACGACGGAGAGCGGCGCCGGCGGCCGCGGCGGGATCGGCGCGCGCGGCGTGGTGCCGGTGGAGGGAATGCCGCGCTCGTCGAGCACGACGCGTTCGATCGTGCCGTCGGTCCCGTCGTCGGGCCCCCCGGTGACCTGCGCGATGGCGAGCCACAGCTCTTCGAGGTCGATCGGATAATTGATGGTCCGCTGCACCTTGAACGGCGCGAGGCGCGGGCCTAACAACTGCAGGCGCTCGGGCGCGGCGGCGAAGATGCGCTTCAACGGAACGGCGGTGCGGGCGGTCCTGCCGAGCAGGTCGAGGCCGGAGCCGTCGACGCAACGCTCGCAGGCAATCAGAACGTCGTAGGTGTTCTGGCGCAGCAGCAGCATCGCGTCGCCCTTGCTGGAGACGCAGTCGAGTTCGAGGACGCCGCGAATCGCGCGGGCAATAGCCTCGAGACCCTCTGAGTCATGGTCGACCAGCAGGACACGCATGTCCGTGAAATACCCCGGTAAATGGACATTCAGAGTAGACGCGAATCGACGTCATCTGGCGTCGCAACACGTCACGTTTCCGGCCCGCCTGGCGGCCATTCCGGGGTTTAAGTTAACCGGAGCGGCGTACCGAGAGGACGCTTTCCACCCTGCGGATACGTTGCAGCAAGCGCGTCAGATGCTGCGCATCTCCAATGGCGATGCGCACGTCGATGTTAGCCGTCGACTGCATTCGATCGGTAGTGGTGTGCATCATCTCGATCGAGATTTTTTCGCTCGCGAGCAGATCGCCGACGTCGCGGACGAGACCCTGTCGGTCTATGGCGACAATCGTGAGCGTCACGGGTTGCGTCTGGTCCGCATCGGCCCAGGTCGCGGCGATGAGCCGGTCCGGATGGCTCGCGCTCATGCGCTTCAAACCGGGGCAATCCGCGCGGTGGACCGTGACCCCGCGCCCGACCGTCGCGTAGCCCGCGATGGGCTCGGGCTTCACCGGAGTGCAGCAGCGAGCGAAGCTCGTCGGCAAGTCCTCGACGCCGCCGAGCACCACGGGCGAACGCGACGATTTCCGGGTTCCCGCCCGGCGGCGCGGCGGCGCGGGCACGGTGGCCGCGGGCGCTCCGGCGGGCGCGAGCTTGCCGGCGTCCTCGTCTAACTTCCGGAACCAGGCGCGAACCTTCGAGCGGCTCCGCGGGCTCACGAGGAAGCCCTGCGTCTCCGACAGCCAGTCGCGGCTCGGCTGCGGACGCTTGTGCGTGATGATCTCCACGATCTCGCCGTTGGCGAGCGCGCGCGTGAGCGGCACGATGCGGCCGTTCACGCGCGCGCCGCGGCAACGATGACCGAGATCCGTGTGCACGTGGTACGCGAAGTCGAGCGGCGTCGCGCCTGGCGGCAAGTCGACGACCTGGCCCTTGGGCGTGAGCGCGTACACGCGATCCTCGAACAGTCCGGCGCGCACTTCGTCGAGAAAGTCCTTGTCGCCGCGCTCCGTGGGCTGGAGCAGCTTGCGCACCCATTCGATCTTGCGGTCGTACGACACGTCGAGCGCACGCACTTCCCTGTGTCGCCCCTCTTTGTACTTCCAATGGGCAGCCAGGCCGAGTTCGGCCTGGTCGTGCATCTCGCGCGTGCGGATCTGCACCTCGACGGCCTTGCCTTCGGGCCCGAACACCGCGGTGTGGATCGAGCGATAGAGATTGTCCTTGGGCGTCGCGATGTAATCGTCGAACTCGCCCGGGATGTAGGGATAGCGGCCGTGGACCAACCCGAGCGCCGCATAGCAGTCGGCGACGGTCGCGGTCACGATGCGCACCGCGCGCAGGTCGAACACCTGTTCGATCGAGAGCTGCTTGCGGTCCATCTTCCGATGGATGCTGTAGATGTGTTTGGGACGGCCGTACACCTCGGCGTCGAGGCCCGCGCCGCGCAGCATGTCCTCGAGTTCCCGGCACAAATCCGTGATGTAGCGTTCCCGGTCGCCGCGCTTCTCGGCGAGGGCGCCGGCGATGCGGCGATAGTCGTCGGGACGCAGGAACCGGAACGCGAGATCCTCGAGCTCCCACTTGATCTGCCAGAGCCCGAGGCGGTTCGCGAGCGGCGCGAACACTTCGCGCGTCTCGAGCGCGAGCCGCTCGCGCGTGGCCGCGTGGCCGTCCTTCGACGCGTTGAGCTCGACGAGCTGACGCGCGAGGCGGGCGAGCACGAGTCGTGGATCGCTGACGACCGAGAGCAGCATCTTGCGCAGCGCTTCGGCTTGCGCCGGCTCGAGGTGATGGGTGGCCGCGGCCACGGAGGTGAGGCGGATGTCGCCGAAGTGGGCGAGCTCGCCGGCGAGCGCGGTGATCTCCGGACCGAAGTGCCGGCCGATTTCAACCGCCTGGGATTCGTCGGCGACGTCCGAGAATGCGGCCTGCGCCAGCAGGGCACTCGCGAGCACGGCGTCCTCGGTCAGCGAGGCGACGATCACGGCGGACTCGACGGCGCGATCCCTCGCATCGGGAGACACGCCCCAATCGTCCAGGTGGGCGGCGTGTGCGTCGATCGATGCCTTGAGCGCGGGCGAGCAGGAATGGAGATTGTGCACGGAAAACAATGCGTCGCCGGCGCGTGAGGCGGGGCGGAATTGCGGCTATGATACGCGCAGTTTTTCAAGCGCAGGCAAAGGTTTGCACCACTGATGGCGCCATTCCTGAAGAGATGCCGATGAGATCGTCCTGGCGCGCGTACAAGCCCGGCGCGACCACCCCCGCCGCGGGGTCCGCGACGCCCGTCGCGGCGGTGATGCGCATTTCGCCGGGCGGTTCCCGGCGCATCCTCGGACTCGATCCCGGCAGCCTGCGGACCGGCTTCGGCGTCATCGACTGCCGCTCCGGGGATCTCAGCATCGTCGCGCAGGGCTGCATCGCCACCTCGGGTGGGCCGCTCGCGGACCGTCTGCGCGTGATCCACGCGAAGGTGGTGGAGCTCGTCGAGCAGCATCGTCCCGAGGAGATCGCCGTCGAGCGTGTCTTCCTCTCCAAGAACGCGGACAGCGCGCTGAAGCTGGGCCAGGCCCGCGGCGCCGCACTGGCGGCGATCCCCGCCGCGCTCGGCGTCCACGAGTACGCACCGCGCGCGATCAAGCTCGCCGTCGTCGGAATCGGTGGTGCGCAGAAGACCCAGGTCGCGCACATGGTCAAACAACTCCTGCGCATCGACCTGCGCCTCGCCGCCGATGCGGCCGACGCGCTCGCCGTGGCGATCTGCCACGCGCATTCGCGCCGGCTCGAACCATTCCTGCGGGGTGTCGGCGCGTGATCGGATTCGTCCGCGGGAAGCTCGTCGCGAAGGCGCCGCCGCAACTCACGGTGGACGTCGGTGGTGTGGGCTACGACATCGAAGCGCCGATGTCCACGTTCTACACGCTGCCCGCGCTCGGCGCCGACGTGCGGCTGCTCACGCACCTCGTGGTGCGCGAGGATGCGCACATCCTCTATGGCTTCGGCACGCCGGAGGAGCGCGCGCTGTTCCGCAACCTGCTGAAGGTCTCGCAGGTCGGCCCCAAGATGGCGCTGTCGATCCTCTCCGGCGTGAGCGTCGAGGGTTTCTCGACGCTCGTGAAGCTGCAGGACACGGCGTCGCTCACCAGGATTCCGGGCGTCGGCCGCAAGACGGCCGAACGCGTGCTCATGGAGATGAAGGATCGTCTCGATGCGATCGAAGAGGCCTCGCAGAAGATGCGAATCGCGGGCGCGATGCCGATGACGCCGGCCAGCGTCGAAGGCGAGGCGTGGACTGCGCTCGTCGCGCTCGGCTACAAGCCGGCGGAAGTCACGGCGATGCTCAAGCCGTTCGCGGGTTCGGGTGGCACTACCGAAGAGCTGATCCGCCGCGCGTTGCAGGGTGCCGCGCGCGCATGAACCCGGTCGAAGACTCACGCCTCGTCCAGTCCGGCGCCGCGCGCGAGGACGAAGCCGTCGATCGCGCCATCCGCCCGAAGAAGCTCGCGGACTACGTCGGCCAGGAGCAGGTGAAGGCGCAGCTCGAGATCTTCGTGCAGGCCGCGGTGCAGCGCGGTGAAGCGCTCGACCACGCGCTGATATTCGGTCCGCCGGGGTTGGGGAAAACCACGCTCGCGAACATCCTCGCCAGCGAACTCGGCGTCGGCTTGAAGCAGACCTCCGGCCCGGTGCTCGAACGGCCGGGCGATCTCGCCGCCCTGTTGACCAATCTACAGCCGCGCGACGTGCTGTTCATCGACGAGATCCACCGGCTTTCGCCCGTCGTCGAGGAAGTGCTCTATCCGGCGATGGAGGATTTCCAGCTGGACATCATGATCGGCGAAGGGCCCGCTGCGCGCTCCATCAAGCTCGCGCTGCAGCCCTTCACCCTGATCGGCGCCACGACTCGTGCGGGTCTGCTGACCTCGCCGCTGCGGGACCGCTTCGGCATCGTGCAGCGTCTCGAGTTCTACACGGTCGGCGAGCTCGAGCGCATCGTCACGCGCTCCGCGGGGATCCTCGGTGTTCCGATCGACGCCGAGGGTGCGCAGCGCATCGCGCAGCGCTCCCGCGGCACGCCGCGCATCGCGAACCGGCTGCTGCGACGGGCGCGTGACTTCGCGCAGGTCAGGGCCGACGGCCGCATCGACGAAGCGGTCGCGCGTGCCGCGCTCGATCTGCTGGAAGTCGATCCGCAGGGTTTCGACGCGCTCGACCGCAAACTGCTGTCGACGATCATCGAGAAGTTCGATGGCGGGCCGGTGGGCATCGAAAGCCTCGCGGCTGCGATCGGCGAGGAGCGCGGAACCCTCGAGGACGTCATCGAGCCGTTCCTGATCCAGCAGGGCTTCCTGATGCGCACGGCGCGGGGCCGCATGGCCACCCGGAATGCCTATCTGCACTTCGGGCTCAAGGCGCCCGAGCGGGCGTTGACGAACCTGCCGCTGTTCGAATCCGGGAAATGAGTGCCGGCAAGGAATTCGCCTGGCGTACCCGCGTCTATTGGGAAGACACCGATGGCGGAGGCGTCGTCTATTACGCCAACTATCTCAAGTTCATGGAGCGCGCCCGCACCGAGTGGCTGCGCTCGCTCGGCCATTCGCAGGTCGAGCTCGTCGAATCGCTCGGGTTCGTGTTCATCGTCGTCGAGGTGCAGGTGAAGTACCGCAAGCCGGCACGGCTCGACGACGACCTGACCGTGACCTGCGAGCCGGTGCCCGAAGGCCGCGCCTCGCTCGGCTTCCGACAGACAGTGCGTCGCGGCGACACGATGCTCGCGGAGGGGTCGGTCCGGGTCGCGTGCGTCGATGCGAAGTCGTTCCGGCCGCGTGCGCTTCCGGATTTCATCAAGCCAAATTTGTGAAGGACTGCGATGGAAAATGAACTCTCGATAGTCAGGCTGGTGCTCAACGCGAGCCCGGTGGTGCAGGCGGTCATGGGGCTGCTGCTCCTGGCCTCGCTCATGTCGTGGACCATCATCTTCCGCAAGCGGTCGCTGCTCTCGCGCGCGCACGACGAGGCCGAGAATTTCGAGAACAGCTTCTGGAAAGGCGGCGATCTCACCGCGCTCTACCGGCAGATCGAGAGCCGCGGCGGCGCCACCGGCATGTCGAGCATCTTCGAGTTCGGCTTCCGCGAATTCGCGCGGCTCAAGCAGGGCGGCATCCCCGCGGATCAATTGCTGGAGGGCGCCCGCCGCGCAATGCGCGTGGGCCAGCTCAAGGAGCTCGAGCGGCTCGAGGAGAGTCTCTCGAATCTCGCCACGGTGGGTTCCACGAGTCCCTACGTCGGGTTGTTCGGCACGGTCTGGGGCATCATGAGTTCCTTCGTCGCGCTGGGCGGCGTGCAGCAGGCGACACTCGCGATGGTCGCGCCGGGCATCGCGGAGGCGCTCATCGCCACGGCCATCGGCCTGTTCGCCGCGATTCCCGCGGTCATCGCCTACAACCGGTATGCCGACCAGGTGAGCCGTCTCGAGCTGCGTTACGACGCGTTCATGGAAGAGTTCTCGACGATCCTGCAGCGCTACGCCGGCAACAAGGGCTGACGCCATGGCATCCGTCAACAAGACCACGCGCCGCCGGCGCCTCATGGCCGAGATCAACGTCGTGCCGTACATCGACGTGATGCTGGTGCTGCTCATCATCTTCATGATCACCGCGCCGCTGCTCACGGAGGGCGTCAAGGTCCAGCTGCCGAAGGCCGGCGCGCGCGCGATCCCGCCGGAGATGATGAAGGACACGAAGCCCATCATCCTCAGCATCGACGAGGCGGGGCGGCTCTACCTCAACTACAACGATCCGGAAGACGCGCCGGTCTCACCCGAGAAGGCCGAGGCGCAGGCGTCCGCGATCCTGCGGCGCGCGCCGGAGACGGTGGTGCTCGTGCGCGGCGACTATCGCGTCGCGTACGGCGAGATCGTGGCCGCGATGACGATCCTGCAGCGCGCGGGCGCTGACAAGGTCGGCTTCGTGACCGAGCCGCCCAAGGACCAGCGAAGCCGCTGATCGCATGCCTCCCCGGCAAAAATCACTGACGAAGGGGCGCTGGCGCGCCATCGCGTTGTCGCTGCTGGTGCACGCGGCGATCGTGGCCGCGGCCGTGTTCGGCTGGTTCACCTGGAAGCACGAGCCGCCGGAGAACCAGACGCTCGCGATCGAGGCGACTGTGGTCGATGCGCGCGCATTGCAGGGTGTCGAGAAACTGCCCGAGACCGTGCCGGAGCCACCGCCACCCACGCCGGAGCCGGAACCGGTTCCCGAGCCCGAACCGCCGCCGCCCGAGGAGCAGGGCCCTCCGAAGCCGGATCCCGCCGAGATCGAGCGCCGCGAGGAAGAGGAGCGGCTC
>CADEED010000049.1:11826-15011 GCA_902826225.1 uncultured Pseudomonadota bacterium | reverse complement strand
GCAGGAAAAGGCTGCGCAGGAAAGGCAGCAGCAGGAAGAGGCGCAACGGATCGAAGCGGAGAAGCAGGCCGCGGCGAAAGCGGCGGCCGAGAAGAAGCGGGTCGAAGACGCGGCGGCGGCCAAGAAAGCCGCCGATGAAAAGGCGCGGGTGGCCCGGGAGGCGGAACTCCGGCGCAGTCTCGAGGCCGAAGAGCGGGCGAACGCGATGCGCAACAGTGATGCAGCGGCGCGCTGGCACGCGCAGATCGTCGCGCGGATCCAGCGGGCCTGGATCAAGCCGCCCTCGGCACAACCGGGCATCGAGTGTATCGTGTCGGTTTCGCAGGTCCCGGGTGGCGAGGTCACGTCCGTCCGGGTCGACAGTTGCAGCGGCGGCGACGCCGCGCTGCGGGAATCGGTGGAAGCCGCGGTGTACCGCGCGTCCCCGCTCCCGCCGCCGCCCGACGCGGCGCTGTTCGAGCGAAATTTGGAGCTAACATTCAGACCGCAATGAACGGACGCATGAAAAAACTCATCGCAATCCTGGTCGTCGTGTCCTGCGCGGCGACACCGGCCTTCGCGCAGCTGCGCCTCACGATCACCTCGGGCGTCACCGACCCCATCAACATCGCCGTCGTCGAATTCGCGCGCGCGGTGCCCGCGGACGGCGGACTCGACGTCGCGGCCGTCGTGCAGCGCGACCTCGAAAGCAGCGGGCGTTTCAAGGGCATGTCGCGCACCGACATGGTGACCAGGCCGACGACCACGTCCGCCGTGGATTCGCCGGCCTGGAAGCAGCTGCGCAACGACTACGTCGTCGTCGGCCGCGTCACGGCGCAGTCGAACGGCGACGTCGGCCTCGCGGTCGGCCTCGTCAATGTGCTCACCGGGCAGACGCTGCTCGACCGCACGTGGACCGTGAAGCCGGCGAATCTGCGCAATGCCGCGCATCGCGCGGCCGACGCCATCTACGAGAAGATCATCGGCGTGCGCGGCGCGTTCGCCACGCGCATCGCGTACGTGTCCGTCGACGGCAAGCCGCCGGCGCAGAAGTACCAGCTCATCGTGGCGGATGCCGACGGCGAGAGTCCCCGCATGATCCTGCAGGCGGACCGTCCGCTCATGTCGCCGGCCTGGTCGTCCGATGGCGAGTGGCTCGCCTACGTGTCGTTCGAAAGGCGGGTCTCCGCCGTGTACGTGCAGCAGGTGCGCACCGGGCAGCGCCGCATGGTGTCCGCGCGCGCCGGCATCAACGGGGCGCCGGCGTGGTCGCCCGACGGCAAGAAGCTGGCACTCACGCTGTCGGGCACGAACGGCAACCTGGATATCTATCTACTGGACCTGGGTACCCAGCAGCTCCAGCGCCTCACGGACGATCCGTCGATCGATACGGAGGCGGCGTTCACTCCGGACGGCAGCGCGATCTACTTCACGTCGGACCGGTCCGGCAATCCGCAGGTCTATCGCCTCGCGCTCGGCAGCAGCGAGCGGCCGCGCCGCGTCACCTTCTCCGGCTCGTACAATGCACGCCCGCGCGTGTCGCCGGACGGCAAGCAGCTCGCGCTGCTCACCCTCGATGGCGGCCAGTACCGCATCGGCCTGCAGGACATCGCGAGCGGCTCGCTGCAGGTGCTGTCGAAGGGCAGCCAGGACGAGAGCCCGAGCTTCGCCCCGAACGGCGCCATGGTGATCCTCGCCGGCCGCGAACGCGGGCGCGGCGTGCTGCAGACGGTCTCCATCGACGGGCAAACTTCCTTCCGGCTGAATGCCGATGCGGGAGAGGTGCGGGAGCCGGTCTGGGGACCCTTCCTGCCGTAGTGGCGGCCGAATCCGTTTGGTGAAATTCTGAAACAAGGTGATCTCATGAAAAAACTCGTAACGACTTGCGTGCTCGTCTCCTCGCTGCTGCTCATGGCGGCTTTCGGAACGAAGGAACCCGAAGTGGCGCCGCCGCCCCCGCAGCAGACGACGCAGAGCGACACGAGCGGCGTCGAGAATTCGGGCGCCGCCGTCGAAGACGCGGCCGGTCCGTCCGGCGAGCTGCTGTCGAAGCGCATCGTGTTCTTCGACTTCGACAGCGCGGACATCCGTGGCGATTCGCAGGCCGTCGTCGGGGCGCACGCGCGTCACCTCGCGGGCAACCCGTCGCAGAAGGTGCGTCTCGAAGGCCATGCCGACGAGCGTGGCTCGCGCGAGTACAACATCGGTCTCGGCGAGCGCCGTTCACAGGCCGTGCGTCGCGCGCTGCTGCTGCAGGGTGTCGCCGAGGCGCAGCTCTCCACCGTGAGCTACGGCGAAGAACGTCCGGCCGAGGCGGGCAGCACCGAGCAGGCATATGCGGCGAATCGCCGCGTCGAGATCGTCTACGTCAGGTAATTCCGGAGTGCTCATGAGACAGCGGAGTTTGTCGGCGGCGCTCGTGGCGGGCGCGGGTGCGTTCATCCTGGGCGGCTGCGCCGTTTCGCCGAAAGAGGATCCGGTGATGATCCGGCTCAACGACCTCGATCAACGCGTGCAGCGCATCGAGCGCGTGCTGACGAATCAGAGCCTGCTCGATCTCGCGCAGCGCATCGATCGCCTGCAGGGCGACGTCCGCACGATTCGCGGCGAAGTCGAGATGCTGCAGAACCAGAGCGAAGGCGGGAAGGCGCAGAGTCGCTCCTTGTACGGCGACCTCGAGAAGCGGCTCGCCGCGCTCGAGACGCTGGGCGGCGTGGGCTCGGGCGGAGCAACGGGCTCCGCTGGCGCCATCCAGCCATCGCCGCCCATCGGTGCTGGCGCGGGCGAACAGGCGAGCTACGACGCGGCCTTCGGTGCGCTCAAGAGCTCCGACTACCCGAAGGCGATTGCCGGCTTTCGCAACTTCGTCTCGAGCTACCCCGCGAGCCCGCTCGCGAGCAACGCGCAGTACTGGCTCGGCGAGGCGTACTACGTGACGAAGGAATACCAGAGCGCCATCGCCGCGTTCCAGAAGGTGACGATCGACTACCCGGATTCACGCAAGGCGCCGGATGCGCTCGTGAAGATCGGATTCACGCAGGCGGCCCTGGGCCGCAGCGGGGATGCGAAAGTCACGCTCGAGGACGTCGTCAAGCGCTTCCCCGGGACCGAGGCCGCGCAGCTCGCGACCGAACGGCTGAAACGGATGCCTCGCTAGGACCCGCGCCCATGGATGAGCATCCGGGTGACGCGGCTCCACCCGGCGC
>CADEED010000049.1:0-11816 GCA_902826225.1 uncultured Pseudomonadota bacterium | reverse complement strand
TCTTCCTGTCGCTCCCGGGGGAAGCGGTCACCGTCGGATGCCCCACGGTGTTCGTGCGCCTCACGGGTTGTCCGCTGCGCTGCCGGTTCTGCGACACGGCGTACGCTTTCCATGGCGGGCAATGGATGACGCTGGAAGCGATCCTCGAACAGGTGGACGATCTCTTCGGACCGACCCGGGGTACGCGCCACGTCTGCGTCACGGGCGGCGAGCCCCTCGCGCAAAAGAGCTGCCTGCCGCTGCTCACGGCCCTCTGCGACGCCGGCCATCGCGTCTCGCTGGAGACGAGCGGCGCGATGCCGCTCGCCGGCGTCGATCCGCGCGTCAATCGCGTCGTCGACGTGAAGACGCCGGGCTCCGGCGAGGAGCGCCGCAACCGTTACGACGACCTCGCGCTGCTGCGCGCCGGGGAGCAGATCAAGTTCGTGATCTGCGATCGCGCGGATTACGAATGGAGCCGTGCGAAGCTCACGGAGCTCGCGCTGCCGGAACGCTGCACAGTCCTGTTCAGTCCGAGCGCGGAGCAGTTGCCCGCGCGGGATCTCGCCGACTGGATCCTGGGCGATCGGCTGCCCGTGCGTTTCCAGATGCAGCTGCACAAGGTGCTCTGGGGCAACGTGCCCGGAAAATGAAATGACTCACCCGCCGAAAACCCGCGCCGTGGTGTTGCTGTCGGGCGGACTCGACTCCGCCACGGCGCTCGCGCTCGCGCGCGAGTCGGGACGCGAGTGCTATGCGTTGTCGGTCGCCTATGGCCAGCGTCACCAGTTCGAGCTCAATGCCGCGCAGGCGGTCGCGCAGGCCTTGGGCGCGCGGGAGCATCGCGTGATCCTCATCGACCTCGCGAGCATCGGCGGGTCGGCGCTCACGGATCGTTCGATCGACGTGCCGACGGAAGCCACGACGGGCATTCCCGTCACGTACGTTCCCGCGCGCAACACGATCATGCTGTCCGTCGCGCTCGGGTGGGCGGAAGTGTTGAAGGCGACGGAGATCCACATCGGCGTCAATGCCGTCGACTACTCGGGCTACCCGGACTGCCGTCCGGAGTTCATCGCCGCGTTCCAGAACCTCGCCCGGATCGCGACGAAGGCGGGCGTGGAGGGAGGGGCGATCTCGATCCGCGCGCCACTGATCGACCTGAGCAAGGCGGACATCATCCGCGCCGGCGTCCGGCTCGGTGTCGACTACGGTCTGACTGTGTCCTGCTACCAGGCGGACAGCCTCGGCCGCGCCTGCGGACGCTGCGACTCCTGCCGGATCCGGCGCGAGGGCTTCGCGGCCGCCGGGGTTGCCGATCCCACGACCTATGTCCATAAAAAGATCGTATAGAATTCGCGCCCCGGAGCGGGTCGGTAGCTCAGTTGGTAGAGCAGCGCCCTTTTAAGGCGTTAGTCGTGGGTTCGAGCCCCACCCGACCCACCATTCACCGCGGCGAGTCATGAGCGATCGGGGTTTCGACTTCGCGATCCCGGGCGCCGGCACCGCCGGGTGCCTGCTCGCCAATCGCCTCTCCGCCGATCCCGCCTACCTGCGTTGCATCGGCAAGCCGCGCACGGACTGGTGCTATCGCACCGAGCCGGAGTCGGGTCTCGGCGGCCGCGTGCGCCCATCACGGCGCGCGCGGCGAATGGCGCATCAGCAAACAACCTCTGCGATGGGAGATCATGCCGAGCATCGTCAGCGGCAACACGCGAGCGGTGCCTGAGGGCGCGGAGGCGATTTGCTACACTCCGGCGCCCAGGATTTCCGGGGGCAGGGGGAACGAAAATGAGCAGGATTTCCGTGTTCGCGGCGGCGACGTTGTTGGCTGTCTTCTCGGGAAAGGCGCCGGCCGAATCCATGCCCGCATGGAAGCCGATCTTCAACGGAAAGAACCTGGCCGGCTGGACGGCGCAGTACGCGTCGAAAGCAGAGGCCGGTGCGCCGCCGGCGTCGAGCTACTTCAAGGTCGAGAACGGCGAGATCCGCGCCTATCCCACGCAGCAGGCCGGCTCGCAGCAACCCAACCTGGTACTCGTCACCGACGCCGACTTCAAGGACTACCGGCTCTCGCTCGAGTACAAGTGGGGCCAGAAAAAATTCGCGCCGCGCAATGAACACGTGCGCGACGCGGGCCTGCTGTATCACGTCTATCGATTCCGCGACGGCGACTGGCCGGCGAGCGCCGAGGCGCAGATCCAGGAAGGCGATACGGGAGACTCCTGGGCGGTGTCGTCCCGGGTATCGAGTTTCGTCAATCCGAAGACCGGCCGGTACGCGCCGCCCGAAGACGGTGGCGTGCCGACCACCGTGGGCAAGTGGGGCGACTGGCAGCGCACGCGTCACGGCAAGGTGAACGAGTACCCGGGCTGGAACACCGTCGAGATCATCGTGCGCGGCGACACCGCGACGCACATCGTCAACGGCGTCATCAACAACCGCGTGTACGACCTCAAGTCGTGGGACGGTGCTTCGTGGGTGAAGCTCGACCATGGCCGTATTGCCCTGCAGGCCGAGAGCGCCGAAATCTCCTACCGCAACATCAAGGTGCGCCCGCTCACGAAGGACGACGACATGCCCCCGGACCCGAAAGTCACGGAAGTCTGGTTCCCGGTGCCCGCGAAGGTGACGCCCGGGGCGACGCCGGGGGCGCCACCATCGGATGCCGTCGTCCTGTTCGACGGCGAGAACGTCGATGCGTGGCGAAGCGCGAAGGACGGCAGTGCCGCCAGGTGGAAGGTCGTGAATGGCGAGATGGTCGTCGCGCCCGGCACCGGCGACATCCAGACGAAAGAGGGATTCGGCGACGTGCAGCTGCACATCGAGTGGTGCGGCCCGCAGCTGCCGCCCGACAAGGTGAACCAGGATCGCGGCAACAGCGGCGTGTTCCTGCAGGACGTGTACGAAGTGCAGGTGCTCGACAATTTCGAGAACCCGACCTACGTGAACGGCATGGTGGGCTCCATCTACAAGCAGAAGCCACCGCTCGTGAACCCCACGCTGCCGGCCGGGACGTGGAACGTCTACGACATCATTTTCAAGGCGCCGCGTTTCAACGCCGACGGCTCGCTGAAATCACCGGCCCGGGTGACCGTGTTGCACAACGGCGTGCTGGTCCAGGACGGCTATGACCTGAAGGGCGCGACGGCCTACATCGGGGCGCCTAGCTATCGGCCGCACGGCGACATGCCGCTGCGGCTGCAGGATCATTCGCACGAAGTGCGATTCCGGAACATCTGGCTGAGGAAACTGTAGCGGCCCCACCCGCCCGGCGGGCGGGGCCGCGCGAGCGCACGACTTACTTCGGCGGGTCGCGGCTGTTGTCGTATTCCTGGTTGTCGAGGTAGCCGTCGCCGTTCTTGTCCGCCGTAGAGAAGTTCTCGACGAGCTGCGCATCGGCCGAGGCTTCCGGCATCGAAATGCGGCCGTCGCGGTTCGCGTCCAGCGTGTCGAACGAAACGACCCGGCCCGGGGGCGTCTTGCTACCCTCGGCAGCCACTCCCGCGAGCGGGATCAGCGCGACGGCCGCGGCCGCCAGCAATTTCATCTTCATAGCGGATCTCCTGTTCTGAACGGTATGCATCGCGCAAGCAGCATCGCTCGCGCCGCTCGGCGACTGAGCCAGCGAACCCGCCGTGCGCGGGGACGAGATGCCGGAATACGCGTAGGAGATCGACCCGGGTGACGAGCAGTCCAGGATTCGGGGTCACCCACAACCGGGAGCGTCTCGCGCTGACACGCGTGTCGGAGGCCTCCTAACGAGCCGCCCGGCCGAGTACCGCAGGCTCGGGCGGTGAACGAATTCTGGTTCCTCCTCGCCGGCGTGCTGCTGGTCGCGATCGCGGTGCTCGGCCGCCTGCTGGACCGCTTGCCCATGAGTCCGGCGATGATCTACCTGGTGGTCGGCTTCGCGCTGGGGCCCGCGGCCTTCGACCTGCTCGAGCTGCATCCGATGCGCGAGCTGGTGATGCTCGAGACGATCACGGAGATCGCGGTCTTGATCGCGCTCTTCACAGTCGGCATCAAGCTGCGTGTGCCGATCGGCGACTGGCGCTGGAGCGTCCCGCTGCACCTGGCCACCGTGTCGATGGTCGTGACCGTCCTCGGGATCGCACTCGCGGCGATGGTGTTGTTCGGCTTCGCGTGGGGGCTGGCGCTCGCGCTCGGCGCCGCGCTCGCGCCGACCGACCCCGTGCTCGCCTCCGACGTGCAGCTGCGCAGTCCCAAGGACCGCGACGCGTTGCGTTTCGGCCTGACCGGCGAGGGCGGCCTCAACGACGGCACCGCGTTCCCCTTCGTGTTCCTCGGCCTGGGCGTTCTCGGATTGCACGAAACGGGCTTCCTGGGATGGCGCTGGCTCGCGGTGGACCTGCTGTGGAGCACCGTGGCCGGCCTCGGTATCGGCTTCCTCATTGGCGACGGTCTGGCGCGCGCCGTGCGCTGGATGCGCGCGCGGAAACGTGAGGTCGTCATCTTCGACGAGTTCCTGCTGCTCGGTGTGATCGCGCTGAGCTACGGCGCCGCGCTCGCCGTGCACGGCCTCGGGTTCCTGGCCGTATTCGCGGCCGGCCTCGCGTTGCGCCGCGCGGACGACATTCACGCCGACTCGCGCGTTGCCTCGCGCAAGCCGCCGCTCACGCCGAGCATGCTCAACGTCAACGAGCAGCTCGAGCGCATCGTCGAGGTGGGCATCGTCCTGGTCGTCGGCGTGATGATCTCGACCGGATACTGGTCGGCCGCGGGACTCGCGCTCGCGGCGCTGCTGTTCTTCGTCATCCGTCCATTGGCGGTGTGGGCCGGACTCATCGGGACCCCGCCCGACCAGGCGCAACTTCGGCTGCTCGGATGGTTCGGCATCCGCGGCATCGGGTCCGTGTACTACGCAGTGTTCATCGCGGGCTACGAGATCGACTTCGCGCAGGCCGAGCAGCTCTTGTCGTGCGTGTTCACGGTCATCGCGGCCTCCATCGTGGTGCACGGAATCTCGGCGACGCCCCTGATGGATATCTATCAACGCCGGATCGCCCGCCGCCGCCGGACGGCGGTGGTGTCGGACAAACAATGACGAGCCCGACGCCGCGTTCCCACGTCGTTGGGGGTCGGGGCCGCTCCCCGCAGCGCAGCGAGAATTCAACAATGCTCCCTGACGTTGGCGCACGGATCGCACCGCGAGGGGTCATGAGCTGGGAACGAATTTCAGGGAACTGGGCGCACTGGAAAGGCCGTGTGCGTGAGCGCTGGGGCCGCCTCACGGATGACCAGTTGATCGTCGTCGCCGGCCGTCGCGAGCAGTTGTCCGGGCGGATCCAGGAAGCCTACGGGATCTCGCGCGAGGACGCGGACCGCCAACTGCGCAATTGGGAACGAAATCTCTCGGTCGGTGAGTCCACCGACCCCGATGACGAAGACGGCGACACCAGCCGTCTCGCTCACCGGCCGTAACGCCTGATCAACGGAGGTCAGCATGTCTGCCCGCAAGTTCGCAATAACAACCACCCAACTTCGAAATGCGCTCCTGTGCGCCACTGCCTTCGGCATCGTGGCCTGTGCGTCCACTCCGATGCCGGTCGACAAGCTGGCCGTCGCGAAGACGTCGGTCGAACGCGCGGAACAGGCGCAGGCGGCCCAATTCGCGCAGGTCGAGCTGCAAAGCGCGCGCACGAAGCTCGCGGCCGCGCAGTCGGCGGCGGACAAGCGGGATGGCGAAGCCGCGGCTCGCATGGCCGACCAGGCCGACGTCGACGCGCAGCTCGCCGAATCCACCGCGCGCGCGAAGCAGCAGGAACAGCTCGTGACGGAGATGGAGAACTCACTGCGCGATCTGCGCAACGAGACGCTCCGGGGCAATGCGTCCGGCAGCGCGCTCACACCCCCGGCGCAGCAATAAGAGGAACAACACCATGCAGAACAAACTCGTCAGGACGACGATCACCGCCACCTTGCTCGCGCCCGCGATATTGATGGTCGGTTGCGCGACGGCGCCGAAGAACAGCCCGGCGGTCGAAGAGGCGCGCGCGGCCGTCAGCACCGCGGAGTCGAGGCCGGATACGGGCAAGTACGCGCCGACGGAGATCAACCGGGCACGTAATTATCTTTCGAACGCCGAAGGGGCGTTGAAGGAAGGCGGTCCGCGCAACCCGCAGGCCAGTCACTACGCCTACCTCGCGACCCAGACGGCGCACATCGCCGAGCAGCGCGCGAAGGAGCAGGCTGCCGTGGCGCGCATCAAGGCCGGCGAAACCGAGCGGCAGCAGATACTGCTGAGCGCGCGCGAGAACGACGCCAACCGGGCGCTCGCGCAGGCGAACCAGGCACGGAACGAGGCAGTGAACGCGCAGGCCGAGAGTCAGCGACTCGCGTCGCAGCTCGCCGAGATGCAGGCGTCGCAGACGTCGCGCGGCATCGTGCTCACGCTGGGTGACGTCCTGTTCGACACCGGGCGTTCTGAACTCAAGCCCGGCGCGAATCGACCGATCGACCAGATCGCCGCATTCCTCACCGAGAATCCGGAGCGGCGCGTCCAGGTCGAAGGCTTCACGGACAGCCAGGGCACCGACGAGTACAACCTCGAGCTCTCGCAGCGCCGTGCGGACGCGGTGGCCATGGCGATCATGCAGCGCGGAATCGACGCGCAGCGCGTGCGCGCGATGGGATACGGCGAGCAGTATCCCAAGGCCGGCAACGAGAACGCCGGCAGCCGTCAGCTGAATCGCCGGGTCGAGATCATCGTGTCGAATGACCAGAACGCGATTCCGCAGCGGCGCTCCGGGCAGCCGTGAAACCGTCCGGCGACTTCTACCCGGTCGACTTCGGCGGCGGGCTGCCGGAAGGCGGTCCGCCGCGTCCCCGGTCGCCGGCGCCCGAGGACACCGCGCTTCGGCTGATCGGCAACTCGCCGGGGATCCACCGCGTGCGGGATCTCATCGGGCGCGTCGCGCCCACGGATTCGACCGTTCTCATCTGCGGTGAGAGCGGCTGCGGCAAGGAACTGGTCGCGGAGTCCATCCACGCGCTGAGCCCGCGGGCTTCCCAGCCGTTCGTGGCGATCAACTGCGCGGCGATTCCGGCCACGCTCATCGAAGCCGAGCTGTTCGGTCACGAGCGCGGAAGTTTCACGGGCGCGCTGCGCACCCGAGAGGGCCTCTTCGAACGCGCGAGCGGCGGCACGTTGCTGCTCGACGAGATCACCGAGATGCCGCTCGACCTCCAGTCGCGCCTGCTGCGCGTACTGGAGACGAAGCGGCTGTCCCGCGTCGGCGGCAACGACGATCTCGAGGTCGACGTGCGCGTCATTGCCTCGACGAACCGCTCGCCGGGAAAGGCATTCGAGGAAGGCCGCCTGCGCGAGGACATCTACTATCGTCTGGCCGTCGTCACCGTTCAGCTGCCGGCGTTGCGCGAGCGTGGCAACGACATCCTCGTGCTCGCCGAATTCTTCCTGGGCGAGCTCAACCTGCGCCATGGCACGAACAAGCGGCTCTCCGAGGAACTGCGCCAGCGGTTCATGCGGCATTCGTGGCCGGGCAACGTGCGCGAGCTGCGCAACGCGGTCGAGCGCGCGTACATCCTCTGCGACGGCGAGCTCAATCTCTCCGAGCAGGAGATGCCGACGCTGCGGGGCGGCGCGGACGCCGCCGGCACGGACAACGGCATCAGCATCCCGATCGGCTCGACGCTCGAGGAGATCGAACGCACGTTCATCCTCGCGACGCTGAAGCATTTCGAAGGCGACAAACGGCGTGCGGCCGACGTGCTCGGCTTCAGCCTGAAGACGCTCTACAACAAATTGCACGCGTATCAGCGCGACCGAAACGCGGGCATGAACTAGCAGGTCGCAATCCAGGGGCAAGGAGTCATCATGATTGGTTTCATTCTTTGGTTGGTCATCGGAGGAGTCGTCGGCTGGCTCGCGAGCATCGTCATGCGTCGCGACGGGAGCCAGGGCATCATCCTCAACATCGTCGTCGGCATCGTCGGCGCGCTCATCGGCGGCTGGCTCATCAGCCCGCTCATCGGCGCACCGAGCATCAATTCCGGCGAAATCAGCATCGCGAGCCTGCTCGTGTCGTTCCTGGGCGCAGTGATCCTGCTCGCCATCGTCAACCTGATCTCGCGCAGAAGCGTTCGCTGAGAACCCCCGCGCTCGGCTCCGGGAGATGAGATGGAGCATCTGTTTTCCATCCATGTTCCGGTCGCCGGGCTCGTCTTGGCGGCACGCGGGGCTACTGGCTGCTCTTCACCGGGTGGTTAGAGCCAGCGAGGCGTGAGCCGGTAGAGAATCCCGGCGCGCGAATCCATCACGAACACGGAGCCGTCGTCCGCGACGACGGCGGAAATATCCTGTCCTGTGAATATCGGCGGGATCCACGCAGCGCGGCTCCGCAACGACCCGCCGCCAACGGCCGGGATCGCCCCGGAATCGGGGATCAGGACTTGTGCGAGATCGGCGTCCCAGCGCAGCGGGCCCACGTCCGCAGCGGCTGCGAATCGCTGGCCGCCGGTCGAGACGCCCGGCAGCCTGGCGACCTGCATCACCGCGGGCGGGCTTCCGGGGGAGCCAGGCTCGATCTCGTATCCCATTCCGGACCCGGCGGTCGATGTGAGGAGAAGCGCGCCGTTGCCGGCGACGCGCAGATCGCGCGCGTCGGTCAATCCATGGGCTTCGATCGCCACGCGGAATCCGGGTGGCACCTCGAGCGGCGCGGGCTCGCCCAGGCCGATGCCCGCCGCGATGACGACGAGCAGGTGAGTGCGTCGGGACACTTAGACCTCTCTATCTCCCGGGTCGATCGTCCCGCAGGGCGGTCGGTGCGCCGTCCGGACGCCACGAGGTGCGGGTGTAGGACGCCGCCGTGTGCCGCGTCGGACGGATTTGCCATACTTCGCGCATGGAAGAACACGACAAGGTGGTCCAGTGGTTCAACGCGGTCGACTGGATCCAGGCGGGCTCCCGGATCCTCGCGATCCTGGCGGTCAGCGCGCTGCTGATCTTCATCGCGCGGCGTCTCATCTCGGGCCTCGAGAAATTCACTGCATCACACGCGCAGGACATCGAGGCCCAGAAGCGCGCCGCGACGTTGAGCAACGTGCTGCGAAAGCTCGCGTCCATCCTCATCGCGATCATCGCAACGCTCGCGGTCTTCAACACCCTCGGCATCTCGATCCTGCCGTTCCTGGCGACGGCCGGCGTCGCCGGCATCGCGATCGCGTTCGGCGCGCAGTCGCTCGTAAAGGACTTCTTCCGCGGATTCTTCCTGCTCGCAGAGAACCAGATCCGGCAGGGCGACGTCGTGCAGATCGCCGGCAAGAGCGGTCTCGTCGAGGATCTCACGCTGCGCTACGTGCAGTTGCGCGATTACGAAGGCAACGTGCACTACGTGCCGAACGGGGAGATCGGCGTGGTGACGAGCTCCAGCCGCTCGTTCGCGTACGCGGTGGTCGACGTGACGATCGCGCTGGAACAGGAGATCGCGCCGGTCATCGATCTCATGCGCGAAACGGGCGCGCAATTGCGCGCGCACGCGCAGTTCAAGGACAGGATCCTCGACGATATCGACATTGCCGGTGTGGAGGCATGGAACGACCGCGGCATCACGCTGCGGGCGCGCATGAAGGTACGCGCGCTGGAGCAGTCGAACGTGAAGCGCGAGTACCTGCTGCGCCTGAAGCATGCGTTCGACAAGGCCGACGTACAGCAGCCGAGATCGACCGTGATGCTGGTCTCGGCGCCGTCGGCCGCGCCGCCGCCGGAGGGCCCGCCGGCCTGATTCGGCGCACGCAACGAAAAGGGGACACGCCGTTCCCGGCGTGCCCCCTCGTTACGACGATCCGCGGCCGCTAGTGAGCGGTGATCGCGCTTTGAGTCGCCGGGCCGGAATGGCTCGCGCCACCCTCGCTCTCCCAGCGCTCGGCCTCGATCTGCTCGGCGAGACGGCGGCGATGTTCCTCTTCCCGGCGCTGCGAGCGTGCGGCCGCGAACGAGGCCGCAAGTATCGCGACGCCCGCGACGCCCAGTAGTTTGATGATCCTCATGGTCAGCAATCTCCCGTCGGTGCTGGTCATTTCTGCAAGCTCCTGAGTTGCGCCAGGTGGCGCTCGATGGTCGGTAACGTGTCACGCGCGTAGCCGCGCAAATCCTTGTCCTCACCGGACTCGATCTGCGCGCGGTACAGCGCGGCGGATCGCTCCTGGCCGGCAATCATGTCGGCGGTCCATTTCGAGTCGAAGTCACTGCTGGCAGTTCCCGCCGGCGGCGCGGCAGCGAGGCGCGGGGCGGGCACCGGCCAGCCCTTGGAGTCCGCGATGGTCGCGAGGGCCTGGCCCGCGGCCGCATGATCCTGCATCAGGCTTTCCGCGACCTCGCGCAGGCGCGGTTCCTTGAGCTGCGGGATCGCGAGACGGGCCGAGTCGGCCTCCTGGTGGGAACTTTCGGCCGCTTCGCGGACGAACTGTAAATCGTCGAGCGTCTTGCCGGCCGCCGTGCCGACGCCCGCAGGCGCGTCGCTCGCAACAGCCGGGCGGGAAGGGGCATCTGTGGCGACGAGCGGGACGAGCACGGTGCTGCCGGTCCGGGGCTGCTCGTCGACGAATGACTGGAGCGCGCGGTCGGGCAGCGGCTGTGCCGGCCCGGTCGCGGCGGTACTGACGGCCCACAGCGGCGCCATCGCGCTGCAGAGCAGACCGAGTCCGAGAAAATTGCGAATGGTCTTCACCGTGGTTGTCCCCGGAAATGCCGGCCGGCGGTAGTTAGCCGCCGGCCGGCGCACGCGGTCGCGAGTCTCGCAGGTGGGCATCACCTGGTCGCGATCGCCTGGCTTTCCAGCCTCAGTTCGCCGGCGGAACCGCCGAACCCGAACCCTTGGCCGCGTCGAGAGAGGCCTGGGCCGTGGCCTTCGCCGACTCGTACGTCGCATCCGCCTGGTCCTTGCACGCACTCTGCGCATCCGAGGCGAGCGTCTCGCACTTCTCTTTCGCGATCTTGCGCTGGCCATCGGCTTGCGCCACGGCGACGTCGTACTCGGCGGCGGCACGGTCCTCGGCACCTTCGGTCGCGGTGTCCGCGGCTTCGCGCTTCTCTTCCGCGACGTTCTGCTGGGCGTCCTGGCGCTCCTCGGCCACGTCCGTCGCAGTTTCGTTCGCGGACTCCCGCTGTCCGCAGCCCGCGAGGGCGATCATGCCGATGGCCGCCAATGCGAGGGTCCAGCTGCTTTGTGTCTTGGTCACTGTGTGCTCCTTGAAAAATCCTGTGAAGTTCGAATGGCCATGCATTCGTCGAAGTGCATGCTGCGCCCGCAGCCTCGACGGCGCCCGCGGACGATGTATGCACGCGATGTCGGAGTACGCCGACCGGGGCGAGCGCTGCACCGTCAAGGGCGCGAGTGTCGGCGCCGGCTGACGTGCCTGCGCGTGCGTGACGCGCCCCGACGGCGATATCGCTGACACGGTGCGCGGCGGCACTCGCTTAACCTGCGTCGTCCACAAACCCGAATGTCCAGGAGGACGCGATGAGCACTGCGAAGAGTTTGGAGAATGGCCGGATTACGGATTCCGCAGTGACGGAACTCAACCGGATCGTCGCGCAGGCCGAAGAATTGCTGAAGACGCTCGGCGAAGAGGGCGGCGCGGCCGCGGAAGCCGTCCGTGCGCGCGTGCTGCGCACCGTCAACCAGGCGAAGGTCCGCATCTCGGACGCCAGTGTTCGCGCGCGCGGCGCCGCCGTCGATGCGGGCAAGGCGACCGACCGCTACGGCCAGGACAACGCCTGGCAGTAGATTGCCTACGGGGCGGCGGCCGGTGCGGCGGCGGTATCGGTGATGTCGGGCCTGGCGGGCGCA
>CADEED010000048.1:25595-26900 GCA_902826225.1 uncultured Pseudomonadota bacterium | reverse complement strand
AAGCAGCTCTCCAAGTGACTCGATCAGCTGTGCGAGGAGGGCGCGACGAAGCTGTTACGGCCATTGCGCAACAACGACCACATCCTGGGCGCCGTCGGCCAGCTCCAGTTCGAAGTGGTCGCGTTCCGGCTGCAGGACGAGTACGCGGTCGCCGCCGTGTTCGACACCATCGGCGTGCACACCGCCCGCTGGGTCTACTGCGACGACGACAAGCATCTCGAGGAGTTCCGGACGAAGGCGTACGACAACCTCGCGATCGACCACTCCGGCGCGCTGGTGTACCTGGCGCCGTCGCGCGTGAATCTCGAACTCACGATCGAGCGGTGGCCGAAGATAACCTTCCGCGCCACGCGCGAGCACCAGGCGAGCTGAATGAGGAATGTCCCCAATGCGCGATCTTCTCAGGAACAAGCCCGTCTTCGCCTGGGCGCTCTACGACTGGGCGAACTCGGCATTCGCGACGACCGTGATGGCCGGGTTCTTCCCGGTGTTCCTGCAGAAGTTCTGGAGCGTCGACGTGACGCCGACGGAAACGACGTCGCGGCTCGGCTACGCGAACGCCATCGCCGGCATCGTCATCGCGGTTCTCGCGCCGATCCTGGGCGCCATCGCGGATCGCGGCGGCCGGCGCAAGCAGTTCATGCTGCTGTGGACGTTGTTGGGCGTTGGCGCGACCGGCGCGCTGTTCTTCGTTTCGCAGGGTGAGTGGTTTCCGGCATTGCTCCTGTTCGTGCTCGGCACCATCGGTTTCAACGGCGGCGTGGTGTTCAACGATTCGCTGCTGCTCGACGTCGCGCCGGCGGACCAGCTGGATCGCGTGTCGTCATTCGGTTACGCGCTCGGCTATCTCGGCGGCGGTGTGCTGTTCCTCATCAACGTGGTCATGGTCAGCAAGCCCGCGTGGTTCGGCCTCGCGAGTTCCGCCGAGGCCGTGCAGTGGTCGTTCCTGACGGTCGCCGCCTGGTGGCTGCTGTTCACCATCCCCGTCATGCGGCACGTGAACGAGCCGCAGCGCGGACCGCATCTGCCGTTCGGACAGGCGATCGGCGTCGGCTTCCGGGAGCTCGGCAACACGATCACGCACTTGCGTCAATACCGCACCATCGTGCTGTTCCTGCTGGCGTACTGGTTCTACATCGACGGCGTCAACACGATCATCAAGATGGCGGTGAATTACGGCACGGCGCTCGGGCTCGACACCAACAAGCTGCTCGCGGCCCTGTTGCTGACGCAGTTCATCGGTTTTCCGGCCGCGCTCTTCTTCGGCTGGCTGGGCACCCGCATCGGCCCGCGCCGCGCGATCCC
>CADEED010000048.1:7769-25585 GCA_902826225.1 uncultured Pseudomonadota bacterium | reverse complement strand
GGACCCGCAGGGGGCTCGTGGTCTACGCCGGCATCGCGGTGTACGCGTACTTCCTCGCCTCCGAGGCGGAGTTCTTCGCGCTCGCGGCCGTCGTCGGCCTGGTCCAGGGCGGCGTGCAGAGCCTGTCGCGATCACTCTTCGGGCGGCTCGTGCCCGCGGGCAAGAGCGCCGAGTTCTTCGGCTTCTACAACATGATGGGGAAGTTCGCGACGGTGCTCGGGCCGCTGCTCATCGCCATCGTCGCGGCGCTCACCGGCAGCGAGCGCGCGTCGATGATCTCGCTCGTGCTGCTGTTCGTGGTCGGCGGCGCGCTGTTGCTGCGGGTTCCCGCCGACGACACCCGGCTGAAGAGTTAGACCTCTCCGTTCGATTCACGCCGCGAGGCGGCGTACCGCGCGTTCCAGCTCCAGGACCTCCGGCGCGGATGATGACGGACCGAAACGCAGCCGCACGTATCGCTCCGCGACGTCGCTCACGGCTGGTGCGAGATCGGGACGGGCGGCGCCGATGCGCCTCGCGAAGGCGATGGGGCCTTCATCGGCTGCTCTCGCGGGCGCCACCCTGGCTAGCTTGCGCGTGGCGGCGAGCCACGCCCGCGCAATCCGGTCCGGCCGCTGCCGCGCGACACTGCGACGCAGGGTCAGGCTCACCCAGCCGATCCACGTCAGCAGCGCGATCGCGAAGCCCCATCCGAGGTGCTGCCAGCCCGGGGAGTCGATGCCGAGATTCCGCAGGAACGAAAGCTGCGCCCTCGCGTTGAACTCGACGACGCGCTCCTGCCACCACTGGTTCGCGCTGTCCCAAACGTGCGCGATGCGCGAGATCCACGCGGAGCGCAGCACCTGCGCGGTCGCGCCCATCGACTGCGGCATCAGGTCGTAGAGCCCGCGCTGCAGCCGCTCCGGTTCGACGACGGAGGTCGGATCGATGCGCGTCCAGCCATGGCCGTCGAGCCACACCTCGGTCCACGCGTGCGCGTCGGATTGCCGCACGATCAGGTAGCCGCCCGCGGGATTCCACTCGCCGCCGAGATAGCCCGTGACGACGTGCGCGGGCACGTCGGCCATGCGCATGAGCGTCGCGTAAGCGGACGCGAAGTGGGCGCAAAAGCCGCGTTTCGAATCGAACAGCGTCGAGTCCACCGAGTCGACGGACGTAGGGCCGGGATCGAGCGTGTATTCGAGGCGCTGCTCCTGGAACCACTGGAGCACGCGCTGCGCGTACTCGGCGTCGCTGCCGGATTGCGCGCGCAGCGACAAGGCCAGCGCGCGCGTGCGCGGGTTGCCCTCGCCCTCGATGCGCGTCTCGTAGCGGTGCCCGGCGACGGACAGCTTGCCCGTCGACCGCGTCCGCAAGTAGGACTCCGCGTCGTAGCTCGTCACGGTGTCGATGTCGTCCATCGCCGTGAGCTGACGGTCGTGCGCGAGGAAGACGTTGCGCCGCGGACTGCGCGCGACGGTGTCGAGCGCGAACAGCCACGGCCGGTAGCTGGGTTCGAGCGTCACCCGGTAACGCACCGGTGCGCCGAGCATCTCGAGGGGCGGCGGATTCCACGTGTGGCTGCGCGCGCGCCGCCAGGTGAACCCGTCGAAGCTGTTGAGCACGACGCCACGGAAGTACAGCGTTTCGCGCGGCGGCGGCGAGCCTTCGAAGCGCACGCGGAACGCGGGATCGTATTCGCTCGCGAGCTCGCCGATCGCGCCGGGCGCCATCACGTCGGAGAGGCCGGTCGTCGCCTGCTGGCCGCGCTGCAGCGCCCAGAACTGCCCCGACACGCGTGGGAACAGCAGGAAGCAGGCCGCGGCGAGCGGTGCTGCCATCGCGAGCGCCCGCGCGGAGAGCCGCAGCGCGGCGCGGGTGGGCAGCGCATCGCCCGGATGCGCGATGATGGCGATCGCCGCGCAGGCGCCCCACACGGTCAATAGGTAGAGCGGTACGCGCAGCAGGGACTGGTCGCCGAGCACGGCCGCCAGCAGCATGAACAGCGCTACGCCGATCACGATCCCGTCGTCGCGCCGCGAGCGCGACTCTAGCAGCTTGAGCGCGCCCATGAGCACGAGCAGGGCGGTGCCGGCCGACAGCCCGTTGAGCGTCCGGAAGTTCGCGAGCACCGCGAGCACGCAGGCGACCGTCAGCGTGACGAACACGAGGCGGCGCCAGCTACCCGCGCGCGGCGGGTTCAGCCAGCCGACGCTCACGGCGATGCGCCAGGCCGCGCAGCCGAGCGCGACGGCCGTGCACCAAAGCGGCGCTTCGAAGAGCACGAGCAGGACGCTCGCGGCGAACACCAGCGTCGCGGCGACGTGCGGGCGGGCGGCGGCGATCACGGGCGCGGCTCCGGGTCGCCGTACAAGGCGAGCGCGTCGAGGCAACGTTCGCGGTGTTCGCTGCCGCTGGAGGGCGGCAGGGCTTCCCCGCCGATGCGCAGACCGTAGCTCTCGCCGCGCGCGTGCGCGTCGACGATCCATGCGGACATCTGTTCGAGCCGCTGCTCGACTTCGCCCGGAACGCGGTCGAAATCGAAGGTCCGGTGGTGCGCGGCCGGCGATTCGTACACCTTCACGAGCAGGCCGCGGCCGCGTGCGTACGCGGCCCACGCCACCTGCCGCGGAGAGTCGCCGCTGCGAAACGCCCGCAACGACGACCATTGTTCGTCACCGGCGCGATGCACCGCCGTCGCCTGCCCACCGCTGGTCGACTCCGCCGGTGGATCGCGGCGGCCGCGCGGCGCCGGCCACGCCAGCAGCTCCATGGGCAGGTGCGCGTACGACCAGGCACGGAACAGGCCGAAGGGGAACGACGTCGAGATCCTGATGCGGTCGAGCCGCAGGCGCCCGCGGCGCGCGAGCGAGATGCCGAGCTCGGCGCGCGCCGAGCCCGTGGCGGGGACGTCGACAGGTGAGCGTTCCGTCTCGTCGGTCTCGCACTCGATGCCGATGCGCGGCGTGTCGGCGGTGTTGTCGAGCGTCAGCAGGAGCCGGCCGTGTTCACCGACGAACGCGTCCGTCGTCGCGACACCGCGCAATGCGAGGCCCACCAGGTTGCGATGCGTGAGATGCATCGCGATCAAGGCGAACCCCGCGAGCAGGAACGTGACGATCAGCGCGATGCTGTTGGCGTAGTTGAGTCCTGCGAGCAGCATGAGGAGCAGCAATGCGGCGAACGCGAACCCGGCGCGCGTCGGCAGGATGTAGACCCGGCGGGTCGCCAGCGTGACGGGCAGGCTGTCTTCACCCTGGCGGCGGCGAGCCCAGGAGCGCACGCGGTCGCGCAGCTGCGCGCGCCAGGTCCCCTTCGATTGACGCCGCTCGCGGATCATGTCGGCGTTCGCTCCCGCGTCTACACGGGGACCGGAACGCCGCGCAGTATCCCGGAGACGAATGCGGCGTGATCCGCGCCGCCGGCGCCGCCCGTGCGCTCGAGCCGATGCGATGCCACTGGACCGAACACGGCCTGCACGTCTTCCGGCAACACGAGGTCGCGCCCGGCGAGCAGCGCCCAGGCGCGCGCGGCGCGCACGAGCCCCTGGCCGGCGCGCGGCGACAGGCCCAGCAGCACGTCCGTGCGCTGCCGCGTGCTCGCGACCAGAGCCTGCACGTACTCGAGCAGCGCGGGCGCGACATGCACCCGCTGCGCCGCGGCCTGCAGATCCCGTACGCCTTCCGGCGACAGCGCGGGCTTCATGACCGGCAACAGGTCGCGGCGGTCGCCCTCGGCGAGCAGCGCGCGTTCGTGCTGCGCGTCGGGGTAGCCGAGCGAGATGCGCATCAGGAACCGGTCGAGCTGCGACTCGGGCAGGCGAAACGTGCCGAGCTGCTCGAAGGGATTCTGCGTGGCGACGACGAAGAAGGGGTCGGGCAGGCGGTAGGTAGTCACGTCGACGCTGACCTGCCGCTCCTCCATGGCCTCGAGCAACGCACTCTGTGTCTTGGGACTCGCACGGTTCACCTCGTCCGCGAGCAGCAGTTGCGTGAAGATCGGTCCCTTGCGGAAGGAGAACTCCCCGCGCGACGCGTCGAACACGGAGACGCCGATGATGTCGGCCGGCAGCAGGTCGCTCGTGAACTGCACGCGCTGCCACGCGAGGCCGAGCACGTGCGCGAGCGCGTGGGCCAGCGTGGTCTTGCCGACGCCGGGCACGTCCTCGATGAGCAGGTGGCCACGAGCGATGAGGCAGGCGAGCGCGAGGCGCACGGCCTGCGGCTTGCCGAGGATCACGCGGTCGAGATCGGCGAGGGCGCCGATGGTCGGATTGGGCGTCGATGCGGTCACTGCGCGACTATAGCGGGTGGGATTCCGTTGTGAATCCGGACGGTTGTGACGGCCGTCAGGTTCCGCCCAAGCGGCGCACGCGATCGAGCTGCTCGGCCAGGCTCGCATTGCGCGCGAGGAGCTCCGCGGCGCGGGCGCGGTCGGCGGCCACGACCTCCGGAGGCGCGTTCTTCACGAAGTTCGCGTTGCCGAGCTTCGCCTCGAGCTTGCCGATGTCGCTCGCGTTCCTGGCCATGAGCCTGGTCAAACGCTCGGCCTCGGCCTTCGGGTCTATCAATCCCGCCATCGGCACCAGCAGCGTCATTTCGCCGACGATGGCCGTGGCCGACTCGGGGGCCGGCTCGTCCGCCGCGAGCGTTTGCACGCGCTCGAGCCCCGCCAGGCGCGAGAGCCAGGCGAAGTGACGCATCGCGAGGTCGGCGTCCGCGGCGTTCGCGCTGCGCACGAGCAACGGGATCCGGCGCGAAGGCGCGATGTCCATCTCGCCGCGGATCTGTCGCACCGCGAGGATGAACTGCTTGATCCACGCCACTTCGCGTTCCGCTTCGGCGTCCGCGGCGTAGTCGCTCGCGGCCGGGTAGATGGACGTCATCACGCTGTCGGTGGAGGTTGCCGCGGGCGTGGCGCGCGCCCGGGTTGCCGCCTCGAGCGGCTCCACGATCGGCTTCACGCGCTGCCAGATCTCCTCGGTGATGAACGGCATCAGCGGGTGCAGCGCGCGCAGCAGCGCTTCGAGCGTCGTGATGAGCGTGCGGCGCGTGCCCCGCTTCTGCGCCTCCGTCGCGTTCTCGCCCTGGAGCACGGGCTTCGTGAGCTCGAGGTACCAGTCGCAGAACTCGTACCAGGTGAACTCGTAGAGCGCGGTGGCCGCGAAGTCGAAGCGGTACTCGCGCAGCGCCCCGTCGACCTGCGCGAGCGTCGCCGCGAATCGCGAGACGATCCAGCGGTCGGCCACGCTGAGCTCGACATCTCCGACCAGGCTGCCGCCCGCGGCCGGCGCGGTTTCGGCTTCGCCCCGGGCTCCGGGCTCCACCGTCATCAGGACGAACCGCGAGCCGTTCCACAGCTTGTTGCAGAAGTTGCGGTAGCCGCCGACGCGGCCGAGGTCGAAGTTGATGTCGCGCGACGGGCCCGCCAGCGACGCGAACGTGAATCTCAAGGCGTCCGTTCCGAAGGCCGGGATTCCCTCGGGGAACTGCTTGCGAGTGGCCTTCTCGATCTTCTCCTTGAGATGCGGCTGCATCATGCCGCTCGTGCGCTTGGCGACCAATGCGTCGAGGCCGATGCCGTCGATGAGGTCGAGCGGGTCGATGATGTTGCCCTTGGCCTTCGACATCTTCTCGCCGTTCTCGTCGCGAATGAGGCCGGTGATGTAGACGTGCCTGAACGGCACGTCGCCCGTGAACTTCAGGCCCATCATCATCATGCGCGCGACCCAGAAGAAGATGATGTCGAAACCCGTCACGAGCACGCTCGTCGGATAGAACTTCTGCAGCGCGGGAGTCGTGTCCGGCCAGCCGAGTGTCGAGAACGGCCACAGCGCCGACGAGAACCAGGTGTCGAGGACGTCGGAGTCCTGCGTGAGCTTCACGTCCGCGCCGAGCGAGTGTTTCCGGCGGACCTCGGCCTCGTCGCGCGCGACGAAGATCTCGCCGGACTCGGCATACCAGGCCGGGATGCGATGACCCCACCAGAGCTGGCGGCTCACGCACCAGTCCTTGATGTTGCGCATCCATTCGAAATACGTCTTCGACCAGTTCTCGGGCACGAACGTCGTGCGGCCGTCCTCGACGGCCTCGAGCGCCGGCTCGGCGAGCGGCGCGATCTTCACGTACCACTGGTCGGTGAGATACGGCTCGATGACCGCGTTCGTGCGGTCACCGCGCGGCACCTTGAGTTTGTGAGGCTCTATCTTCTCGAGGAGGCCAGCCGCCTCGAGGTCGGCGACCACCTTCTTGCGCGCGGCCACGCGGTCGAGACCGCGATACGCCTCGGGCGCGTTCTCGTTGAGCTTTGCGTCCGGCGTGAAGATGTTGATCTGTGGCAGCGAATGGCGCAGGCCCATCTCGTAGTCGTTGAAGTCGTGCGCGGGCGTGATCTTCACCGCGCCGGAGCCGAAAGCCGCGTCGACGTAGCCGTCCGCGATCACGGGGATCGTCCGGCCGGTCAATGGCAGAACGAGTCGTTTGCCGACGAGATGCCGGTAGCGCTCGTCATCCGGATTCACGGCGACCGCCGTGTCCCCCAGCATGGTCTCGGGACGCGTGGTGGCGACCACGACGTGTCCGCCGCCGCCGGCCACGGGGTACTTCAGGTGCCACAGTGAGCCGTTCTCTTCCTCGGACAGTACTTCGAGATCGGAGACCGCGGTGAGCAGCACCGGGTCCCAGTTCACGAGACGCTTGCCGCGATAGATCAGGCCTTCGTCGTGCAGCCGCACGAATGCCTCCGTGACGGCGCGCGAGAGATCGGGATCCATCGTGAACTTGTCGCGCGACCAGTCGACGGACGTGCCGAGGCGGCGCATCTGCCGCGCGATCGTGTCGCCGGATTCCGCCTTCCACTTCCAGACGCGTTCGACGAACGCCTCGCGGCCGAGATCGAGACGATGTTTGCCCTCGGCGCCGAGCTGACGCTCGACCACCATCTGCGTCGCGATGCCGGCGTGGTCGGTGCCCGGCTGCCAGAGCGCCGAGTAGCCGCGCATGCGATGCCAGCGCGTGAGCGTGTCCATGAGGGTGTGCTGGAAGGCGTGGCCCATGTGCAGCGTGCCGGTCACGTTCGGGGGCGGCAGCATGATGCAATAAGGATCTCCGCCCGCGCTGGGCGCGAACGCCCCGGAGGATTCCCAACGCTCGTAGATCCGGGTCTCGATTTCGCCCGGGGAATAGGCCTTGTCCATGAGGGCGCGGATTATACGGGCAGGCACGCATCCGGACCTGATTCACGAACCGGACCGAACCCCGCCGGGCGTCCATTGTGGACATCCGCCAGCCTTCGCTATCGTCGCCGGCCACAGGAGGGTGGGTGCAGAACCCGGCAGCCAAGATCAGCGACGAGCTCACGAATCTCGATGCCTTGCGCGCGATCGCCGTGCTGCTCGTGCTCGGCGATCACGTGCTCGAAACGATCGCGGCCACCCGCGGCGGCAGTTACGACCCCTATGTCTGGTACCTGGGGCGGCTGGGCGTGCTGCTCTTCTTCGTGCACACCTGTTTCGTGCTCATGGCCTCGATGGAGCGGCTGAACTCGAGCGGCTGGTCGCTGGCGCGCACGTTCTACATCCGGCGCGCGTTCCGCATCTATCCACTCGCGGCGCTGTGCATCGTCATCGTCGTGTCGTTCGGCATCCCGGCGCTGCCGTGGCTGCAGTTCAAATCGCCGGCGCCGCTCGACCTGGCGTCGAATTTCCTGCTGACCATGAATCTCACGGATTCGCCCGAGGTGCTGACGCCCCTGTGGAGTCTGCCGCTCGAGGTGCAGATGTACCTCGCGCTGCCGGCTATCTTCCTGCTGACGCTGGGCGCGCGGCATGTGCCACGCATCGCCGGCATCTACGTGCTCTCGCTGGCCGCCGCATTGGTGTTGCCGCAGATCACCTCGATCTTCAAGGTCGCCGCGTTCGCGCCCTGCTTCATGGCGGGCGTGGTGGCGTACGCGCTGTGCAAGCGCTGGCAGCCGCGGCTGCCCGCCTGGACCTGGCTGCCGTTCCTGGCGGCGCTGATCGGGCTGTATATCGGGATCGAGGAGGCCACCCCCGGCACCCACCACGTTCTGCTGCAGGCCGCCATCTGTCTCGCGCTGGGGCTCGCAATCCCGTTGTTCCGGCAGTCCCGGGCGGCGGCGCTGAACCGTGCCGCCCACCTGGTCGCGAAGTACTCGTACGGCATCTACCTGTTCCACTGCGTCGCGCTGTGGGTGGCGTATTACGCCGTCCGCCCCGAATCGCCCTTGATGCAGGCGCTGCTGGCGCTCGGATTGCTCGTGGCGCTGTCCGTGGCGAGTTTCCACCTGCTGGAATCCCCCGCGATCCGGCTGGGTGCGCGCCTGTCGCGGCGCGCGCCGTCTCCAGTGGTGGCGAAGGCGCAACCCGGAACTCCACCGGCTTGAGCCCGGCCGTCAGACGTTGTGCGTCTGCGGCTCGATGGATTTTGCGCGATAGGACTTGAAGCGCTCGCGACCCGCGGCGCGCACCTCGGGGCGTGCATCGAGGAATTCCGCGACGCGCGCGAACTTGTCGAGGAAGGCCGGAACGGTGTTGCCGAGGTTGATCAGCACCTCGCAGGGCGCCGCGGGCAACGGGCCCGCGGTCAGGGCCACCGGCGACTCGCAATCCGCGCCGTCGCGTGACACGACTTCGTGCGGCACGAAGGTGCCGTCGCCGAACGTCCACAGCATCTCGTCGAACTTCGGCAGCAGCGCGGCGTCATCGCTGAACACGACCACTCGCTGGTTCGCGACGTACGCCTTCTCGGCGATGCGACAGGCGAGACGGAGGCGGGCGCTTTCGCCCGACTCGGCGCTCACGTAGAAATCAACGCGCGGCGGCACGTCTCAGCAGGAACTCGAGCAGCATCGCGCTCGGACGGCCGGTGCTGCCCTTCGCGGCGCCGCCCTGGTAGGCGGTTCCCGCGATGTCGAGGTGGGCCCATGTCAGGTCCTTCGTGAACTTCGCGAGGAACGCGGCGGCGGTGCACGAGCCGCCATCGCGGCCCGCGACGTTCGCCATGTCAGCGAAGTTGCTCTTGAGCTGGTCGCCGTACTCGTCGCCCACGGGCATGTGCCAGGCACGGTCGTCGGTCACGAGACCGCAGTCGACGATCTCGCGCGCGAGCGCGTCGTCGTTGGAGAACACGCCGGTGTGGTGCACGCCGAGCGCGACGACGATGGCGCCGGTGAGCGTGGCCATGTCGACCACCACCGACGGCTTGAACCGGCGCGCGTAGTGGAGCGCGTCGCACAGGATCAGGCGGCCCTCGGCGTCGGTGTTGAGGATCTCGACGGTGAGTCCGGCGGCGCTCGTGACGATGTCACCGGGCTTGATGGCGCGGCCGCTCGGCATGTTCTCGCACGCGGCGATGATGCCGACGACGTTGAGCGGCAGGTTCAGCTCGGCGATGGTGTTCATCGTGCCCATGACGCAGGCGGCGCCCGACATGTCGAACTTCATCTCGTCCATGAGCGGCGGATCCTTGAGGGAGATGCCGCCCGTGTCGAACGTGATGCCCTTGCCGACGAGCGCGACGGGCGCATTCTTCGCCTTCGGATGCCGGTGCTCGATGACGATGAAGCGCGGCGGCTCGTCGCTGCCCTGTGTGACCGCGAGGAAGCAGCCCATCTTCTCGCGCTTGATCTCGTTGGGACCGAGCACCTTCACCTTGAGCGACTTGTGCGTCTTCGCGAGGTCCTGCGCCGTCCTGCCGAGGTAGGTGGGCGTGCAGACGTTGCCCGGGAGGTTCGCGAGATTGCGCATGAGCGCTGCGCCGCCCGCCAGCGCCGCACCCTGGCCGAAGCCCTTCTTGATCGACGGCGCGGACTTGGCCGTCGCCGGCACGACGACGCGCGCGAGCGCGTGCGCCCGCGGCTTCTTGGCGCTCTTGAGATCGTTGACGCGATACAGCGTGTTGCCGGCGACCTCGGCGACGGCGCGGCCGAAGCGTTCGTCGGACAATGCCTTCAGCCCGGGGCGTGGCAGGGCGAGCGCGAGCGAGGCGATGCGCGTGCGCGTGGCAGCGCTCACCGCGGCGCCGACGGCGCGGCGCCAGGCCTTGCGGGAGAGATCTTCCTTGCCGCCGGCGTTGCGGGCGCCCAGGCCGACCAGCAGTACGCGCTCGGCGCGGACCCCCTCGAGATCGGTGACGAGCCATGTCTCGCCGGGTTTGGCGGTGAAATCCCCGCGCTTGACCAGGCGGCTCAGCTTCTCGCGGCAGCGCAGGTCGAGCGTCTTCGCTTCCGCGGAGAGTTCGCCGTCGTCATGGACGGCAACGGCGACACAATCCACCGGCAGCTCGGCGAGCGGCTGGGTCCAGGTTTCGAATTGCATTTATTGCTCGCTTCCCGGTCTCGCATTGTCCGGAGGGCTGCGGTGTTTTAAGGTCGCGGAGTGTAACTCAAGTCCGTTTTTGGTGGCCCGTTGCTGCGAATACTCGATCGCTACATCCTGCGTGAAGTCTTCCTCAACTGGATCGCAGTAACTGGGGTATTACTCGCGATATTGGTTACCAATACGGTCGCAAGTGTGTTAGCGCGGGCGGCGGAATCCCAGTACCCGCGCGGCGTCGTGGCGGAGCTCATCGGGCTCGGCGTGGTCCAGAATCTGTCGTTCATCATGCCGGTCGCGCTGCTGCTCGGCATCGTGCTCGCGCTCGGCCGCCTCTACCACGACAGCGAAATGACGGCCGCCCAATCGTGCGGGGCCGGCTCGCGTCCCGTCGTCGTGCCGGTACTGGCCATCACGGTGTTGCTGGCGGTCCTGCTCGGGGCGCTATCGCTGCAGGTTTCGCCGGCCGCCGCGAACCGCGTGCTCGCGTTGCGCTCGGAGGCGCTGCGCGCCGGCCAGTTCTCGCCGATCAGCGCCGGCGTGTTCCGGATCTTCGGCGGCGGCAGCACCGTGGTTTACGCGCAGGGTGCGGAACCGGACGGCACGTTGACGCGGGTGTTCGTCGAGCGCGATCGCGGCGACCACCTCGAAGTCGCGCTCGCCCAGCGCGCCCGGCACGCGTATTTCGAGGACGGGAATCTGCAGGTCATCACGCTGTACGACGGCGAGCGCTATGAAGGCATTCCGGGTGAGCGCAAGTTCCGCATCGTGCGCTTCGCGGAGAACAGCATCCCCGTGAGGTTGCCGGCGATGTCCGGAAGCGCCATCGGCCCCGAGGGCATTTCCACGCGCGAGCTGCTCGCGTCGGGCGACCTGGACCAGCGCGGCGAATTCCACTTCCGGCTCGCGTTCCCCGTGATGGCGCTCGTCCTCGGCATCATCGCGATCCCGCTCGCGCGCCTGCGGCCCCGACAGGGACGTTACGCCCGCGTCGGGTTCGCGGTGCTCATCTTCTTCGTCTACATCCAGCTCACGATCGCCGGCAAGACCTGGATCCAGCGCGGCGTCACGCCCGAGTGGCTGGGGTTGTGGTGGGTACACGCCGTCATCGGCCTGCTCGCTGCGTCCATCCAGCTCGTGCCGCGCTGGTTCGCGAAACTGAACTACCGCCGCCACATGGCGCGCCGCGCGCTGGCGGGAGCGATCGCATGAATCTCCTCGATCGCTACATCATCCGCGCATTGCTGGGCGGGGTGCTCGTGGTGATGACCGTGCTGCTCACGCTCGGCGCGCTGTTCATGTTCGCTGGCCAGCAGGACGACATCGGGCAGGGCACCTACACGACGCTCGACGCGTTCTGGTTCGTGGCGCTCAACATCCCGCAGCAGCTCTACGAGCTCATGCCCATCGCCGTGCTCATCGGCGCCTTGCTGGGTCTCGGGCAGCTGGCGCGCGGCAGTGAACTCACCGTGATGCGTTCCGCGGGCATCTCGGTGTGGCGCATCGCCGGTTCGGTCGCCATGGCGGGTGTATTGCTGGTCGTCGTCGCCGTGGCTTGCGGTGAGCTCGTTGCGCCGCCGCTGCAGGCGATGGCCAAGCGCGACAAGGCGCTCGCGAAGTTCTCGAACATCAGTTTCGCGCGGCGAGGTGGCGCCTGGGTGCGCGACGGCGACGTGCTGATCAACGTGATGGAGCAGTCGGGCACCAGCGAGTTCGACGGCATGCGGATCTTCGAGTTGTCGCCGGACCACGAGTTACGGTCCATCGCGAGCGCTTCGACCGCGACCGTCGAGGCGGACGGCGGCTGGACCCTGTCCGAGTACCGGCGCACGCGCTTCGGCGGCGAGACGGTCGAGGCGGACCGCGAAGCGAGCCGCCGGTTCGAATCCAGGGTCGGTGGAGATTTCCTGGCGCTCACCGTCGCGTTGCCGCGGCAACTCGAGACGCGCGTGCTGTGGGGGCTCATGCAGCGGCTGGAAGAGAACGGCCTCGACTCGACGGCGCAGCGCTTCGCGTTCTGGTCGCGCATCGCACGCACGGCCGCCATCGTCTTCGCCGCGCTGCTCGCGGTTCCGTTCGTCTTCGGTTCGCTGCGCGCCTCGGGCTCGGGCACGCGCACGCTCATCGGCGTACTGATCGGGATGAGCTTCTTCCTCGCGCAGCGCACGCTCGAGAGTGGCGCGGTGATCTTCGACGCGAGCCCGCTCGTCCTTGCCTGGGCGCCGACCCTGCTGCTGGCCGCCGCATCGCTGATCCTGATCGCGCGAACGCGCTGACTACGGCTGCTTCCCCGCTGGCGGCTCGAGCAGCTCCGACTGCGGCTTGAAGATGGCCTCGTACTTGTAGAGCGGCACTTCGTACTCGACCCCGTTCGCCCGGGCGGTGAGACGTTCGACGGCATCCGGGGCCGGCTTGGCCCCGGCAGGCTCGGCTTCAGCGGGCTTGGCTTCAGCGGGCTTTGACTCAGCCAGCGCGGCATCGCGGCGCACGCTGACCGCGACATAGGCCTTCTCGTCCGCGCGCCGGCCCGCCAGCTCGACGACCTGGCCGTCGAACGTGCGGTAGACAGCCCGGTCGGTGGCGTCGGGAGCGGGCGAGGGGCGCGGATGCACGTCGTCGAAACTGAACGCCGCGAGCGCGTCCGCCTGCGCGCCCAGGGACATCGACGAGAGCGGGGTGCGGCCCTTTGGCAGCGGGTTCAGCGTGACCTCGGCGTCGCCGCGCTTCGCGCGACTGAGGACATAGGCCGGCCCGCTCGCCGGTGTGACGGACAGGTCGCGGACCTCGGCCCCGGGGATGTCGGTGATCAGGCGATCGACCCAGCGCTTCTGGTCCGGATCCACGGCAACCGCGGGCGACGCGAGCGCGCTGGCCGCTTCCTTGGGCTTGCGCACGTAGACGGCCCGGCCCTCGGCGTTCTTGCCGACGATCAGCGACCAGGCCTTCGCACCCGCCACGACCTCGACGAGCGTGCTGGTGGCCGTCGGCGCCTCCGGCGCCTCGACGCCGAGCTTCGGGTAGTTCGCGGGGTCGCTGGTCTTGCGCTCGACGATTTTCATTTCGGCGAGTCCGAGCGCGAGCTCACGCACGCGCTGGCCGTCCGCGGGATAGGAGCGCTCGACGACGGTCCAGCCGCCGGTGCCCTTGCGCAGGGTGGTGCGGCCACCGTCGCCGCGCGAGAGCCGGATTTCGTCGACGTCGGCCAGCGCGGCCTTCAGATCGCCGAACACGGCGCTGCCGCCGAGATCCGCGCGTTCCCCCGAGCGCTGCACCGAGAGCCAGATCCCGGCCGCGAGCAGCACGGCCGCGGCGAGGCCCACCCACTGCAGGCGGCGCGCGGTCACGACGGTCCACCCTGCGGGCCGGCCTGCTGGCTGCGCAGCATCGCGATCGCGTGGCGGCGGCGCGAGCTCCAGTACGCCATCGCGATGCCGGCCAGCGCGACGAGCAACGGGACCAGCAGGATGTTGTACGCCTTCACTTCATAGCCGAGATTGCGGATGTCGGTTTCGAGCTTCGCGTTGACCTCGCGACGTTCCTTGCGGATGCGCACGGCATCCTTGCGCAGATCCTCGATGACCTGCGCCTGGTCGGGCGAGAGCAGGGCTTCGCCACCGGCTTGCGCGGTCTGCAGCTTGGCAATGCGCTCTTCAGTCTGCTGCAGCTGCTGCTCGAGCTCCTGGTCCTTCGAACGCAGGCTGGCATCGGCCGCCCGGCGCAACTCGTCGACCTTCGTGAAGGGCCGCGTGTAGGCGGCGCGACCGCGGATGCTGATGAGATCCGCGCTGCCGGAGAGATTGTCGATCGCGTTCCAGACGAACTCGCCGTTGTTCGCGCGCGGCTGGTAGACCATCTGGCCGAAGAAGTTGCGGACGTCCACCCACATGAAGTCCTGCAGCAGGTCGCTGTCAGCGATGACGACCACGTTGAGCGGCTTCGCGGAGGCCGCGAGCGCGTCGGGCGCGGCGGTCACGCCCGCGGGCAATGTCGGGAACGCGGTGTTCGCGTTGCCCGAGACGCGCGCCGCGACGACCTGCGGGCCGGTGGGCTTGAAGCCGTCCCGCAGCGAGGCCGGGTCCGTCATCATCGTGAAGCGCTGGGCGGGCAGCGTGCCCGCCTGCGCGCTCGTCGTGATCAATGGTTCGAACCGGAGTTTCGAGCCCTGCGCCTGCTTCAAACTACCGGCCGTCGCCATCGTCAGGTTGTCGAGTTTGCCGATGATCACGTCCTTCGAGTGGTTGGACGCGTCGAATCCGAGGATCGCGATGTGCTGCTGCGGAGCGTCGCCTTCGCGCAGCTGCACGGAGAGCCCGCGCTCGAGATCGACGACGACCTGGCCCGGTTTGAACTCCACGCCCCAGGCCGCCAGCAAGGGCTCGAGATGCGAGGAGTGGTCGGCGCCGAGCTGCGCCATCGGATCGTTCGGATTCGCACCCGCGGTGTCCGCCTGCGAGTTCGGATCCACGAACGCGAGCACGTGGCCGCCGCGCAGCGCGAACTGGTCGATGGCGTACAGCGCCGCGGGCGGCAGGTCCTTCGGATGCACGAGCACGAGGACGTCGATGTCCGCGTCGATCTTCGTGAGCGATGGTTCGAGCGGGCGCACGGTGTAGAGCTGCTCGACCTGGCTGTAGACGACCCACGCGGGCCGCTGGCGGCCCGTCTGCATGTCGAAGTCGCCGCCCATGTTGAGCGACGACAGCCAGCCGACGACGGGCTTCTTCGCGCTCGAGAGTTTGTGGATCAGCTTCGCGACGTCGTACTCGAGTTGCTCCTCGAGCTGCGGATCGAGGTAGGGGATCGCGTCTTTTCCGTCCGTCGAATTCGTCGCGGCGAGGCCGAGGTAGAGCTTCTCGCCCGCGACGTTGAGCGGCGCGGACCCGATGCCGAGCTCGGTCGCGCGATCTTCTTCCTCGGTGAACGGCTGCGGATCGATGACCTTGAGCGTGAGCTTGCCGCCAGACCGCGACACGAGTTCTTCGAGCAGCTCGCGCGCCCGGATGCCATGGTTCTTGATCTGCGGGATCTGCGTGGCCGTGCGCTCGGAGAAGAACAGGTACAGGTTCACCGGTTCATTCAGGCCCTTCACGATGTTCTCGGTGCCTGGCGAGATCGTGTAGAGGCCGTCGGCGGTGAGATCGAGCTTCGCGCCGCGCAGCGTGAGATTCGCGAGCAGGATGATGGCGACGAACAACACGCCGATGATCGCGAGGCCGCCGGCCCCGAGGGATGATTTCTTGAACATGGATTCGATCCGTTAACTCGACTTGCGCCGCTCGAGCACGACGGTGCTGGCGAGCAGGAAGAAAATGGTGACGAGCGCGTAGTACAGGATGTCGCGCAGGTCGAGCACGCCCTTCAGGATGTTCTCGAAGTGCGCGAGGAACGAGAGCGACGTGACGCCGTCGATGAGCCAGCGCGGGGCCCAGTGCGTGAACCATTCCGTCACGAACGGGTGGCCCGCGACCAGCAGCAGGAAGCAGATGAGCAATGCCACGAGGAATGCGATGAGCTGGTTCTTCGTGATCGCCGACGTGAACGAGCCCACGCCCAGGAAGCCGCCCGCGATGAAGAAGCTGCCGAGATAGGCAGCCAGGATCACGCCGTTGTCGGGATCGCCGAGCACGTTGATGGTGATCCACATCGGAAATGTGAGCGCCAGCGCGATGCCGACGAAGATCCATGCCGCGAGGAATTTCGCGACGACGGCCTGCCACAGCGACAGGGGCTGGGTGAGCAGCAGTTCGATGCTGCCGCTGCGGCGCTCTTCGGCCCACAGCCGCATCGAGATGGCCGGGATCAGGAAGAGGTACAGCCACGGCAGGAACGCGAAAAACGGCTTGAGGTCCGCCTGTCCGCGTTCGAACAGCTGTCCGAACGACAGCGCGAACAGGTTCATGAAGAACAGGAAGATGACCAGCACCACGTACGCGATGGGGGTCGCGAAATAGCTCGCGAGTTCGCGGCGCAGGACGATACGCACGGGATTCATGCAGGACTCCGGGGAATCAGGCCGCGACCGCGCGGAACACGTCTTCGAGGCGCCCGGAGGGGGCGCGCGACTTCAGGCCGGCGGGCGTGTCGTCGGCGACGAGCTTGCCGCGCGCGACGATGATGGCCCGCGTGCACACGGCGTCGACTTCTTCGAGGATGTGGGTCGAGATCACGATGGTCTTGTCGCGCGCGATCTCGCCGATCAGCGTGCGCACCTCGTGTTTCTGCAGCGGGTCGAGTCCGTCGGTGGGCTCGTCGAGGATCAGTACCCGCGGATCGTGCACGATGGCCTGAGCGAGCCCGACACGGCGCTTGAAGCCCTTCGACAGCGTGTCGATGGTCTGCGCGAGCACCGGCTCGAGGTGCAGCTTTCCGATCACGTAGTCGAGCCGCGAGTTGCGTTGCGCGCCGCCGAGTCCGCGCAGGTCCGCGATGAAATGCAGGAAATTGCGCACCGACATCTCGCCGTAGCTCGGCGCGCCTTCGGGTAGATAGCCGAGCGCCGCCTTGGCAGCGATGGGGTCGGTGGCGATGTCGTGACCGCAGATGCTCGCGCTGCCGGAACTCGGGCTTATGAACCCGGCGATCATGCGCATCGTGGTGGACTTGCCGGCGCCGTTGGGTCCCAGGAACCCGAGCACTTCGCCCGGCTCGACGGAGAAGGAGAGATCGTCGACGGCCAGCAGGCCGTCGTACCGCTTGGAGAGGTTCTGCGTCTTGATCATGTGGTCCGATGAGATTCGGACGCGTCGGAATGGTTCCGCGCGTCGGGACGCGGATTTTGCGCAACGGCGGGCAGTGCCGCAAGAAGAGGTCGCCCGGAGCGGGGCCGCCGGGATGGCCCGGGCGGCCGGCTCAGCCGCGGCGGGCCGCCACGGCGTCGATGTGCTCGCGGTACGTCCGGAGGATCCGGCGAATCTCCGAGGGCGCGGGCCTCTCGGCCAGGCGCGCGATCATCTCCGCGATCTCGTGCCACTGCTTGCCCCAGCCTAACAAGCGCACCGCGTCCGCGATGACGACGTGCTCCGCCTGTGAGATCGGCGGCGACTTCTTCGGCTTGATGGTGGACGGCCGCTTCGGCGGCGCCGGGGAAGCGGCCGCGGACTTGAGCGGCACACCCGCGCGCTGCGCAGCCAGCAGGCGGTACACCCTGGAGTTCGGCAACTGCGGCATCTGCCGCGTGGTATCCGCCGTGCGCTTGTGTTCGCCGGTACGCGAGGCCGGCTCCCGGGCCGCGGGCGCGGGACGCGACTCCGCCTTGGACTCTGCCTTCGCCGCCGCGGGCTTCGCGGCCAGCACGTCGCGCCGCTCGGTCTCGTGTGTCGCCAACGGAATGAAACGTTCGACCGATGTAATGCCGACGAGCGTCGCGAGGAATCCCATGATTTCGATTCCCTCGATGAACGTGCGGTCACCCTCGGCTTGACGCTGCGCCACGATGCGCTTGAGCGCGATGACGCGTTTGCGCGCGAGCTGGCATACACGGTAAGTCGGAATTGCCGAGCTGTCG
>CADEED010000048.1:0-7759 GCA_902826225.1 uncultured Pseudomonadota bacterium | reverse complement strand
GTGCCAGTAGCGCTCGTCATCGAGCGCGGCGTATTTCGCGTGCAGGTCGAGGCTGGATTGCCAGCGGTCGAGCAGGGCTTCCAGCTGATCCAGCCGCGCGTCGGGTGCGGGTTCGTTCGCCATGCGGGGAAGAGTAGCTTGGAAACGGTGCAACGACTCCGTAGCCATTGCATTTGTGCGCGACAGCACACTTGACCGGGAATAGGATCCCTGCAAGCAAGAGGCCGATCGGGAGAAGCCCTTGCGAATGCCGTTCGTGCGCTGCAATGGTTTGGCGCTGGTGCAGTCGAAGATCGGCGAAGGCTTGCACGCCGCGACGGTCAACGAGCAGCTCGACGCGCCGATCGCGGCGCTGATGGCCAAACTACCGCCCGGGTATCGCATCGAGGTCGGTGGCGCACTCAGCGACGACTCTACTGCCAAGAGAGCGGAGGGTCGCGGTGGCTATCTATTGGCGGCGCGGCGCATGGGTTGGTCGAGAGGCGGGGCGGCGCCCAAGCCGCCGGCGACCGATTCGATGGCCAGACGGTATTGAAGGGCCAGATTGGACCAGCGGAAGCGTTCGATTCGGGCGCGGGAATCGGGGGCGGGTGCGAAGAGCATTTTTTCGAGAGCGGCTTCGATGCCGTCGACGTCGGTGGGTTCGAGGCAGGTGCCGGCGCCGCTTTCCGAAAGGAGGTTGAACAGCGCGGCCCCGCGCGGGGCGAGTCCCAGGATCGGCCGGCCGGCGGCCATGTAGTCGTAGACCTTGTAGGGCGCGGAATAGAGCATGTGGTCGCCGACGATGGCGAGCAATGCGTGCGCGGATTGCAGGTCGGAAAACAGGCGCGTGAACGGGATGCGCGGATGCACACGGACGAGATCCGTCAAGTCCGCCGCGCGGATGCGCGCCACTTCGATGGCCGGCAGTTCGCCGTAGGTCGTCACGCGGATCGGGCGGTCGGGGTGGCGCGCGTGCAGGCGGCGTGCGGCCTGCAGCACGGGCACGAGTGATCGGCCGGTGTAGATCTCGCCCGCATGTACGATCTCGACGGGACCGGTCTGCGCGAGTGGCGGCGGCGGATCCTGCGGATCGAAGCCATTCGGGATCACGTAGTTCCGCGCGGCCGGCGCTTCCGGAAAATGTCGCTCGAACGCATCGCGCATCGCGGGCGTGTTCAGGATGCGCGCGGCGCTCGCTGCGACGATGGGTCTCTCGACCCGGCGGCTGAGGCGGTTCGCGAGCGCGCCGCGTCGCCAGCGCGGCCACGTGTGGGCGCTCCAGGGATCGCGATAGTCGACGATGAGCGGCCAGCCGAGCCGGCGCGCGATGCGCGAGCCCGCGATCAGCGACGCATACGGTGGCGAAGTCGCGATCACGACGCCCCGGGTGCCGCGACCCGCGAAGCTTTCGAGCGCCGCGCGCGTGGCGGCGTATGCCCAGAAGTACTCGATGCTCACCGGCTCGAGCGCGCGGCGCAGCACGGAGTTCGCGGCGCGGCGCAGGAAACCCGTGCCCGGTAGCGGCACCTCGAGCGGCGTGACGCAGCGGTGCACCTGGCCGGCGAGCGGCAGCGTCGAGTCGGCGGCACCCAGGCTGGATTCGCGCAGGGCATTCGTGATCACGTGCACGTCGTAGCCGAGGCGCGTGAACTCGCGCGCGAGGAAACTGAAACGCTTCGCGCCCACGGCCGGGCTCGGGGCATAGTGATAGGAGATCATCAACAGGGTGCGGCTCATGCGGGTTTCCGCCGCCGCGCGAGCGCGCGCATCAGGTAGCCGTATTCTTCTTTCAGGATGAGTCGCGCCGCGAGCGCGTACACGGCGCCGAATACCGCGAGGCCCACCAGCGCGGAAATGCGCATGTGCGGCAGCCACATCATCGCACCGTGCAGCGCGGCCAGTGCCACGAGCGAAGCCGCCAGGGCGAGCCCGAGCTTGTTCCATTCCATGAGGTCCGACAGCGGCAACTGATATCGCTGCATGACGCGGCGCGACAGGTAGATGGACGTCCACATCTGGCCGGCGACGAAGCCCAGCGTCGGGCCCCACAAACCGTAGTGCGGCATCAGCACGAACAGCAGCGCCGCGTTTATTGCGAGTGCCACCGCGTTCGACGTCGCGAACGACGCATTGTCGGCGACCGCGCGCAATGGCACCGAGAACTGGAAGCACTGCCGCACCATGAGCAGCAGGAAGACCTGGAAGAACGGCGTCGCCGAGACGTACTGCTCCGTGAACGCGAGCCGGATCAGCGGCTCCGCGAAGTAGGTGAGCAACAGCCACGCCGGGCAGATGAGCGCGAACACGAGCGTCTGCGCGCGCTTCCACAGCTTGAGGCCCTCGGCCGGATTACGCAGCGAACGCTTCACCATGTCCGGGAAGATGACGTCCGACAGCGACGTCTGGACGATGTTGACGAGCGGGACCTGGTAGGCGGCGGTCGAATAGATGGCCATGGGGACCGGGCCCATCTGCATGCCGACGACCACCTTCCCGAAGTCGTTGGCCTTGTTGAGCACGGAGCCCAGGCCCAGTGGCGCGACGAGCTTGATCTGTTCGCGGAACACGTCGTGCTGCCAATGGAAGACGAGCAGTCCGCGCGCGCGCAGGTACAGGTAGATGCCGACGTTCTTGACGCCCTCGGCGACCACGATCGTGACGAAGATCATCTCCACTTCGCGGAACCACAGCGCCGCGAACAGCAGCGTGCCGAGCCGCCATACCGTGATGAGCAGGGTGTAGACCATCACGGCGAGCGAGTTGCCGTGGGCGAGCCAGTACGAGACCAGGACCTCCAGATTCAGGAACAGGAACACGTACGCGGCGAGCAGCAGCCACGACGTCGAGATCTCGGCCGGGACGATCCATTCGCGCAACAGGAAGATCAGCAGCGCGCTCACGAAGCCAACCGCGAGCATGAGCACCGAGGTCTTGGTGATGTCCGCCGCGACGCGTTCGGGGGAGCGCGCGATGAGGTAGTTGAGGTTCGCGGACAGCGCGAACCCGCCAAGCGAGGTGATCAGCATGGCAGTCGCCATGAACTGCCGATACCGGCCGTATTCGACGATGTCGAGCAGACGGACGAGGAGCAGCGGGCTGAGCAGTCCCAGGGCTTGATTGAGCAGGCGGGCGGTCGCGAGGACCGCGCTGCGCGTGATGAAAGAACTCACGGCGGCGCGAGGTGTTCAGGGACCGGGATTTCAGGCATCGGGCCATTTTCCGGGCCGGATCGGCCGCCCGGCTGTAAGACAAGTCCGGGACGCGGGTGCGCCGCGTCCCTCACCGTCATCCCGACCGAAACCAGGTCAGCCTTCGATGCCGCTGAACGTCCAGGCCCGGTCAGCCCCAGGGCTTGTTGCGCAGGCCACCGCTTTCGTCGAAGGTTTCGACACCGCCGCTGCGCACGCATTCACCCATCGTGCGATATGCCACGAACCTCGAGGTGGTGCGGTAGTTAGCGTTGCGCTTGTCGATGCACATGTTCTCGCGCGTCTTCTTGACGTTCGCGAAGCGATCCGGATTCGGCCCCCGGTCCTCGTGGCAGTGGTAGGCGCCGTTGCCCTGGCGGTCGTAGTGACAGCCGTTCTGGTCGAGCGCGCCATCCGAAGCATGGACGGGATTCGTGGCGAGCGCGACCGCAGCGAGCGCGACGGCAGTGGCGACGATTTTCGCGATCATGGTGTGAGCCTCTCGTGCCGGAACTCGACAAGCCATTGATTTGATTGGCGCTCCCTACCGGATTCGAACCGGTGTTACGGCCTTGAGAGGGCCATGTCCTGGGCCTCTAGACGAAGGGAGCGTCTCTAAGCGGCGGGTCCAGAATTCGAGCGCGGTAGTATATGCGCCGCTTATTCCAGCTCAAGCGGAACCTTTCGATCTTGAACGACGATTTGCCTGGCATTCCGGCCAACCGGCCCGCCGCACGCATCATCCCCCGCGCCGAACATTCCATATCGCGTAATGCGATCTCGCCGAATGCCCTGCGCGTTCTCTACCGGCTGCGCGAAGCGGGCTACGAGGCTTTCCTCGTGGGCGGCTGCGTGCGCGACCTGCTCATCGGCATCACGCCGAAGGACTTCGACATCGCGACCAGCGCGTTGCCGGAGGAGGTCAAGCGCACGTTCCGCAACTGCCGCCTCATCGGCCGGCGCTTCCGCCTGGCGCACGTGTTCTTCGGACGCGAGATCATCGAGGTCGCAACCTTTCGCGCGACGAGTTCGCCGGTGGACGAGCCGATCGAATCCACCATCCCGGATCTCGATGACGACGAGGTGCTCGAGGACGACGAACTCCTGGACGACGACGAAGCCGACGAGAGCACGGTGCTCGCCGAGGCCGGCTCGCATCGCACGGGCATTCACGCGGTCACGCCACTCGTCGAACGCGACCGTTCGCGCCACGCGGGCGCGGGCGACGACGACGACGAGGATCGCGTGACGGACGAGCACGGCCGCATCCTGCGCGACAATGCGTACGGCACGATCGACGACGACGTGTGGCGCCGCGATTTCACGGCCAACGCGCTGTACTACAACATCGCCGACTTCTCGATCTGGGACTACGCCGGCGGCGTCGAGGACATCCAGGCGCGCCGTCTCAAGCTCATCGGCGACCCGGTCACGCGTTACCGCGAGGATCCCGTGCGCATGCTGCGCGCGGCGCGCTTCGAGGCGAAGCTCGGTTTCTCGCTCGACGGCGAGACCGGCAGCTCGATACCGGAACTGCGCAGCCTGCTCGCGAGCGTGCCGCCGGCGCGCCTGTTCGACGAGACGCTGAAGCTGTTCCTGACCGGCCACGGCGCGATGAGTCTCGTCGTGCTGCAGCAGCATGGGTTGCTGGGCGAGCTGCTCCCCACGGTCGCCGCGTATCTCGACAAGCACCCGGAGGGCGCCGTCGCGCGGCTGCTTCGCCAGGGCCTCCTCAATACCGACCAGCGTGTCGCGCAGGGCAAACCAGTCACCCCGACGTTCCTGTTCGCGCTGCTGTTGTACGGGCCGATCGCGGAGATCATCGAGAAGCAGCCGCAGGAGAAATGGCACGACATCGGTACGATCGTCGATGCGGTCGACCGCGCGGCGCGCGGCGCGCAGGGACGCATCTCGATCCCGAAGCGGTTTTCGCTGGGAGTGCGCGAGATGTTCGCGGCGCAGCCGCGCCTGGAACAGCCGCGTGGACGGCGTGCCTTGCGCATGCTCGAACAGCCGCGCTTCCGCGCGGGATTCGACCTGCTGCTGTTGCGCGCGGACATGGGCCTCGCGTCGCGCGAGCTCGCGGACTGGTGGACGAAGGTGCAGGAAGTCTCGCAGCCGGATCGAGAAGCGCTCGCCGATGCGCTCGGCGGCCAGCGGCGGGAGGGCGAGGGCGCGGCCGGCGGTCGCCGCGGCCCGCGCCGCCGTCGTCGCCGGGGCCGCGGACGGGCGCCTGCGGCGACATGAATGCGGTCAGCAGACCGTTGAGCCACGCAATCGCCCTGCAGCGCTGGCTCCCGGCCTACGTGGGCATCGGCAGCAATCTCTCCGATCCCGCGAGCCAGGTGAAACGTGCGCTGGCAGCGCTCGGCGCGCTTCCCGGGTCGCGGCTCGTGGCGACATCGCCGCTCTACCGCACCCGGCCGCTGGGTACGGTGGTCCAGCCCGCGTTCGTGAATGCCGCGGCTGGCCTGCTGACGACGCGCGCGCCGGAAGAACTGCTCGCCGATCTGCGCGCGCTCGAGCTCGAGCTCGGCCGCGCGCCGCCGCGCGAGCGCTGGGGTCCGCGCCTCATCGATCTCGACCTGCTCGTCGTGGGGCGGGAAACGCGCGCGACGGAGTCGTTGACGCTGCCGCACCCGGGGATCGCGCAGCGGGACTTCGTGCTGTATCCACTCGCCGATATCGCGCCCGATCTCGAGGTGCCGGCCGCCGGTTCCGTGCGACAACTGCGCGCGCGAGTCGCCGACCGCGGCGTCGAGAAGCTGTGAGCGCGCCCGAGACCCCGGTCGACGACGCGCAGGCCGTGCTGCCGCCGAGCATCTCGCCGGAGGTGCCCGCGCAGCGCTACATCGTCGTCGAGGGGCCCATCGGAGTCGGCAAGACGAGTCTCGCGAGACGCCTGGGCGGGACGCTCGAGGCCGAGCTCGTGCTCGAACAGGACGCGCAGAATCCCTTCCTCGAGCGTTTCTACAAGAATCCGAAGTCGGGCGCGCTGCCGGCGCAGCTCTTCTTCCTGTTCCAGCGCGCGCAGCAGCTGGGCACGCTCAAGCAGCAGGACCTGTTCGCGCCGCGGCGCGTGGCGGACTATCTATTCGAGAAGGACCGGCTGTTCGCGTCGCTGACGCTCGACCAGGCCGAGATGTCGCTCTACGAACAGGTCGCCTCGCGTCTCGCCGTCGACCCGCCGAAGCCGGATCTCGTCGTCTACCTGCAGGCGCCCGTCGAGACGCTGCTGCAGCGGATCGGGAAACGCGGGATCGCCTACGAGACCTCCGGCATCGACGCGGCCTATCTCGCCCGGCTGAACGACGCCTATGCGCGGTTCTTCCATGAATACGACCGGGCGCCGCTGCTCATCGTGAATGCGGCAAGCATCGACCCCGTGGCGAACCAGGCGGACTACGACGAACTCGTGGGCGCCATCCGCCGCATGAAGAAGGGGCGCATGTACTACAACCCGATGCGTCACGTTAGTATCTGATCGCTCGTCAGAGGGGTTCGGTTTTGTACACACATTTGGAACAGCGCGATTCCACGCGGCCGCCCGTGTCGCTGGGGCCGCTCGACCGCATGAAGCGCGAGGGCGAGAAGATCGCGAGCATCACGTGCTACGACGCGAGCTTCGCGGTGCTGTGCGACGCGGCCGACGCCGACGTCGTGCTCGTCGGCGATTCGCTCGGCATGGTGCTGCAGGGTCACGACACCACCGTGCCCGTGACCATGGACGACATCGTTTACCACTGCCGTGCCGTCGCGCGCGGCAACCATCGCCCCTTCCTGATGGCGGACCTGCCGTTCGCCAGCTATCCCACGCGCGACGTCGCGCTCAAGAACTCGGTGCGGCTCATGCAGGAAGGCAATGCCGCGATGGTGAAGCTCGAGAGCGGGCCAAACCAGCTCGAGATAGTCGAGTTCCTCGCCAAGCACGACATCGCCGTGTGCGCGCACCTCGGGCTCAAGCCGCAGTCGGTGCACAAGACCGGCGGCTTCCGCGTGCAGGGCAAGGGTTCCGACGCCGCGCGCCGCATGCTGGAGAGCGCCAGGTCGCTCGAATCGGCGGGCGCGGACATCGTGCTGCTCGAGTGCATTCCGTCCGAACTCGGCGCCGAGATCACGAAAGCGGTCGAGGTGCCGGTCATCGGCATCGGCGCCGGCCCGGCTACCGACGGGCAGATTCTCGTGCTCTACGACGTGCTCGACATCACCTCGGGGCGCAAGCCGCGCTTCGTGAAGAATTTCATGGAAGGCGCGACGTCGAATCTCGACGCGCTGCGCCGGTACGTGCGCGCGGTCAAGGACAAGTCGTATCCGGCGCCCGAGCACGAATTCCACGCCTAGCCTTCCTTCATGCAGACCGTCACCACCATCGCCGCGGTACGCCGCGAAGTCGCGCAATGGCATGCCGCCGGTGAGCGCGTCGTGTTCGTGCCGACGATGGGCAACCTGCACGCCGGCCACGTGAGCCTCATCGAAGCGGCCCGCCATCACGGCAAGCGATTCATCTCCAGCATCTTCGTCAACCCTATGCAATTCGGCCGCAACGAAGACTGCGCGCTCGCTTCACATCCGCCCCCTCATGCGCCAGC
>CADEED010000047.1 GCA_902826225.1 uncultured Pseudomonadota bacterium | reverse complement strand
CACGCCGGCGATCCGTAACCTGATCCGCGAAGGCAAGATCGCGCAGATGTATTCCGCGATCCAGACGGGCGCACAGCAGGGCATGCAGACGCTCGACCAGTGCCTCGCGGACCTCGTCACGAAGGGTGTCGTGAGCAAAGAAGAAGCCCGTTACAAAGCGGCCAACAAAGACAGTTTGTAACGGAGTTTCCGGATGGACAGAGAGCAGGGCATAAAGCTGATGCAAGACCTTCTGCGTCGCGTCGTCGACAAGAAGGCCTCCGACCTGTTCATCACCGCCGGCTTCCCGCCGGCGATCAAGATCGACGGCGAGGTGCGGCCGCAGTCCGAACGCGCGCTGACCGCCGAGCAGTCGGCCGTGCTCGTGCGCGCGATCATGAACGACCGCCAGACGAAGGAGTTCGACGCGACGAAGGAATGCAACTTCGCCATCGCGCCTCCGGGCATTGGCCGTTTCCGCGTGAACACGTTCGTGCAGCAGGGCAACACCGGCTGCGTGATCCGTCTCATCAATTCCAAGATCCCGACGTTCGAAGAGCTCGACCTTCCGCCGATCCTCAAGGAAGTCGTGCTGTCGAAGCGCGGCCTCTGCATCATGGTCGGTGGCACCGGCTCGGGTAAATCGACGTCGCTCGCTGCGATGGTCGGTTACCGCAACGAGAAGACACGCGGCCACATCGTCACCATCGAAGACCCGGTCGAGTACGTCCACCAGCACAAGGGTTGCGTCATCACGCATCGCGAGATCGGCGTCGACACCGACGGCTGGCACTCGGCGCTCAAGAACACCCTGCGCCAGGCGCCCGACGTCATCCTGATCGGCGAAATCCGCGATCGCGAGACGATGGAGTACGGCATACAGTTCGCCGAGACGGGCCACCTCGTGCTCGCGACCCTGCACGCGAACAGCTCCAACCAGGCGCTGGACCGCATCATCAACTTCTTCCCCGACGAACGCCGCGAGCAGCTCCTGATGGATCTGTCGCTGAACATCCGCGCGCTCGTGTCGCAGCGGCTCGTCCCGCGCGAATCCGGCGCGGGCCGCATCGCGGCGATGGAGATCATGCTGAATTCGCCGCTGATCCAGGACCTCATCTTCAAAGGCAAGGTCACCGAGATCAAGGAAGTCATGTCGCGCTCGACGCGCGTCGGCATGAAGACCTTCGACCAGGCGCTCTACGACATGTACGAGACCGGCTTCATCTCGTACGAGGACGCGCTGCGCAATGCCGACTCCAAGAACGAGCTGCGCCTGCGCATCAAGCTCGAGAGCAAGCGCGAAGTGAAGAATCTCGACGACGGCGGCACGCTCAGCATGGTCGATGACGAACAGCAGGGCAGGTCGTTTTGAAGATGGCCGCCGTCAACGACGAACTCGAGGAAACGCTCAAGGCGAAGCACACGAGCGACAACTCGCCGATGGTGCTCAACACCCGGCCGCTGTTCAAACTCATGGTCGAGCGCAAGGCGTCCGACCTGTTCTTCACGTCGAACTCGCCCATCAAGGTCAAGATCGAGGGCGCGATCCTGCCGATCAACAAGCAGGTGCTTTCGCCCGAGACCGTACGGCAGGCCGCGTTCGGGCTGATGACGCCCGAGCAGCTCGAGAGCTTCAAGCGCGAACTCGAGATCGACTTCGCGATCTCCGAGCCGGGTCTCGGCCGTTTCCGCGTCAACGTCTTCTACCAGCGCGGCTATCCCGCGATGGTGATGCGCTACATCAGCGCCGACATGCCGAAGCTCGACCAGCTCGGCCTGCCCGACATGTTCAAGGACCTCATCATGATGAAGCGCGGGCTCATCCTGATGGTCGGTGCCACGGGCTCCGGCAAGTCCACTTCAATCGCCGCGATGATCAACCATCGCAACGAGACCTCGTCGGACCACATCGTCACGATCGAGGATCCCATCGAGTTCCTGCACACGAACAAGCGCTCCATCGTCAACCAGCGCGAAGTCGGGCTCGACACCAAGAACTTCGCGCGCGCGCTGCGTGGCGTGATGCGCGCGGCGCCCGACGTCATCCTCATCGGCGAGATCCGCGACCGGGAGACGATGGAGGCCGCGATCAACCTCGCGGGCACCGGCCATCTCGTGCTGTCGACGCTGCATGCGAACAACAGCGCCGAAACGCTCGATCGCATCATCAACATGTTCCCGCAGGACCAGCACAAGCAGATCTTCCTCGACCTGTCGCAGTACCTGCGCGCGATCTGCTCGCAGCGCCTGGTTGTCGGCAAGGACGGCAAGCGCATGGCGGCCATCGAGGTCATGCTGAACACGCCATACATCACCGAGCTCGTGAAGAAGGGCGACGTATCCGCGATCAAGGAAGCCATCGTCGCCAGCTCCGAGCGCGGCGTGCAGAGCTTCGACGTCGCGCTGCTGAACCTCTTCAAGCAGAACAAGATCGATCTCGAGGAAGCCCTCACGAACGCGGATTCGCGCTCGAATCTCGAGGCGAAGATCAACTTCGGCTGATCCGAGCCGGGCCCCGGCGATTCAGACGACCGGCGCTTGACACGGGCGGATTCACGCCTAGAATGCGCGCCCCCATGCATCCTAACTACCTCACGCATTCGCCCGGCGACGCGCTGGCCACACTGCCCCAACCGATTCGGTCGAATCGGCACGGCGTCTGCGCGCCCGTGGTCGACGGCGAGCGCGCCAAGAGAAAACCGGACTAGCTCTTCGACGAACGGAGGGCGTCGTTCAGGCAGCTCTCCGCAAGGCACTCCGAACGAGGCCCCGGTCAGCTGCCGCTGATCGGGGCCTTCGGCGTTTCCGGCCCCGTGAAAAGACGCGCCCCAGGGCGATTTCCTGCAGACCCGTGGTCAACTGGGCTCACGGGTCGGGGACGGAAGGGCAGGGGCGTGGGTTGCCGAAACACGGCCCGGGCACCCCGGGCTCTTGATGGAGAATTCGAGTCATGAAGTACGAAGTGATGAACGTGGAGGGCGGCCGGCACGTGAAGATGTGGACGAACGGCGTGCCGGTCGACGAGCAGGCGAAACATCAGCTCGCGAACATCGCGCGCATGCCGTTCGTTCACTCGCACCTGGCGGTAATGCCGGATGTGCACGTCGGCAAGGGCGCGACGGTGGGATCCGTCATCGCGACGCAGGGCGCGATCATCCCGGCCGCGGTCGGGGTCGACATCGGCTGCGGAATGATGGCCGTGCAGACGACGCTGACGGCCCGCGATCTGCCGGAGTCCTTGTCGGACCTGCGCGCCCGCATCGAGCGTGCGGTGCCGCACGGCTTCGTGTCGATCAAGGGTCGCGCGAACAAGGGCGCGTGGGCCGTCACGCCGGACTCGGTGATCTCGAAGTGGCGCGCGCTCAGCGAGCGTCACGACGCGATCGTCGCGAAGCAGCCGAAGTTGTCGACCAAGGAACCCCAGCGGCAGTTGGGAACGCTCGGCGGTGGCAACCACTTCATCGAGGTCTGTCTCGATGCGACGGACACGGTCTGGGTGATGCTGCATTCGGGCTCGCGCGGGATCGGCAACATGATCGGCCAGCTCTTCATCGAGCTGGCGCGCAAGGACATGAAGAAGCACTTCGTCAACCTGCCCGATCGCGATCTCGCGTACCTGGTCGAGGGCACGGAGCATTTCGACGACTACGTCGAGGCGATGACCTGGGCGCAGGATTACGCGGCCGAAAACCGGCGTTCGATGATGGACGCGGTGCTGCGTGTCATGCGCGAAGTGCTCCGACCGTTCCAGCTGGGTGAAGTGGCGGTGAACTGCCACCACAACTACTGCACGCGGGAACGGCATTTCGGCGAGAACGTGCTCGTGACGCGCAAGGGCGCGGTGAGCGCGCGACGTGGCGAACTCGGAATCATCCCCGGATCGATGGGTGCGCGTTCGTTCATCGTGCGCGGACTCGGGAACCCCGCGAGTTTCCAGAGCTGCAGCCATGGTGCGGGCCGCGTGATGTCGCGTAAGCAGGCGCGTGCGCGCATCAGCGTCGCTGACCACGAGGCGGCAACCGCCGGGGTCGAGTGTCGCAAGGACGCGGAGGTCGTCGACGAGTCTCCGGCCGCCTACAAGGACATCGACGCGGTCATGGCGGCGCAGCGCGACCTCGTCGAGATCGCGCATACGTTGAAGCAGGTTCTCTGCGTGAAGGGGTGAACCCGGGGGCGATCACGGGAATGTGAGCGCCCCCCTTTTTCAGCCGAACACGGCCCGCGAATCGAACACCGGACCGTCGACGCACACGCGCTTCATCGCAGGGCCGTCCGGCGTCGCCACCTTCACGGTGCACCCGGCGCAGCCGCCGACCGCGCAGGCCATGAACTCCTCGAGCGACACCTGGCAGGGCACGCCGTGCTTCGCCGCGACCTTCGCCACCGCCTCCAGCATCGGGGTCGGACCGCAGGAGAACACCTCGACCTCGGACTTCGCTGCCGCGTCGAGCGAGCCTAACCACTCGTCCGCGAGCTGCGTGACGAAGCCGTCGTAACAGCCGGGTAGCCCGGCCCTGCTCGCGAGCCGGCTCGGAATGCCCCAGCCGTCGAGCAGCGGGTGCGCCCCGATCGCCCCCGCCGGGATGCCCGGCACGAGAATCGTCGACGGGCGCGTCTTGAACGGGAATGGAATCTCGGACCCCATGAGCACGAGGGGCTTCCAGGGGCCACCCTGGGCGCTCATCCACTCCGCGAGGAAGACCATCGGCGGAATGCCCACGCCGCCACCCACGAGCAACGAGCGCGCGCGCGCGGGGTCTGGTCGGAAAGGCTGGCCGATCGGGCCGAGCACGCTCATGACGTCGCCGACACGGCGCTTGCTCAGACTGCGCAGTCCCGGGCCCACGATCTTGTAGAGGATCTCGATCCAGCCCTCGGTCGCGTCTACGCGCTGGATGGACAGCGGCCGACGCATCGGCACGTCCGGGTCGCAAGTGAGGTGGACGAACGTGCCGGGCAGCGCCCGCCCGGCGCACTTGGGCGCGCGCAGGCGCAACACGTACTGGTCGCCGGGCCACGTCTCGTGCGCGACGACGGTGCCGTCCTCGAGGAAGATGCTGCCGCGATGCGCGGGATGGACGCCGGCGCCGCGGCCGGACTCCTCGTGGGGCAATGCGCTCACGGCCCGCGCCCTTCGATGACGGCCTCGAGCACCGCCATGCGAACCGCGACGCCGTTGCGGACCTGGTCCTTGATCACGGACTGCGGCCCGTCCGCGACGTCCGACGCGATCTCGATGCCGCGGTTCATCGGCTGGGGATGCATGACGATGGCGTCTGGCTTGGCCTTCGCGAGGCGTTCGGCGGAGAGGCCGAATTTCTGGAAGTAGCGGTCGGCATCGGGGATCGCGGCAGTCTCCATGCGCTCCTTCTGGATGCGCAACATCATGATGACGTCGACGCCGGTGATGCCCGTGTCGAGGGAGTTGAAGCGTTCGCACCCGGCGAACTCGCCGGCGGGCGGCATCAGCGCCCGCGGCGCGACGATGCGGATCTCCGCCACGCCGAGCGTGGTGAGCGCATGCCAGGCAGATCGCGCGACTCGTGAATGGCGCACGTCGCCGACGATCGCGACCTTCAGGCCGTCGAACCTGTCCTTCGCCTGCAGGATGGTCAGCGCATCGAGCAACCCTTGAGTGGGGTGAGCGACGTGCGCCTCGCCCGCGGACAGCACGCTCGCGTGCGGCTTCACGTGCGAGGCCACGAGTTCGTGCACGCCGGTCTCCGCGTCGCGGATGACGAACACGTCCACGTGGCAGGCCTCGAGGGTGTAGATCGTGTCGAGCATGCTCTCGCCCTTCACGCGCGAGGACAGCTGCACTTCGAGATTCACCACGTCGGCGCCGAGGCGCTTGGCGGCGAGCTCGAACGACACGCGCGTGCGCGTCGACGGTTCGGTGAACAGGTTCGCGACGGTGATGCCGGCGAGGCTGTGCGTGTGCACAGGTGCCTCGCCGATCGGCCGGACGAACTTGCGCGCGCGCGTGAGCAGCGCCTCGATCTGCGTCTTGGGCATTCCCTCCAGCGTGAGGAGGTGGCGCAGCGTGCCGTTCGGCCGGTTCTGTTCCATCATTTTGTAGTTAGTGTCCGTCAAACCATCGTTCGAGAATCACCGCGGCCGCCGTCGCATCTACGTCGCCGCGCGAGAGGCGCCGCGTGCGCAGGCCGCTCGCGCGTTGCGCGCGCAGCCGCTCTTCCGCGTCCTGCGAGGACCAGCGTTCATCGACGAGGTCGACGGGAAGAGAGCTCACGCTCCGCAGCTCGGTAGCGAACCGCCGCGCCGCCTCGGTGAGCGGGCCCGGTGTTCCGTCGGCATTATAGGGCTCGCCCACGGCCAGGCGCGCAGGGGCGAGATCTGCAATCACTTTCCGGAGCGAGGCCCAGTCGGGGCCATTGGGCCCGCAGGTGAGCGTGGAGCGGGGGTGGGCGGTGCGGGTGAGCGTATCGCCACTGGCGACGCCGATCCGACGGGTCCCGAAATCGAAAGCGACGACGACGAATGGGGCGGGGGCGCCCTCAGGCATGACCGGAGAACGAGGTGAGCTGCCCGGCTTCCACGCCGAGCAACCGCAGCGATGCGAGCCAGCGCTCCTCGTAGGGCAGGTCGAAGATCACGCTCTCATCGGCGGGCACCGAGAGCCAGGAATTGTCGAGCATCTCTTTCTCGAGCTGCCCCGCTTCCCAGCCGGCGTAGCCGAGCGCGATGAACGCCTTCTCCGGCCCGGAGCCCGTCGCCATGGCGGCGAGCACGTCGCGCGAGGTGGTGACCTGGATCGAATCCGAGATGCGGTGGGTGGAATCCCATTCGCCGCCCGGCCGATGCAGGACGAAGCCGCGATCCTGGTGGACGGGGCCGCCACGCAGCACGGGAAGATCCGCGGCGCGCTTGTCGGTGGGGTCGATCTTCATCTGCTCGAAGACTTCACTGAGCGTCATCGAGAGAGGGCGATTGAGGACTATGCCGAGCGCGCCCTTGTCGCCGTGCTCGCAGATGAGCGAAACCGTCTGCGAAAAGTTCGGATCCGCGAGCTGGGGCATCGCGATCAGCAGGTGATTGGACAGACTGGTGACGCCGCCTTTCATTGCGGGTCGAGTCTACTCTACTGCGAATCCGCCGGTGCGGTTACGGTGCCCGGCACCACGCGGCCGCCGTCGAACTGGTAGCCGTAGGTGAAACGCAACATTCGAGTGCGATCCGCGAGCTCGCGGGGGAAGGGATCGAACGGGCTCGCGAGCTTCAGGATGTCGATGACCGCCTGGTCGAGCTTCGCCGAACCGCTGGAGCGGCGGATGGTCGCGGACTTCAGCGTGCCGTCGGCATTGATCGCGACTTCCACGTCGGGATTGCGCGTTCCGGGTGCACGCCACGCGGCGCGCGGGAAATTCAGGGTGCCGAGGCGCTCGATCTTGGTTCGCCAGGAGACCAGGTAGGGCGCGATGACGGCTTCACGCGTGTCGGGGGTGACCCACAGTTCGTCGCGGCGCGGTCCGGCGACCTTGCGCTCCTCCGAATCGTCGACTCCGAGCTTGTCGCGTTCGCTGTTGCCGTCGGTCAGCACGGGCACTTCGGTCATCTCGACGAGGCTGGAGGGCGGCGCGAAGTAGAGGATCTCGGGTTGCGTAGATGTGGTAGTTAGTGCGCGGTCGTCCGCGGTAGCGAGCAGCGCGCCCACATCCTCGCTGAGCGACGTGCCGTCGGTGCGGCCATTGCGCGCGGCGCGTTCGGCCGCGGCGCGCGGCGCGCGCACGTCCGCGCGGTCGAACGAGTTGCCCGAACCGAGCTGGGTGCGCTGCGCGAGATAGGTGGCCTTGTCGTTGGTCTTCGCCTCCGGGACGTCTTCGGAGACGAGCAACACCTCGAGGCCGGGTGCGCCCGTGGAGTCGTTCTTCACCGAGCCGAAGGTGACACCGACGATGATGACACCGTGGACGAGCGCCGCCATGAACACGGTGGTCGTCAGACGATCGCGCGAGGGAGCGGCGCCTTCGCGCAGTTGCATCGCGCGGGCGGTCATCTGTCCCCTGATTTTCCCGGCGCGGATCGGTTCGAGATCCCGCGCTCCAGTGCATCCATGACCATGGCTCCAATATTGAGCCCGAATTGCTGCTCGAGTTCACGAATTCCTGTCGGACTCGTGACGTTGATCTCGGTCACGAATCCGCCGATGACGTCGATTCCGACGAACACCATGCCGCGTTCCGCCAGAACCGGGCCGATCCGGGCTGCGAGCCAGCGGTCGCGCTCGTCGAGTTCGCGTCCGACGCCTCTCGCGCCGGCGGCGAGATTTCCCCGGTTGTCGTTCCCGGCAGGGATTCGTGCCAGTGCATAGGGGACGGGCTGGCCGTCGATCAGCAGCACCCGAGAATCGCCCGTCGTGGAGATCTCCGGCACGTACCGCTGCGCGATCGCGAATCGCTGCCCGTAGTCGGTCAGCGTTTCGATGATGACCGGCAGATTCTTGTCGTCCTTCTGGGTGACGAAGATCGACTTGCCGCCCATGCCGTCGAGCGGCTTCACGACGATTCGGCCGTGCTCGGCGGCGAATTCGGTGATTCGGCCGGCGTCGCGGGTGATCAGTGTCGGGGCGCAGCACTCGGGGAACCACGCCGTGAACACTTTCTCGTTCATGTCGCGCAGGCCCTGCGGCCGGTTCGCGACGAACGCGCCCTGCAGCTCGGCCCTTTCGAGGATGTAGGTGGTGTAGATGTACTCGGCGTCGAACGGCGGATCCTTGCGCATGAACACGCAGTCGAAATCGCCGAGCTTCATCTCCGCACTGTCGCCGAGTTCAAACCACCGCGCGGGATCGTCGAACACCCGCAGCGGCCGTCCGCGACCGAGCGCGACGCCGTCGCGCAGATAGAGGTCCGACTGCTCGAAGTAGGTGAGTTTCCAGCCACGGGCTGCCGCGCTAAGCAACATGGCAAGTGTGGAGTCCTTCGCAAATTTGATCTTCGCGATCGGATCCATCACGACGGCAAGACTAGTGGTTTTCGGCATCGCCAACTCCAACCTCAAAAACGTGACGTGACCGGCATAGCCGGGGGTATTCCTATATGTTAAAACGCCCCCAGCTTGCCGGGCGCAGTGCATTCAAAAGACTGCAAATCCCGGCTATTTGATTGCTCAGGAGAGGATTGCGTGTGAACGACACCAGCTCCCATTTCAAGGGTCTGAAGGTCCTCGTCATCGACGACAGCAAGACCATACGCAAGACGGCGGAAACGCTGCTCGCCAAGGAAGGCTGTGAAGTCTATACGGCGGTGGATGGATTCGACGCGTTGGCGAAGGTCGCCGATTATCAGCCGGACATCGTGTTCGTCGACATCATGATGCCGCGTCTCGACGGGTATCAGACCTGTTCGCTCATCAAGCACAACAAGGTGTTCAAATCGATCCCGGTGATCATGCTGTCTTCGAAGGACGGCCTGTTCGATCGCGCGCGCGGACGCATCGTGGGGTCGGAGTTCTATCTCACGAAGCCTTTCACGAAGGACGAGCTGCTGTCGGCCATCGAGACGCACGTCGGCGCGAGGTAGATATGGCACTCATTTTGATCGTGGATGACTCCCCGACCGAAGTGCACGTCATGAAAAAGGCGCTGGAGAAGTCTGGATACCAGACGGCCACTGCCCAGGACGGCGCCGAGGGCGTGCGCATGGCACGCGAGATGACTCCCGATCTGATCTTCATGGACGTCGTGATGCCGGGCATCAATGGCTACCAGGCCACCCGCACGCTCGCGAACGATCCCAAGACGAAGACGATCCCGATCATCATGGTCACGTCGAAGGGCCAGGAGACGGACAAGATCTGGGGCCTGCGCCAGGGCGCGGTCGATTACATGGTCAAGCCGGTGTCGCCCGATCAACTCGTGGCGAAGGCGCAGGCGACCCTCGCGGCCTGATCCATGAACTCCAATTCCATGTCAGACGTTTCAACGCTCAAGAGTCTCCGTGATCGCCCGTTCGAGCTGCTCGCCGAACTCGAGCGCCGCGGTCGTGCCGTCACCGCCGCCGCGGCTTCGGAGAACCCGGGCGCGCGCGAATGGGTGGGCGTCGCATTCCGCATGGCGGGCGAGCTGTACCTCGCCGCGCGCGAAGAGACGCGCGAAGTGCTCGCCGTGCCGCCGGGCCTCACCCGGGTGCCGGGCGCGAAGTCGTGGGTGAAGGGCATTTCGAACGTGCGCGGACAGCTGCTTCCGATCCTCGACCTGCGTCAGTACCTGGGCTCGGGCGTCACGCCGAACAGCCGCAACGTGCGCGTGATCGTCGTCAATCACCGGGATGTGCCGGCCGGCTTGCTGGTCGACGAAGTGCTCGGCTTCCGGCGCTTTTCGGAGTCCGAGTTCACCGGCGACGCGCCGCCGACGGTCGTGCGTTGCGAACGATATCTCGCGGGCGCCTTCAAGCGCGGCCCCGAACAATGGCCGGTATTGAGCCTGCGTCAGCTGGTGGAGAGCCCGTCCTTCCAGGAGGCCGCGGCATGAGCACCGACACCGGCGGGAGCGCACGTTCGCTCAAGTCGCTGAATACGCTGATCACCGCCACGCTGGTGTTCGTCGCGCTCGCCGCGGCGGTCGCCATCGCGGGATTCTTCATCGGCATCGCGCTGCTGTACGTGGTCGCGGGCGCGCTCGCGCTGTGCGCGGCGATCCCGCTGTTCCTCATGTTCCAGCGCGTGAAGGTCATCGACAGCGAGATGGGCCACCGCGAGGCCCTGTCAATCGCGCAGCGCAAGGAAACCGAACGCAACCAGCAGGCCATCCTGCGACTCCTCGACGAACTCGCGCCCCTCGCGGACGGCGACCTGACCGTGCAGGCCACGGTCACCGAGGACATCACGGGCACCATCGCCGACTCCATCAACTACGCGATCGGCGTGCTGCGCGATCTCGTGGCCACCATCAACCAGTCGGCGATCCAGCTCGATGGTGCCACCCGCCAGACGCAGGCACTGTCCGTGCATCTCGCGAAGGCGTCGAGCGCGCAGTCGAAGCAGATCGCGGGCGCGACCGAATCCGCCAGCAACATGGCCGCCTCGACCGAAGCGATCTCGGGAAATTCCGAGCGCGCGTCGGATGTCGCGCGTCACTCGGTCGACGTCGCCCACAAGGGCGGCGACGCCGTGCGCCGCACGATCGACGGCATGAACACGATTCGCGAGACCATCCAGGAGACGAGCAAGCGCATCAAGCGCCTGGGCGAGTCCTCGCAGGAGATCGGCAACATCGTCGAGCTCATCAACGACATCGCCGAACAGACGAACATCCTCGCGTTGAACGCGTCGATCCAGGCCTCGATGGCGGGCGATGCGGGTCGCGGCTTCGCGGTGGTCGCCGATGAAGTCCAGCGCCTCGCCGAGCGCGCCGCGGCCGCGACGCGCCAGATCGAAACGCTGGTCCGCGCCATCCAGGCCGACACGAACGAAGCCGTGGTCTCGATGGAGCGGTCCACTACCGACGTGGTCGGCGGCGCGCTGCTCGCCGAGAACGCGGGCGCCGCGCTCGAAGAAATCGAGCAGGTCTCGAACCAGATCGCGAGTCTCGTGCAGAACATCTTCTCGAGCTCACGCCTGCAGGTGAGCGAAGCGCAGAAGATCGCGCGCAACATGCAGGTGCTCAAGGAAATCTCGACGCAGACGGCCGAATCCACGACGGCGACGTCGCAGAGCATCTCGAAGCTCGCGCAGCTTTCCGCGGCGATGCGTCAGTCCGCGTCGGGCTTCCGCCTGCCGGGCGCGCCGACGCCGCACCAGGTGGCCGCCGCCGGCGCTGCCATCGCGGCCGCGGCTGCGTCGGCTACCGGTATCGGCGCCGCACCGTCGTCGGGCGCCACCGCGACGCGCACGCGTCCGGTGTCCCTGGCATCGTGACCCGTTCCAAAGAGTCGTTGAATGCCTGAAGTTGCCTCACAGACGCTCGATCTCGTCGGCCGCGAGCTGAACAACACGCTCGGGGAAGCGCGCACGGCGCTCGAGACCTTCGTCGAACAGCCCGAGAACGTGGTGCTCCTGCAGCGCTGCGTTTCGGACCTTCATCAGGTCCAGGGCGTCCTGCGTCTGCTCGAGATCTTCGGCGCCGCGCTGCTCGCCGAAGAGATGGAGCAGGTCACTCATTACCTGCTGACTCCGGCTTCCCAGAAGAACCAGGCCGAGACGCTCGACGCGCTCATGCGCGCCATGGTCCAGTTGCCGAGCTACGTCGAACGCGTACTCGCGGGCGGCCGCGATCTCGCGCTCGTGCTGCTGCCGCTGCTCAACGATCTGCGCGCCGTCCGGGGCTCGCCCCTGCTGTCGGAAGGCACGCTGCTGCTGCTCAACCTCAAGTCCGACCAGCAGGCCGCGCCCGTGTCGGCACCCGCCGGCGAACAGGAACTTTCGGTCCAGCAGTGGGCGCGCCGGCTGCGTACGCGCTTCCAGCTCGGCCTCGTCGGCTGGATCCGCGGCGAACGTCCCGAACAGAACCTCGAGATCCTGGAGACGGTCGCGCACCAGCTCGAACAGGTCGCGACGAAGCAAGCCGTGTTCCAGCTCTGGTGGGTCGTCGGCGCGATCATCGAGGCACTGCGCGACGGCGGTCTCGAGACGGGCGTGTCCATCAAGCGTCTGATGGGCCTCGCGGATCGCGAGATCCTGCAGCTCTACACGCAGGGGGAGGCGCGTTACGCGCAGAACCCGCCGGTCGAGCTGCTCAACAACCTGCTCTACTACGCCGCGCGCGCGAACAGTGACGGCCCGAAAGTCACGGCAGTGCGCGCCTCGTTCCGCCTCAACGAGCTCCTCATGGTCGACGACTCCGTCGAGCAGGAGCGCGAGAACCTCTCCGCGCCGTCCGTGAAGCTCATGCGCACGGTCTCGGCGGCCATCCGCGAGGACCTCGGCAAGGTCAAAGACGTGCTCGACATCTTCGTGCGCCGCGGCGGCCAGCCCGCCGAGCTCGAAGCGCAGGTGGGCATGCTGCGCAAGATCGGCGACACGCTGGGCGTGCTCGGCCTGGGCGAGTTGCGCCAGCTGGTGCTGGAAGAAACCGCGCGCCTCGAAGCGATGTCGCAGGGGAAGACACCGGCGGATCATGCGGCGCTTGTGCAGATCGCGGCCACGCTCATCAACGTCGAGGATCGCCTCGACCGCGACCTCATCGGGCTCATCGTCCCGAAGGCCGCGCCGGACCCGGACGCCGAAGTCGATCCGCACGCCGGCGATGTCGATTTCCAGCAGGTCCAGTCCGCGGTGCTGCGCGAATGCAGCGTGAACCTCGTCCGCGTGAAGGAAGCCATCGCCTCGAACGTCGCGGGCACGCTCGACGTCGGTGCGCTGGACGCGTGGCCGGGCCTTCTCGCCGGCATCAAGGCCGGACTGCTGATGCTCGGCAAGGCGCGCGCCGTCGACATCGTCGACGGCATCTCCAGGAATCTCAAGGAGTTGCTGCAGCCGGGCGGCGCGGCGGTTCCGCCTAACTATCTCGACCGCCTCGCGGACGCCGTGGTCAGCCTCGAGTACTACATGGAGACGCTGCAGGCCGGCCGCGCGGATCCCTGGTACATGCTCGACAACGCGCAGACCTGTCTCGAGGCTCTCTCGCAGATGCCGAAGCGCGTGGTGCCCACCGTGCCGCCGCTCGGCCCCGAAGCCTACGCCGCCACCGTGTTGCTGGCCGATGCCGGCGCCACGGCACGCGCGCACGCGCTGCAAGCGGGCGTGGCGACCCCCGCGCAGGGCGCGCCGACGCTGCATGCGTCCGCACCGTCGGGTGCCAAGATCGTCCACATCGATCCCGAGCTGCTCACTCTTTATATAGAAGAGGCGCGGGAAGAGGTCGCCAGGATCGGCAAGCTTTTCCCGGCCTGGGAGCAGAACCCGCTGGAGGCCGAGGCACTCATCGGCGTCCGCCGCTCGTTCCACACGCTCAAGGGTTCCGGCCGCATGGTCGGCGCGACCGATATCAGCGAGTTCGCGTGGTCGATCGAGAACCTGCTCAACAAGCTCATCGAAAACACCCTCGCGCGGTCGCCGGCCATCATCGCGGTCGTCCGGGATGCCGTGGGCCTCGCCGGCGAGCTCGTCAACGCTCTCGAAGCGGGCAAGCCGGCGCCACCGAAGTCGCGGGAAATCATCGATCGCGCCCACGCGATCGCCGCCAACAAGGGTCCGGGGGCCCCGTCCGCCACCCTGGAAATCCTCGAGCGCACGCTCGACACGCGCCGCGACGACGTGGTCGCCGCGACGTCTAGGGTGCCCACGCTGCAGCCACCGACGGAACCGTCCGCGTCCGAAGACGAATCGTTGCAGTCGACGATGGAAGTCGTCGAAGACTGGAGCGTGAGCGAGTCGGATTCGCCGGGTGAAAGCATCGTGCTATCCGCGCCGGAAGAAGAATCGAGCAGCGACCTGCAGTTACGCGACATCTACAGCCGCGAGACCCAGGTCAATCTCGACGCGGTGCTGCGCTTCGTGAACACCGAGCGCCCGAAGTCCGCGCCGCACCTCGTGACGGAAGAGGCTTATCGCGCCTGCCACACGCTCTCGGGCAGCTCGCGCATGGCGGAAGCCCGCCACGGCATCCGCCTGACCGCGCCGCTCGAGTACTGGGTGCGCAAGTCCTTCGACAGCGGAGTCGGACTCGAATCGCCGGATCTCGATCTCCTCGCCGATTGCATGAGCGCGATGCAGACGGTCGCCGCGCACCTCGATGAGTCGACCGGATTCTTCCAGTCGCACGGCGCGCTCGTCGCGCGCATCGAGGCGGCCACGGAGAAGCTCGAGGAGCGCATCGTGCAGGCTGCGCGCGTCGCGGAGCTCGCTGTCGTTCCACCAGTGGCCACCGTATCGCCCGCGCCGGCGGTCGCGGCGCCACCCGCTCCCTTTCCAGCCGCGGCCTCTCAAGCACCGGCAATAAACCTCGCAGCCGCGGCGCCCGATGTCGTCGAGGATGTCCTCACCGACTTCGATCCGGACATCGCGGGCATCTTCACCGACGAAGCCGTCGAGCTCATCGACGCATCGCAGACCGCGCTCGCGCAGTGGAACGAGAATCGCACCAGCGTCGACGGCCTGTCCGCGCTCAAGCGCCCACTGCACACGCTCAAGGGCGGTGCCCGCATGGCGGGCCTGATGCCGATGGGCGATCTCAGCCACGAGCTCGAGACGCTGTTCATGCAGATCGACAGCGGGGTCGTCGCGCCCGACGATCGCGCCTTCTCGCTCGCGCAGTCCGCGCTCGACGAACTCGCGCGCATGCGGGAATCGGTCAGCGCCGGCCGGGGCGTGCCGACCGCGCGCGGCCTCATCGCCAGGATCCACGCGCTGGGCGCTGGCGCGCCGGCCGCCGACGTGGCGCCACCACCGCCACCACCGCCACCATCGCCGCCACAGCCCGAACCCGAACCCAAACCCAAACCCGAAGCGTTCGCCCGGGTGCCCGAGGCTACGCCGCCGCCGAAGCCGGCACCGGCGCTGTCCGCCGTTCCACCAGCCCCGCTCGTGATGCCGCCCCCGGAAGTTCCGGCCATGTCGCTCGAGTCCCCGGTGCTCGCGCCGGTCTGGGCACCGGAGTTCCCGGCGGAATCGTTGGCGATCGACAGCGTGGTGAGAACGACGTCGCCCGAGTCGCCGTCCATCGTGTCGCGCGCCGGCGGCGACGCCGATGCGCCGCTGCTGCCGCCCGGTGCGGTGCCGCCAGGCCGTGAACCGGCAGCGCCCGCGGATCGTGGTGAGCTGGCGCGTGTCGACGCCGAGCTGCTCGACCAGCTGCTCAACCATTCCGGCGAGGCGAGCATCGCGCGCGCGCGCCTGGAACAGCAGATCGGCTCCATCGACTTCAATGTCGGCGAGCTCTCGCGGACGGTGACGCGCCTCAAGGAACAGCTGCGCAAGCTCGAGCTGGAGACCGAAGCGCAGATCCTCCATCGCTACGAGGAAGAAAAGGGCCAGAAGAGCGATTTCGATCCGCTCGAACTCGACCGCTATTCCTCGATACAGCAGTTCTCGCGCGCGCTCGCCGAGACCGCGAACGACGTCGGCAGCATCCAGGGTCTGCTCGAGAATCTCACGAAGGACACGCAGAACCTGCTCACCCAGCAGGCGCGAACCATCACGGAGCTGCAGAACGGCCTCATGCGCACGCGCATGGTGCCGTTCCAGCGCCACGTGCAGCGCCTCGCACGCATCGTGCGCCAGGCCGCGACCGACACGCACAAGAAGGCCGAACTCGCGATCGAAGGCGCCTCCGGCGAGCTCGACCGCCAGGTGCTCGAGCGCATGATGCCGCCGTTCGAGCACATGCTCCGTAACGCCGTTGCGCACGGCATCGAGAAGCCAGACGAACGTCGCAAGGCGGGCAAGAGCGAGACCGGCACGATCACCATCGCGCTGCATCGCGAAGGCTCCGAAGTGGTCGTCGAGGTGTCCGACGACGGCGCGGGCATGAATCTCAAGGCGATCCGCGACAAGGGCATCTCGCTCGGCATGATCCGCGCGGACCAGACTCTCTCGGACGAAGACACGCTGCAGCTCATCCTCGAACCTGGTTTCTCCACGGCCGGCGCCGTGAGCACGCTGTCCGGCCGCGGTGTTGGCATGGACGTCGTCGCGAGCGAGATCAAGAAGCTCGGCGGCGCGCTCCACATGGAGACGAAGCCGGGCCAGGGTTCGCGCTTCACGATCCGTCTGCCGCTCACGCTCGCGATCAGCCACGCGCTGATCCTGCGCGCGAACGACGAGCTGTACGCGCTGCCGCTGCCGACCGTCGAAGGCGTCGTGCGTCTCTCGCGCACCGAGGTCGAGGCGCATCTCGGCCCCGAAGCGCCGCCGTTCGAATACGGCGGACAGAAGTACAAGTTCCAGCACCTCGCGTTCTACGTGGGTCGCGAGCCCGGGCCGCTGCCCGATGGCGACGTGACCGTTCCCGTGATCCTGGTACGCGCGGGCGAGCATTCCACGGGCCTCGTGACCGACGAACTCGTCGGCTCGCGAGAAATCGTGGTCAAGAGCGTGGGACCGCAGATCGCGGCGATCCGCGGCATCTCGGGAGCCACGATCCTGGGCGACGGCCGCATCGTCATCATTCTCGACATCGGCGCGCTGGTGCGCACGGACTGGCGAGTGCGCGCCGAGCCCGTCATGCCGCGCGAGAAGACGGACACGCGCTCCATCGCGCTGGTGGTCGACGACTCGATCACCGTGCGCCGCGTCACTCAACGCCTGCTGGAGCGCAACGGCATGCGCGTGCTGACGGCGCGCGATGGCGTGGACGCGATGGAGATGCTGCGGGAGAACACGCCCGACATCATCCTGCTGGACATCGAGATGCCGCGCATGGACGGTTACGAAGTGGCGACGCAGGTGCGCGCCGATCCGCGTCTCGCCGGCATCCCGATCATCATGATCACGTCGCGCGTCGGCGAGAAACATCGCGCGCGCGCCATCGAGATCGGCGTCGACGACTACCTCGGCAAGCCGTACCAGGAAGCCCAGCTGCTCGAAGCGATCGAGCCGCTGATCGCGCGCCGCCGCGAGGCGCACCTGCGCGAAGCCAACTAGGATCCGCCATGGCAGAAAGAATCTCGGAAATCTACAGCCTGCTGGTCCCGCTGCTCGACGGTCGCCTGATCATCCCGCGTTCCTGCGTCGCCGAAGTCGTGGGCTTTCAGCCGCCGTCCGAGATGCCCGGCGCCCCGCCGTGGTACCTCGGGACTTTCGCCTGGGGCAGCCGTCAGATACCGCTGATTTCATTCGAAGGGACCTGTGGCCAGACTATCCCGCCATTGACCGGTCGCACACGCGTCGTCGTGCTGTTCGCGCTCGGTTCCCAGGTTGAAGGCGGCTATTACGGCATGGTCTCGCAAGGCTTTCCTCAGCTCGTCCGCGTGAGCGCAGACATCCTGCGCCCCGATCCCACGAAGACCTTCGCAGAGCGCACGCCGATCATCTCGCAGGTGCGCATGATCAACGAAGCGCCGTGGATCCCGGATCTCGAGCGCATCGAGGAAATGATCTCCGAGGAGACCTCCATACTCGTCGAATGATGTCTTGACGGAATCCTACCGTCCCGACATCGACGGGCTGCGCGCACTGGCGGTCGGCGCCGTCGTGCTGTTCCATGCATTCCCGCTCACGCTGCCCGGCGGCTTCCTGGGCGTGGACGTGTTCTTCGTGATCTCGGGCTTCCTGATCACCGGGATGATCCTCGAGGGCGCACGCCAGCGCCGCTTCAGCCTGCTCGATTTCTACCTGCGCCGTGCCCGGCGCATCCTGCCCGCGTTGTTGACGATGCTCGCTGGCGTGTCGCTGCTGGCCGCGTTCGTGCTGATGCCGGACGAGCTGGAGCGCTTCGCGGACAACGTGACCGCGAGTGCGCTGTTCGTTCCGAACCTCGTGTTCGCGGCCCAGACCGGCTACTTCGACCCGGTGACCGAGACGAATCCGCTGCTGCACCTCTGGTCGCTGGGCGTCGAGGAGCAGTTTTACCTGTTGTGGCCGCTCGTACTGATGGCTTTCGCCCCGCGGCTGAAGGCGCGCACGCTCGTGTTCCTCGTGCTGGGCGTCATCGTTGCATCGTTCGCCGTGCACATCGTCGTCTCGCAGTTCTCGGCCACGGCGAGTTTCTATCTACCGTTCACGCGCTTCTGGCAGCTGCTCACGGGCGCCGTGCTGGCGGCGTACGCGGCGGAGAAGGGCCGGCGGAAGGTACTGCCGCCGACCATGGCCGTCGGCGCCGTGGCCACCTGGGGCCGCCACGCGCTGTCGATCGCGGGTCTCGCGCTGATCGCCGGCTCGATCGTGTTCCTGCGGGCCGGGCAGGAGAGTTTCGTCGGCGTCTCCGTGCCCGCCACGCTTGGCGCCGCGATGTTCATCGCCGCAGGACCCCGGGCACTGCCCAATCGCACCCTATTTTCGTGGCGCCCCGTCGTCTATGTCGGGCTCATCAGCTACCCGCTGTACCTGTGGCATTGGCCGCCGCTCAGCCTGCTGCGCGTCCTCGAGCTCGACCTCGCCGAGGGCGGGCGCGCCTTGCGCGTCGGCGCGGTGGTGCTGGCAACGCTCGCGGCGGTGGCCACGTATCACTTCGTCGAATTGCCGCTGCGTCGCCGACGCGACCTGCCGCGCCTCGGTCTTCGCCTGACGACGCTGCTCGGCGCCACCGCCGTGGCCGGAGCGGTCGTCGCGAGCACCGGCGGCCTGCCGCAGCGCACGTCGCTCGACTACGACCCGTTCGCCTGGGCACCCGAGATGCGGCTCGACGAGCGCTGCGCGCGACGTTACGGGCAGCCGGAGGAGTGGCGGAAGAACTCCTTCTGCGTGCGCAACGACTTCCAGCACGAACCGTCGATCGTGATGATCGGCGATTCGCATTCCAACATGTTCGTGCCGGGCATCCGCGCGGCGAATCCGCAGGCCTCGGTGCTGCAGATCGGTGCGTCGGCCTGTCCCTACCTGCAGCGCACGCAGTTCTGGAACGACAATCGACGGGCCTGGCGCCGGTTGTGCCCGGCGGTGATCGACGGCGCGTATCGCGCGATCGGCCCGGCGACGCGCGTCGTCATCCTGACCGCGCGCATCCCGATGTACACCGCGAGCCCCTCGGAGTACGCGAACACGTTCGACTTCGTTTCGCCGAAGCATTTCGTCTCCGCCGAATTTCCGGACGCCTCGCCCGCGGCGACCTACGAGCGGGCGCTCGAGCGCGACCTGCGCCAGCTGCTCGGCGGTGGACGCGACGTCGTGCTGATGCTGCCGGTGCCCGCGCTCGACTTCGCGCCGCGCTCGTGCATGCGCATCCGTCCGATCGATCGCTTGTTGCCGGCGCGGCCGCCAGGATCCTGCACGGAGCCCCGGGCCGAGATCGTCGCCGAATCCGCGACGGCGCGCGCGATCGTCGAGCGCGTGGCGCATCGGGTGCATTCGACCAACCTGCACGTGGTCGACCCGATGGAGGCGCTGTGCGATCGGCGCGTCTGCCGCGCGGTGATCGACGGCGAACTCATGTACCGCGACGACAATCACCTGAGCATCCAGGGTGCGCGCCACGTCTGGGCGCATATCCGGCCGCGCGACGTTGCCGCGCTGAGCGCCGTGCCGCCTGCTATTTCCCGTCCCAGTGGAAACGGTGCATGAGCCGGTGAAACAACGGCGTGAACAGGAGCGCCGCGGTGACGATGAACACGAGCCCGGCGTACAGCGCGAATAATCCGGCGAACAGCTTGCCCGCGGTGGTGACTGGCGGGTTCACCGGGCCCATGCCGCCGAGCAGCATCGCCGTGTTCAAGAAGCTGTCCAACGCGCCCAGGTGCTCGAAGCCGATGTAGCCGGCCATGCCGAGTGCGATCGAGAACGCGATCAGCCCGACGACGAACCCGGTGTGTTTCAACATGCGCCGCACGAAGAACGCGCGGGGCAATGGTTTCTGCGAACTCGCTTCGAACATGGATTTCCTCCGACGGTCTAGCCGCGCAGATCCCCCGCGACGGTCTGCAGGACCGCGAGCGCGGCGAGGCCCGCCGTCTCCGTGCGCATGACCCGCGGCCCCATGCGGCAGGCGACGAACCGATTCGCCAGCGCGTAGCGACGCTCGTTGTCCGCAAGCCCGCCCTCGGGACCGATCAACAGGGCGATCGGCAGCGCCGCGCCTTGCGCGACCGAGGCGAGCGACGATTCGGCATCGGCCGCGAGCAGGCAGCGCAAGCCGTCCGGCTCGAGCAGCGCGCTGGCATCGCCCAGCGAATGCGGCGCCAGCACCTCGGGTACGCGATTGCGTCCGCATTGTTCGCACGCCGCGATGGCGATCGCCTGCCAGTGTTCCCTCTTGCGCTCGCGCTGCTTTTCGTCCGCGCGAACCACGGTGCGTTCGGCGAGGACGGGCACGATGCGCGCGATGCCGAGCTCCGTCGCCTTCTGCACGATGAGATCCATGCGTTCTCCGCGCGCGATGCCCTGCAACAGCGTGATCGACAGCGGCGACTCTCGTTCGACCGGGTCGTGTTCGCCCGCGCGCGCCCAGAATTTCTTGCCGTCACGTTCGAGCGTGCCCGCGTACTCTCCGCCACGTCCATCGAACAGCGTGATCGGCGCTCCCGGATCGAGACGCAGCACCCGCGTGAGGTGCAGGCCCGACTGCTCCGGCAGCGCGACCCCCTTGCCCGACTGTAGCGGGCCCTCCACGTGGATACGCGTCAGGCGCATGCGAGTTCGACTCCTTCGGTCGCGATGCGCGCGAGCGTTTCGCCCTCGGCGAAAGCGCCGCCGTAGGGTGGCATGAAATAAATCGTGGTGCCGAGCGGGCGGATCAACGCGCCGCGTTCGAGCGCGTGGCGATAGATGCGCAGCCCCCGCCGTTCCTCGAACGGCCAGGGCGCGCGCGTCGCCCTGTCCTTCACGAGCTCGATCGCCAGGATCATGCCGCGCTGCCGGATCTCGGCGACGTGCGGGTGAGCGCGCAGGTGGTCGACGCTGGCCAGCAGGTGCCGCGCCGTCGCGCGGTTGCGCTCGAGCCAGGGCTCGTCACGAAAGATGGCCAGCGTGGCGTTGGCGGCCGCGCACGCCAGAGGATTGCCGGTGTAGCTGTGCGAGTGCAGGAAAGCGTTGAGCTTGACGTACTCGTCGTAGAACGCGGCGTAGATGTCGTCGGTGGTCAGTACGACGGACAGGGGCAGATATCCCCCGGTGAGACCCTTGGACAGGCACAGGTAGTCGGGACGGATGCCGGCCTGCTCGCAGGCGAACATCGTGCCGGTGCGGCCGAAGCCGACGGCGATCTCGTCCGCGATGAGATGCACGCCGTGGCGATCGCAGGCCTCGCGCAGCAGTTGCAGGTAGACGGGGTCGTACATGCGCATGCCGCCCGCGCACTGCACCAGCGGCTCGGCGATGACGGCGGCGACGGTGTCGTGGTGTTCAGCCAGCAGCGCGTCCATCGCCGCGAACTGGCGGCGCGCGTGCTCCGCCTCGCTGACGCCCGGCTCGCGCGGATAGGCGTCGGGCGAGGGCGCAGTGATCACGTCCATCAACAACGGCTTGTAGATGGACTTGTAGAGGTCGACGTTGCCCACCGCGAGCGCGCCCAGGGTCTCGCCGTGGTAGCTGTTCGCGAGCGTGATGAACCGGGTCTTGCGCGACTTCCCGGTATTCCGCCAGAAGTGAAAGCTCATCTTGACCGCGACCTCGATCGCGGCGGAGCCGTTGTCCGCGAAGAAGCAGCGGTTCAATCCGGGCGGCGCGAGCGAGACGAGCTGCTCGGCGAGCGTTACCGCGGGTTCGTGGGTGAACCCGGCGAAGATTGCATGCTCGAGGCGGCCTAACTGTTCGGTGACCGCCGAGCCGATGCGCGGATTCGCGTGGCCGAAGAGGTTCACCCACCACGAGCTGATACCGTCGATGTAGCGCTTCCCGGCATGGTCCTCGAGCCACACGCCCTTGCCCGAGCGCAGCGGAATCATGGGGACCGACTCGTGGTCCTTCATCTGCGTGCAGGGATGCCACACGTGCGCGAGATCCCGCGCGACCCAATTGGCGTTGTCCACGACCCATTGTGGCATGATCGTGCGCATGCGAGTCGACGTCGCGACCGGCCTCTTGGTCGGCGTCCAACAGGTCCTGTCGCCGTTCTTCGACGAGCGGCCCGCGGGTGTCGTGCCGGATCTGATCGTTCTCCACGGCATCAGCCTGCCGCCCGGCGAGTTCGGCGGGCCGTGGATCGCGCGGCTGTTCACCGGCGCGGTCATGCCGCCAGAACGCCATCCCTTTTTCGCGACGCTCAGCGGCGCCCGGGTGTCCGCGCACCTGCTCGTTCGCCGCGACGGGCAGGTCGTGCAATTCGTGTCGTTCAACGATCGCTCGTGGCATGCCGGCAAGTCGTCGTGGCAGGGACGCGAGGCCTGCAATGACTACTCGATCGGCATCGAGTGCGAGGGCGCCGACGAAGTCCCGTACGACAACGCGCAGTACGCCGCGCTCCGCGTCCTTCTGCCGATGTTGTCAGCGAGTTATCCCGGGATCACGCGAGAACGGATCGTCGGGCATTCGGACGTGGCGCCGGGCCGGAAGACGGACCCGGGCCCGAGCTTCGACTGGAGCCTCGTCAGGGGCTTCGCCCCACATCGGAAAGTGCCGTCCTAGAGACAGCGCACATCATCGATCGACTACCCTGATTGCTTTCCCCGGTCGTGGCGCCACAGGACTTCGGTGCCATTCTCGTGCCGGGCAAGGACTCGCGCGATCACGAACAGCAGGTCGGACAACCGGTTCAGGTACTGTGGCACTTCGACGTTCACCGCACTCTGGTCGGACAACGTCCACACCGCGCGCTCCGCGCGCCGCACGATGGTGCGCGCGAGATGGCAAGCCGCCGCCGCCGGTCCGCCGCCCGGCAGGATGAAATCCTTGAGCGCGGGCAGCGGTTCATTGAAACCGTCGAGGACGGTCTCGAGCGCGGTGATGCGCTCCGCCTTGATGACCTGCATGCCGGGGATGCAGAGCTCGCCGCCGAGATCGAACAGGTCGTGCTGGACCTCGGTGAGGCAACTCGCGACGTCGGGCGGCAGCCCGGGAACTGCCAGCACGACGCCGATTGCGCTGTTGGCCTCGTCGACCGTGCCATATGCCTCGACGCGCGCGTCGTCCTTGCGCACGCGCGTGCCGTCACCGAGACCCGTGGTGCCGTCATCGCCTGTGCGCGTGTAAATCCTGCTCAAGCGATTGCCCATGAACCCTCCGGCGCGTTCAATCGAAGCTGTAGCGTACGCCTATCGTGTACGCGCGGCCGCGCGTGCGATAGCCCTCGACCAGCGTGTAGTCCTCGTCGAAGGCGTTCTCGAGTCGCCCCTGCAGCGTGAGCGCCGAGGTCGCGCGCCAGCGCACCGTCGCGTTCACGAGCATGTACGACTCGAGCGTCACCGTCGGTAAACCGAACTCCTTGCGGTTGCCGAAGGCCGCGGCGTCGAGGCCGAGGTCGATCGGGCCCATGTCGCGGTTGACGGCGACGATCAACGACTGGCGCGAACGGCGCAGGAGCCGCTCGTCCGTGGATTCGTCGCGCGGATCCTGCAGGGTGAGCTCGGCGCGCGCGCGCCAGGCCTCGCCGCGGTACTCGTAACCGAGTTCGCCACCTGCGATGCGTGCGCGATCGATGTTGCGGTTCTCGCCCTCGAAAGTATCGAAATCGACGACGAAGTAGTTGATGAGGTCGCGGATTCGATTGTCGAACGCGGAGACCCACACCTGCTGGCGCTCGCCGATCTTCTGTTTCAATGTGATCTCGACCTGGCGCGACACCTCGGGATCGAGAGCCGGATTGCCGCCGAAGCCGAAGCGGTCGCTGCTGTCGGGGGCGCGGAAAGCCTTGCCGGCCGCGAGCGTGAGACGCGTTCCCCCGCCGAAGAGCGCGCCGACTTCCGCGTTCCAGGTCAGCTCGCTGCCGAACGTCTCGTGATCTACGCCGCCGACCGCGATGCGCGCGGTGACGATGCCGGCGGTGAACTGATCCTGCACGAAGCCCTGCGTGACCGCGGTGTCCTGGTCGAACTCCGTGCCGAACGAGTTCGCGATCGTGTTCTCGTCGCTCCGCTGTATGCCGAACGAAACGAGGTGGCCACCGACCACCGGCAGATCGACCTGGGCTTCGTAGCTGTCGCGGCGGGTATGCGCGAAATCGAAGCCGGCGAAATTCGCCTGCAACTGGTCGAGGTCGTCGCGCGCTCGGTTCACCGAGGCACGCAGCTTGAGATCATTCGAGGCGCGGTAATCCGCTTCGATCGAGTACACGCTGTTCACGAAATCCTGCGACGCATTCGCATACGGCGGATCGGAGAACGTCTGGGACGAATATTCGGTCCGGCCGGCCGTTCGCCACGCGCGGCCGCGCAGGGTCAACGATTCCGACGCATCGAACTCGACCGACGCGCGCCCGGTCACGTTGCGCCAGCCGCGATCGGAGTCGTCGGCGACGTAGACGGGCATGCCGTCCGATTCCGCGTAACTGCCGCCGAGGCCGAATCGCAGGTTGTCGCCGGCGCCGATCAGCGCATCGCCGAACAGCTGCCGGGTGGAGTCCGTGCCGGACGTGGCGCCCGCGGAAAATGCGCTCGAGTCACGACGCGAACCGCGCGTGAAGAGCTGGATGACGCCGCCGATCGCGTCCGTGCCATATAGAGAAGAGCGCGGCCCCTTGACGATTTCGATTCTTTCGAGCGATTCCGGCGAGATGTTCTGCAGCGCGGCGCCGCCGATCGTTCCCGGGTTGATGCGAACGCCGTCGAGCAACACGACAGTGTGGTTGCTCTCGGTGCCCCGCAGGAACAGCGACGTCTGCTGTCCGGGGCCGCCCGTGCGTGCGATCTCGAGCCCCGCGTGCTGCTGCAGCAGCTCGCTGACATCGCTCGCGAGCGATCGCTCGATGTCGTCGCGCGTGATGACGATCACCGACGCGCCGACGGAGTCGAGTGGCACCCGGGTGCGCGTCGCGGTGACGACAGTCTCTTCGAGTTCGTCCTGCGCGAGGGCAGCGGTCGCAATGAGGGAAGTGGCCGCGCAGAGCGCCAGCCGCGTAACGATACGGTTCATGTGTAGCCTTTCCATGCACGCCCGCATGGCATCGGGTGAAACACCCTGGACACGCGCGAGTGGAAAGGCCGCTGGCCGTCCCGTTGCCCGCCGCAACCAGGGAACTGCCGATCGGCCGGTCTCCGGACTCTCGAACCGGATCCTCGCGGATCCCCTGCATCGCCTTCCCGGACCTCGCGGTCCAGTGGCCATTGATGCGCTTGGGTTCGACTACCGTTGCGGGGGCAGTGCCGGCATTGCCGTCTGTAGCGGCTCACCAGCTTCCCGTAACCTTTCGGCGGGCGGACTTTAGCGGGATTCGCGCTGAATTGACAGTTTCTGCGCAGGTCCGCAGGCTTCGCCGCGACATGCCGGCAACCGAGCACTCCCAGGAACTGACGGCCGCCCTCGAAGCGGCGCGCGGCGCCGCCGACGTCATCCGCGGCTTCTACCAACGCAACGTGAAGATCGAGGTCAAGGCGGACAAGACGCCCGTGACCGAGGCGGACGTGCGCGCCGAAGAGACGATCCGTGAGCTGCTGTTGCAGCGCTTTCCCACCTACGGCTTCTACGGCGAAGAAACCGGCAAGTCGGACATGAACGCCGAGAGCGTGTGGCTGGTCGACCCCATCGACGGAACGAAGTCGTTCGTGCGCGAGTGCCCGTTCTTCTCGACGCAGATCGCGCTCATGCGCGCCGGGCGATTCGTGCTCGGCGTCTCGAGCGCGCCGGCCTACGACGAACTGGCCTGGGCCGAGCGCGGGGGAGGCGCATACCTCAACGGCAAGCAGATCTCGGTCGGGAAGGTCGCCACTCTCGACGGCGCCATCGTCTCCTCGGGCAATCTCAAGACGCTGGCCGCGTCGCCTGCCTGGGAACGCTTCGGCGGGCTGTTAGGCCGCATCAACCGCATCCGCGGCTACGGCGATTTCGTGCACTACCACCTGCTTGCACGCGGGGCGCTCGATGTCGTCATCGAGTCCGACGTGAACATCCTCGACATTGCGGCGCTCACCGTGATCGTCGAGGAGGCGGGCGGCCGCTTCACCGATCTGAGCGGCGCGCCCGTCGATCTCGCGACCACGACGGTGCTCGCGACCAACGGGCCGCTGCATCCTTCCATTCTCGAAACCATCCGATTCGGAGGCTGACCATGTCGCCGTTCCTGCGTTGGGGAATCTTCGCCATCGTCGCTGTCGCTGCCCTCTGGTACGCGTACAACGCCAGCAAGGACGTCACCGAGCGGCCGCCGAAGCCGCCGCTGGGGTCACCGTCGGTCGCGGGCGGAACCGCCGCTCAACCGCCGCCACTCAGCGCGGTTTGCCAGGTCGAGCTGACCGTGGCGATGAATGCACGTGCCGCGCGCGCGAACGGCGACCCACTCGACCGGCTGCTACGCACCCAGGAAATCGCGTTCGAGTCGGACCCGGCACGCCGCGACCGCCTGACGGGCATCGCGCGCCGCTGGTTCGAGATCGAAGGGGACGTCGATCCGACCATGCTGCGCAGCGCGGTGTCCTCGGAGTGCGAGCAGGTGACGCAATCCCAGCCACCGCCTCCAGCCCCGGAACCGGAGCCGGAGCCGGCGCCGGTCACGACGCCGTGAACAGGCGGTGCGCGCCGATTCGCCCTTCCTCGAATCGCACGCCGTAGAGACGCCCCAACCGGTGCGCATCGAGTGCTGCGCAATCGACGGACTCCGCGGCGCCGTTGCCGGACAGCAGGCACACCCGGTCCGCGAACCGTAGCGCGAGGTTCGGGTCATGCAGGCTGGCCACGACGGCCGCGCCTTCACGCGTGAGTGCGCGGAAATGGTCGAGCAGCGCGATCTGCTGCGCCGGATCGAGGTGGTTGGTCGGCTCGTCCAGCAGGTAGATCGATGGCGCCTGAACGAGCAGGCGGGAGATGGCCGCGCGGCGCTGCTCGCCGCCGGAGAGGGTTGCGACTTCGCGCTCGGCCAGCTCCGAGAGTCCTGTGTTCCTGAGGGCGGAGGCCACCCGTGCGCGATCGGCGCCCGACGTCGCGTCCCACAAGCCGAGATGCGCGAAGCGCCCCAGCAATACCGATTCGTGCAGGATGCCCTGCGGCGAGGCATCCGGATCCTGCGGCAGAAAGCCGAGATGCGCGGCGATCTCGCGGCGCGGGTAGTCGGCGAGCGGCCGGCCGGCGACGAGCACGTGGCCGGCCTCCGGCGCTCGCAGGCCCGCGAGTGTTCTCAGCAGCAGCGATTTGCCGGTGCCGTTGCCGCCGAGCAGCGCGCAGAACTCGCCGGCGCGCACGCGCAGCCGGAACCGGTCGACGAGCACCCGGCCGGGAACGGCGATGCCGAGATCGACGGCGGCCAGGACCTCGGCCACGCGTGTCGGACTCACAGCTCGTCGATCCAGCGGATCTCGAGCGCGGTTGCGCGACCGACGCGGACCTCGTCGAGAGAATCCGGCATCTCGAACGTGTGATCGTCGACCGCGTAACGCCCGGCCATGATTTCGGTGAACACCTGCGGGTACAGCGGCTGTCGATCGGGCTCGGCGTAACCCACGGGAAAGAGCGGCGCGTTCGAGCCCGGGGCGTACTTGTCGCTGGCGCCGAGCGTGTGCAGGATTTC
>CADEED010000046.1 GCA_902826225.1 uncultured Pseudomonadota bacterium | reverse complement strand
CCTCGACGATGACACCCTCGGGCCGGCCGCGGTGGTCGACGCCGGTCGAGCGGGCTGCCGCGCGGTCGCCGTGCATGACCTGCTGCATCTGCCGGTTGGACAGATATAAAGGAGCCTCGGTCCGGTCGTCGGGCTGCAGGAACCCGTAGCCATCCTTGTGGCCGCTGACCGTGCCGACGATGAGCCCGAGCCGCTCACGCAGGCAGTAGTGCCCGCGCCGATTGCGGATCAGCTTGCCGGCATGGATGAGGGTTTCGAGGTGCTCGGCCAGCTGCGGCTGCCCGGCGGCCTTCACCCCGACGCGGGTGGCCAGGTCGGCGAGCGCCAGCGGCTGCCCGGCCGCCTGCAGGGCAGCCAGCAATTCATCGTCTGCCAGCCGCGGCGAGTGGCCGTTGCGGCGCTTCGGGTGGCCTTGCGCCCCCCCATTTCCGTTGCGTTTCGTCATAGGGACGCGTTTGTAACACAAGGCGGCGCCCATTGACGCCCCGGGTTGCAGCCGGCGGCCCGGATGTCGGTTGACACTGCGAGGGGGCCTGAGTACATTGGCGCGCCTTTCGCGGGTCCGCCCGCAACCTCACCTTGCCCAGGTGGCGGAATTGGTAGACGCACTAGTTTCAGGTACTAGCGGGTAACACCGTGGAGGTTCGAGTCCTCTCCCGGGCACCACTCCTTATCTCTTACATTCCAATGGCTTGCGATGGCGGTCAGCGGATTCCCCAACGATATGGGTCGGCCGGGTCGAACACGAGCTTGCTCTGCGCCGTCACGTACGCCCGGCCACGGATCACCGGCGCGATCGTGCCGGCGGCGCGATCTATCCAGCGGTAGCGCGCGGTGAACGCGCTGCCGATGACGCTCTCCTGCAACCACGGCGCGCCTTCCGCGAGCACGCCATCCGCGGCGAGACAGGCGAGCTTCGCGCTCGTCCCGGTGCCGCAGGGCGAGCGATCGTACGCTCTGCCGGGGCACAACACGAAGTTTCGGCTGTTCGCCGCGCCGGCGGGCGGCGCCGCGAACAACTCGACGTGGTCGACTTCCGGATATCCCTGCGCGTTCAGCGCCCGCCGCACGCGCCAGGTGTAGTCGAGCAGCGCATCGAGGTTGTCGAGCGACAGCGGTTGGCCATGCTTCGACACCAGAAAGAACCAGTTGCCACCCCAGGCGACGTCGCCACTCACCCGGCCGATTCCCGGCACTTCGATCGCGACGTCACGCGCCTTCCGGTAGCTAGGCACGTTGGCGACTTCGATGGCGCCGTCGGCGAACAGCTCCGCGTCGACCGCGCCCACGGGCGTATCGATGCGCACGGCGCCCGGGGCGAGCTTGCCCGCGTGCGCGAGAGACGCGATGAGGCCGATCGTCCCGTGGCCGCACATGCCGAGGAAGCCGACGTTGTTGAAGAAGATGACCCCGAGCTGGCAGCCCGCGCGATGCGGTTTCACGAGCAACGCGCCCACCACCGGATCCGACCCGCGCGGTTCGTTGACGATGCCGGAGCGCCAGCCGTCGTGCTGCTCGCGGAAGCGCTCGACGCGCACGTCGAGCGGACCGTCGCCGAGGTCCGGCCCGCCCTCGAGCACGAGACGCGTCGGCTCGCCCTCGGTGTGCGAGTCGATCACGCAAATCGTCTGCATGTCCTATCCTGGTCCAGGTTCGAATGCGTCACTGAATGGCCTCACAACCCACGATCGCGGTGATCGGTGCCGGCGTCATCGGCAGCGCGGTCGCGCGTGCGCTCGCGCGCGGTGGCCGGCGCGTCATTCTCATCGATTGCGCCCCGCCGGGTGAAGCCGGCGCGAGCCACGGCAAAGCCGGGCAGGCATCGATCGAAATGCGGGCCGGCCTCGGGCGTGGCGACCTGATCCGGCAACACGGTCACTACGAGATCTGGCGGAAGCCGCTTCCGAACGCCACTCATATATAGAGAGGGCGCGGACCGGTGCGACCGAAGGCGTCGCCGTCCGACACGCGCGGCCGACCCGGACGCCTTACAATCCCGCGACTTCACGGAGGCCGTCATGATGCACCGCGCCCTGATCACGCTCCGCGCCACCTTGTTTGGCGCCCTGCTCTCCCTGCCGCTCGTCGCCACCCCCGTCGTGGCCACCGCCCAGGCCGCGGAGAAAATCCAGCGGCCCGCGCCGGCGCCGGCGGCCGATCCGCGCGACAAGGCGCTGCTCGACCAGATGACGCTCGAGGAGAAGGTCAACCAGTTGATGCTGCTCAGCCGCGGCACGATGACCGGACCCGATTCCGCGGGCCGGCCTAACATCCCGGCGGAAGATCTCGCGCGCCAGGGCATCGGCTTCCAGATGTCGGGCTTCGCGTCCGCGAAGGAAGTGAATCGTATCCAGCGCATCGCGATGAAGGAGTCGCGGCTCAAGATCCCCGTGGTCTTCGCGACGGACATCATCCACGGATACTGGACTGTGTTTCCCGTGCCGCTCGGCCTCGCGGCGACCTGGGATCCGAACGACGCGCGCGTGGCGGCAAAGATCGCGGGCCTCGAGGGCTATTCGCACGGGCAGCGCTGGACGTTCGCGCCGATGGTCGACCATCCCGTCGATCCGCGCTGGGGCCGCGTCGTCGAGACGTTCGGCGAATCGCCGCTGGTCTCGAGTCATTACGCGGTTGCGACCATCGAGGGCTTTCATACCTCGCTCGCCGATCTCCCCGGGAGCCCGGCGCCAAAGGACTTCGGCGTCGCGAGCTGCCTCAAGCACTACCTGGGCTACGGCGCCTCGCAGGGCGGCAAGGATTACGCGTACGTCGACCTCTCCGAGCGCGCGATCCGCCAGTTCCATCTGCCGCCATTCGCGGCCGGCGTCGCCGCGGGGGCGCCGACGGTGATGCCGGCGTTCACCACGGGCACGGGCGGCGTGCCGTTGTCGTCCAACAAGCATCTGCTGGTGGACGTGTTGCGCGACGAACTCGGCTTCCAGGGCGTGCTCGTGTCCGATTACGCGGCGATCACCGAGTTGCTCAAGCACGGCACCGCAGCCGACGACTACGACGCCGCGATCCAGGCGATGAACAACGGCACGATGACGATCGACATGGAGGACGGCGTCTACTTCGCGCATCTCGCGAAGGCCGTGCAGGACGGCAAGGTGCCGGTGGCCAATCTCGATCGCGAAGTGCTGCGTGCGCTCGCATTCAAACGCAAGCTCGGCCTGTTCGAGAAGCCGTACGTCCCGGAGAACCTGGAGGCGAAGGTGCGTCTCTCGGCGGCGAACCGCGCGGCCGCACGTGAAATCGCGCGCAAGTCGATCGTGCTGCTCAAGAACGAAACCAATCTGCTGCCGCTCGGCGCGGCGAAGCGCATCCTGGTGACGGGGCCGCTCGCCGACGCGCCCGCCGACATGCTGGGTCCCTGGCATGCGCGCGGCGAAGCAAAGGACGCCGTCAGCGTGCTGGCCGGCATCCGTGCCCGCGCCGCGCGCGATGGCCGCACCGTTTCCTACGCGGAGGGCGTCGGCCAGGATCGCAATGGCTTCGGCATGGACGGTGACGACGCGAAGATCGAGGCCGCGGCGGCTGCCGCGCGCGACAGCGACCTCGTCATCGCCGTGCTCGGCGAACGCGAATCGCTCACCGGCGAGGCGCGCAACCGCGCGCACCTCGGATTGCCCGGCAAGCAGCCGGCGCTGTTCGACGCGCTACGCGCCAGCGGCAAGCCCGTGATCGTGGTCCTGCTCACCGGCCGCGCTCTCGCGGTTCCCGATCTCGTCAAGGAGTCGCGTGCGCTGCTGCACGCGTTCTTCCCGGGCACGGAGGCCGGCAACGCGGTCGCCGACGTCCTGTTCGGCGATTACAACCCGGGCGGCAAGGAGTCGGTGACCTGGCCGCGCAGCACCGGCCAGCTGCCGATCCACCATTACGACCCGCCGAACGGGCGGCCTAACATCCCCGAGCGCGGCGACTACAAGGCGCACTGGCTCGACGAGCCTGACGAGCCACTGTTCCCGTTCGGATTCGGCCTGAGCTACACGACGTTCGAACTCTCGAACCTCGAGGTGTCGCCTAACATCTCGCGCACCGGCAGCTTGAGCGTGCGCGCGCGCCTGTCTAACAAGGGCCAGCGCAAGGGCGACGAGGTCGTGCAGGTCTATCTGCGCCCGCTCGTCTCCAGTTCGGTCACGGGCAAGAAGCTGGTGGCCTATCGCCGCGTGTCCGTCGACGCCGGCCAGTCGACCTCGGTGGAGTTCACGTTGCCTGCGCGCGACCTCGCCGTGCTCGATCCGCACGACCGCTGGGTGGTCATGCCGGGCAAGTACGAAATCTGGGTCGGCAATTCCTCCGCGAACGGGATGAAGGGCGAATTCTCGGTAATCGAGCGCCCTGTTGCGCAATTGAGCCCCCGTTAGCGCTCACAACGGCGGGGGTGTCGGAATGTGTCTGACGAATGCATACGTATGCATTGGATCGTCTGCCGCATGGCAACTGGAGATATGACACGCGTTCAGTGTAAGAATGCGACAACGCGCGAAGCCACCCTTTGATGCCAGAGGAGGCGTGGTGGTTTAAGCGCGACCAACGAGGGGACCCAAATGCATAATTTTCCGCGTTCGATACTCGGTGCGGCGATCGCTGCCGTACTCGCTGCTCCAACAGTCACCATCGCACAATCCGCCGACGCGACACTTCGTGGCTCTGCCGCCGCGAATGCCGACGTCACGGCGAAGAACGTCGCGACCGGTTCCACCCGCCGCACGAAGGCCAACGCCGACGGCAGCTATACGCTCACGGGTCTGCCGCCCGGAACGTATCGCGTCGACGCCGGCCCCGGCACCGAACAGGTCGTGACACTCACCGTCGCATCCACGGCGTCTCTCGATCTGACGGGTGGCAGTGCCGCTGCGGGTGATCAGCCGCTCGAGGAAGTGACCGTCACCGGCCGTCGCCTCGCGGAAGTGAAGACGTCCGAAATCGGCGCCACGATCTCGCTGCAGCAGATCGAATCGGTCCCGCAGATGACGCGCAACTTCCTGGAGTTCGCCGACACCGTACCGGGCGTCGTGTTCCAGGTCGACAGCAAGGGCGCCACGTCCATCTCGGCGGGCGCGCAGAGCTCCAACAACATCAACGTGTACATCGACGGCGTCGGCCAGAAGGGCTACGTGCGCGCGGGTCTCTCCGGCCAGAACGACGGCACACAGGGCAACCCGTTCCCGCAGCTCGCGATCGGCGAGTACAAGGTCATCACGTCCAACTACAAGGCGGAGTACGACCAGATCTCGAGCGCCGCCATCACGGCGCAGACGCGTTCGGGCACCAACGAATTCGAGGGCCAGGCGTTCGGCACGTATTCGGCGGACAATTTCCGCGCACGGACGCCGGCGGAGCGCGACTCTGATACGAAGACGCCGTCCGAGACGAAGGAATACGGCATTGCGTTCGGTGGTCCGATCATCCAGGACAAGATGCACTTCTACGCGACGTACGAAGCGAAGCGTTACAACACGCCCGTGACGGTGACGCCTGGCAACGCACAGGGTTCGCCGCTCATCTCGCTCCTGCCGGCCGACGTGCAGGCCGAGTTCGGGCCGGCCTCGATCGCGTTCGAGGAAGACTTGTTCTTCGCGAAAGTGGACTTCGAGCCCAACGACACGGATCGGTTCGAACTCTCCGCAAAGATCCGCAAAGAGACCCTCTTTGGCAGCGGCATCGGCGCCGGCATTGCGCCGTCCGCCGCCGTGGACACCGACAACGACGACAATCGTTTCCTGCTGCAGTGGAAGCACAGCGGAGATGGCTGGTTCAACGAAGTCGAGGCGACCTACGAGGATGCGTTCTTCCTGCCGACGGTCCGCAACGCCGACCAGAACGGCATCGCATACACGTTCGAGCTGCCGAACGGCGACGATCCCGGCATCATCACCCTCAATGGCGCCGATCCGCGCGCGGGCCAGAACAAGGGCCAGAAAGGCTGGTCGATCGGCAACACGATCACTTTCACGGACATCAACTGGTTCGGCGGCGATCACACCATCAAGAGCGGCATCAAGTACAAGGTGGTCGAACTCACGGCGGCCGACGCCGTGCAGAACCGCCCGGTGTACTCGTACAACGTGGACGCCGGCGGCGTCAGCCCCGATCCGTGGCGTGCAGTGTTCTCGCTGCCGGTCGCGGGCTTCTCGGGCACCGTCACCTCCGACGACAAGCAGCTCGGCATCTTCCTGCAGGACGACTGGGAGGTGAACGACAAGCTCACGCTGAACATCGGCGCGCGCTACGACCTCGAGTGGAATCCGTCGTACCTCGACTTCGAGACGCCGCAGTTCCTGATCGACGCGCTCAACCGGCCCGCGGATCCGATGGCGCCGGGAGGCCCGACCTATGGAGAGTCGCTTGGTCTCTCGTCCGACCCGAACGTCGCGATCAACATCAACGACTTCATCACGGACGGCAACGACCGTGATGTTTACAAAGGTGCCTTCGCGCCGCGCCTCGGCTTCTCGTACGACTTCGGCGGCGACCAGCGGCACGTGCTGTTCGGCGGCGCAGGCCGCGCCTACGACCGCACGTTGTACGACTACCTCCAGCTCGAGCAGAACAAGTTCGCGCTGGCGTCGACCACCGTGGAGTTCGATCTCGGGGCGGCGGAGCCGGGACACGACTGCGACCAGGCGAACATCAATTGCATTCCCTGGAACCCGGCCTATCTGACGGATCCTTCGCTGCTCCTGGCGCAGTTCGACGGCGTGGTGGGTGAAACCAACATCATGCACAACGACATGAAGGTGCCGTACTCCGACCAGTACAGCATCGGCATGCGCAACCGCGTCGGAGACTGGAACACCAGCGCTTCCATCTCGCGCATCAACAGCAAGGACGGCTTCATCTTCTCGCTGGCGAACCGCTATCCGAACGGCGACTTCTGGCAGAACGGCGGCCAGCCCTGGGGCAACTCGCCTCCGGGCCTCGCTGGCGTTCTCCTCATCGGATACAACGGCCTCGAAACCCGCAGCACGCAGATCGGCCTCTCGGCCGAGAAGCCGTACACCGAGGAGTCCAAGTGGGGCGCGACCTTCGCGTACACCTACACGGACGCCACGATGAACAACAGCGATCGCTACTCGTTCTCCGAGTCGCTCGCCGGCGCGTACCGGATGATCCAGTCGAACACGGTGGCCAAGCACCGGCTCGTCGCGTCGGGCTCGTACAGCCTGCCGTGGGGCATGCAGATCGCAGGCAAGCTCACCTGGTCGTCGCCGATCCCTGCGTGGTTCGAACAGTGCTACAACAACGGCACCCGGTGGCCGGATGGCGCAAACTGCACCCCGTCCACCTATGACGTCGGCGGTACGGGCTACCAGGCACTCGACTTGCAGTTCACGAAGAACTTCGAGCTGGGTGACATGGGGTCGATGTACCTGCGCCTTGACGTGCTCAACGTGACGAACGAGGACAACCTGGTCGATTACCAGGCCGATCTGTTCGCCACCGATGGCCGTCAGCGCTCTGCCCGGTACAACCCGATCGGCAACATCACGGGCTTCCCGCGAACGTTGCGCGCATCGTTCGGCGTGAAGTTCTGAGGATTCTCAAGGCCGTGGAAGGGGACAGACGTCAAGTCTGTCCCCTTCCGCTTTTTTTGCCACAATCGCAGCGTGACTGACGCGCGACTCAAGAATATCGTCATCGTCGGTGGCGGATCCGCCGGGTGGATGGCCGCCGCGGGCCTGTCGCGCGCGATCGATTTCCCCGTTTCCATCACGCTGATCGAATCCGACGAGATCGGCATCGTCGGCGTGGGCGAAGCCACCGTTCCCCACCTGCGCGCCTTCAACAACTCCCTGCGCATCCACGAGGCGGATTTCGTTCGCGCCGTGCAGGGCACGTTCAAGCTCGGCATCCAGTTCGTCGACTGGGGCCGGATCGGCGACCGGTACGTGCACGGCTTCGGGACGATCGGGCACGACTATCGCGCGCTGCCCTTCTTCCAGTACTGGCTGAAGCTGCACCAGGCAGGCAAGGCCTTTCCCCTCGACGACTATTCCTTGAATACGGTGGCTTGCGCTGCCGGCAAATTCATGACCGGCGCCACCGACGCGCCCGCGGGATCGCCGCTCGCGGACATCGCGTTCGCCTACCACTTCGATGCTGGTCTCTATGCCGCTTTCCTGCGGCGCTTCGCCGAGGCCCGGGGCGTCAAGCGCGTCGAGGGCCACGTGATCGACGTCGCGCTGAAGCCGGAGAACGGCTTCATCGAGTCGATCACGCTCAAGAGCGGCCAGAAGATCGAGGGAGACCTGTTCGTCGACTGCTCGGGGTTCCGGGGCCTCCTCATCGAGGGCGCTCTCGAGACGGGCTATGAAGACTGGACGCACTGGTTGCCCTGCGACCGGGCCGTCGCCGTGCCCAGCGAGAAAACGCAGCCCGCAACGCCCTACACGCGTTCGACGGCGCGCACGGCGGGCTGGCAATGGCGCATCCCGCTGCAGCATCGCACCGGCAACGGCCACGTGTATTCGAGTGCCTACACGACCGACGACGAAGCGACGCGCGTGCTGCTCGCGAACCTGGACGGGCGTCCGCTCGCCGATCCGCGGCCATTGAGATTCACGACCGGCCGCCGGCGCAAGATGTGGAACCGCAATTGCGTGGCGCTCGGGCTGGCGAGCGGATTTCTCGAACCGCTCGAGTCGACCAGCATCTACCTGGTGCAATCCGGCATCGGCCGGCTGATCAACCTGCTGCCGGACCGCCACATGAATCCGGCGCTGCAGAACGAGTACAACGCGCAGGCGAAGTTCGAGCTCGAACGCATCCGCGACTTCCTGATCCTGCACTACTGCGCGACGGAGCGGCGCGACAGCGAGTTCTGGAAATACTGCACCTCGATGTCCATCCCCGATTCGCTGCGGGCCAAGATCGATCTGTTCCGCGACAGCGGCCGGTTCTTCCGCGAGGGCGAGGAGATGTTCGCGCTCACGAGCTGGGTGCAGGTCATGGTCGGGCAGCGCATCGTCCCCGCCGGGCATCACCCGCTGGTCGGCGGGATCAACGACGCGGAACTCATGAAGCTCGGCGAAAGCGTGCGCGGCGTGATCGCGAGCTGCGTGGCGGCCATGCCGGCGCACGAACAATTCATCGACCGCCATTGCAAGGCGCCGGCGGCCGCATGACGGCGGCGGGGACACCTCGACGCGTCGCGCGTGGCGCCGCGCTCCTGCTTGGCCTGCTCGCGGCCGTTTCCTGCAAGACGTCGCCGCCAGCGGCGGAACCCGCGATCAGGACGCACATCGAGCCCGCGCGGCAGATCCTCACGCTCGATCCGCTCATCGCCGACGTGCAGGAACGCACTTTCCGCTACTTCTGGGATACGGCCGAACTCGAGACGGGACTCGTCCCCGACCGCTGGCCCAAGCCGCCGTTCGCGAGCATTGCCGCCATCGGGTTCGCGCTCAACGCCTATGCCATCGGCGCGGACCGCGGGTGGGTGACGCGCGCGGCCGCACGCGATCGCGTGCTCACCACGCTCAAGTTCCTCTACGCACTGCCCCAGGGTCCCGGCGCGTCCGACGCGGCCGGATACAACGGGTTCTTCTATCACTTCCTCAACTTCAAGACTGGCCTGCGCTACGGCAACTCCGAGCTGTCGACCGTCGACACGGCGCTGCTCATGGCCGGGGTGCTGTTCGTCGCGGGCTATTTCGACGGCGACCACGCGCAGGAAAAAGAACTGCGGGAGGTCGCCGACAACCTCTACCGCCGCGTGAACTGGCCCTGGTCCATCGAACACGTGCCCGACATCCGCATGGCGTGGAGCCCCGAACAGCTGTTCGAGACCCACGACTGGCGCGGCTACAACGAGGGCATGATCGTCTACGTGCTCGCGCTCGGCAGCCCGACGCACCCGGTCGCGGCCGGCACCTGGGACTCGTTCACGTCCAACTACTACCAGCACTGGGGCACGCTCGAAGGATTCACTCACCTCACGTTCGGCCCGATGTTCGGCCACCAGTTCAGCGCGGTGTGGATCGACTATCGCGGCATCAAGGACGAGTTCATGTGGCCGCAGGGGATCGATTACTTCGAGAACAGCCGGCGCGGCGTGCTGGCGCAACGCGCGTACGCGATCCGCAACCCGCTCGACTGGGCGGGCTACGGACCCAACATCTGGGGGATCTCGGCGAGCGATGGGCCCGGCAACTTCCAGCTGCGCTACCGCGGCGAGCTGCGGCAATTCCGCTCCTACTCCGCGCGCGGCGTGAGCCGCGTGGAGTCCTTCGACGACGGAACGATCTCGCCCTACTCGGCGATCGCGTCGCTGCCCTTCGCCCCCGAGGTCGTGATCCCCGCGACGCGCGAGATGTACAAGCGCTACGGGCAGTACATCTACGGCAAATACGGGTTCGTCGATGCCTTCAACCCGAGCTTCGACTACGACGACGTGATCCTGCGGCACGGCCGCCGGGTGCGCGGCGTCGGCTGGGTCGCGAGCGACTATCTCGGCATCGACCAGGGTCCCATCATCGCGATGATCGAGAATTATCGCAGCGAGCTCATCTGGCGCGTGATGCGGAGCAACCCGTACATCGTGCGCGGCCTCAAGCGCGCGGGCTTCGAGGGCGGCTGGCTCGACAGTACAGTGGTGCCAGCTGCGCGTTGAGTGTCCTGCAACCCGCCGGGGACGCGGCCGGTCGCAACCACATGAAAATCACCTCGATCGGCGCGTTCGCGCTCCTTCTTACGTCGATGCCCGCCGCGAACGCCAGCGCCGGCCCCGACCCCGCCCATTGCGGCCTCGGCGTTTACCAGCTGCCCGATGGCGGCGTCGTGGACGTCGCTCCATCGGCCGGGAACACACTGCGATGGCGACGGTTCGACGGCACCACGGGCGCGCTCACGCCACACGACGGCGTCTGGTCGAGCACCGCGGGCTGGACCGGCAAGCCCGACGGCCTTGCGGTGCGCTTCGACTGCGAACATCAGTCGATGCAGTTCGGTGCGGCGACCGCCCGAAGAATCCCCCTGCTCGTCACCGAATCGCGCTTCCAGGCGGACGACGTGCCGCTCGCGGGCCGCCTCGTGTTGCCGCCGGGACGAGGCCGGGTGCCCATCGTGATCCTCGTGCACGGATCCGAGAACGACTCCGCGCGCGACACCTATGCCATGCAGCGGCTGTTACCGGCGCGCGGCGTCGGTGTCTACGTCTACGACAAGCGCGGGACGGGTGAGTCCGGCGGCCGCTATACGCAGGACTTCGAGCGGCTCGCGGCCGACGCCACCCAGGCGTTGCGCGATGCGCGCCGGCTCGCGGGACGGCGGGCCGGACGCGTCGGCTACCTCGGCACCAGCCAGGGCGGCTGGGTAGCGCCGCTGGCCGCTAGACGCGCCCCCGTCGATTTCCTCATCGTCGCATACGGACTCGCCGTCTCGGTCATCGACGAGGACATCGAAGTCATCGAGCTCGAGATGAAGCTCAAAGGGCACGGCCCCGTCGAAATCGCCAAGGCGCTCGAGGTGGCGAAGGCCGGGCACGTCGTATTCGAGAGCGGATTCGAGCAGGGGTTCGCTCACTTCGCGGCGCTGCGAGCGCGCTACCGCCAGGAGCCCTGGTACCGCGACCTGCACGGCAACTTCACTCACCTGCTGCTCGGACTCGAGGAATCGCAGCTCGCCGACACCGCGCGGACCTACGACTGGCACACCCCGTTCCGATACGACCCGATGCCCACCCTGCGCGCGCTCAACACGCCACAGCTCTGGGTTCTCGGCGCCGACGATCTCGCCGCGCCCTCGGGCGAAACCGCGCGCCGGCTCGCCGGCCTCATCGATTCGGGCAAACCCATCGTCGTCGCGATGTTCCCCGGCGCCGAACACGGCATGACCGAGTACGAGATCGCGCCCGACGGCACGCGCGCTTCGACCCGCTTCGCCCCCGGCTACTTCGACATCCTCGCCGACTACGCTCGCGGAAAGCTCGCCACGACCTACGGCCGCGCCTCGATCACTCGCTGACGGAAGAGATCATTTCGACAGTCGGACGCCGGCTCCCGATCGACTCTCTCCGACTGCAAGACTGCCGCGTTCAGCCCGCTCTGAGCTTGAGTGCCGGCTGTCGCCCGACGACACTCTCGAGCGTATCGACGAAACTCGTGTGCCACGCGTTGATCGAGTTCTTGTGCAGCACCTCGAGCATCGCCTGGTGGCGCTCGCGCCGCTCGGCGAGCGGCATGTTGAACGCGAGCTGGATCGCGTGGGCCATGCCGCGCGAGTCGTACGGGTTCACCATCACCGCGCTCGCGAGTTCGCGCGCCGCGCCCGCCATCGTCGAGAGGATGAGCACGCCCGGATCGGCCGGATCCTGGGCAGCCGCAAACTCCTTGGCCACGAGGTTCATGCCGTCGCGCACCGGCGTCACGATGCCGATGAGCGCCGATCGCATGAAGCCCATGAGCACGTCGTGCGGGAAATTGCGATTGAGATAGCGGATCGGCGTCCAGTCGGTGTCCGCGAATCGCCCGTTGGTGCGCCCGGTCGTCTGCTCGAGGTCGCGGCGGATTTCGGCGTACGCGCGCACGTCGCTGCGTGACAGCGGCGCGATCTGCAGGAACGTCACGCGGTTCTGGTTCTCCGGGTGCGTCTCGAGGAAACGCTCGTACGCCTTGAAGCGTTCGACCAGCCCCTTGCTGTAGTCGAGGCGATCGACGCCGATCATGAGCTTGCGGCCGAGCAATCCCGCGAGCATGCGTTTGCAGGCATCGGAGTTCTGCGAGTCGATCGCCTCGCGCTGGATCGCGTCGACGTCGACACCGATCGGGAAAACGCCCGTGATCACGCGCCGGCCGCCCACGGAGACGGTGCGCTCGTTCGTCAAGGCCTGCGGCCCCCACACGGACGCGACCGCGCCGCGGAAGTTCTGCACGTCGGGCTCGGTCTGGAAGCCCAGCACGTCGTACGCGAGCATCGCCTGCAGGATCTCGCCGTACACCGGCAGGACGCGCAACACTTCGATGTGCGGAAACGGGATGTGCAGGAAGAGTCCCATCGGAGTATTCGCGCCTCCCTCGCGCAGCTTCTGCGCGAGCTGGAACAGGTGGTAGTCGTGCACCCAGATGAGATCGTCGGGCTCGAGCAGCGGCAACAGCTGCCGCGCGTAGCGCGCGTTCATGCGCTGGTACGCGTCGTAGTGCTCGTCGTTGTAACGGAAGCCGTCGATGAAATAGTGGAACAGCGGCCACAAAGTGCCGTTGCAGAAGCCCAGGTAGAAATCCTTGTACTCGGCTTCGTCGAAGTCGATGGAGGCGTAGGTGACCCCGTCCTTGCGGGCGATCGAAGGTTCGTCCGCCGCGGCGGCCGCGGTTTCGCCATCCCAGCCGAACCACATGCCGCGGCGCGCCTGCATGGCGGCGAGCAATCCGACGGCGAGACCGCCGGGCGCGGCGCCGCGCTTCGGTACGGAAATCCGGTTCGAAACAGCGACCAGGCGACTCATACGATTTCCTCCCAGCTCCGGGAAAGCCGCAATGCGCTGCCGATGACGCCGACCATGCTGTACGTCTGCGGAAAATTGCCCCACAGCTCGCCGGTCGAGGGCGAAATGTCCTCCGACAGCAACCCGAGCGGGTTGCGTCGCTCGAGCAGCCGGGTGAACCGCGCGCGCGCCTCGTCGACCCGCCCGGCCGCGGCGAGCGCATTGACGTACCAGAACGCGCAGATCGTGAACGCGTTCTCCGGCGCGCCGAAATCGTCGGCGTGCTTGTAGCGGAAGAGCAGATCACCGATGCGCAATTCTTCCTCGATGCGCTCGAGCGTCTTCAGGAATCGTGGATCGGTCGCCGGCAGCAATCCCAGCTCCGGCAGCAACAACGCGGTGGCGTCGAGGTCGCGGTTGCCGAAGGCGGACGTGAACGACTGTCGTTCGTCGCTCCAGGCCTTCTCGAGGATCTCTTTCTTCATGCGGGCCGCGCGGGCCTCCCACTCCCTGGCGGCGACCTGGTCGCCGACACGCCGCGCGATGCGCGCGAGCCGGTCGCAGCCCGCCCACGAGATGGCGGCGGAGAACGTATGGCGCTGCATCCGGCCGCGAAATTCCCAAGGTCCGGCGTCCGATTCCTCGAACGTGGCGACGGCGCGTTTCCCCAGACGGTATAGCCGTTCCAGCAACGTCTGGTCGCCGGAGCGCACGAGCCGCTCGTCGAAGAAGAGCTGCGTGGCGGCGAGGATCACGGAACCGTACACGTCGTGCTGCACCTGTTCGACGGCCAGGTTGCCGAAGCGTACGGGTCCCATGCCGCGATAGCCGGACAAGGCGGTCGCGATCTTTTCCTCCGCGCGCGGGTCGCCCGTGATGCCATACAGCGGTTGCAGCGTATCCGCGGTCGACGTCGCGATGATCTGGTCGATGTAGTGTAGATAGGCTTCCATCGTGCGGGTCGCCCCGAGACGGTTCAGCGTCTGGATCACGAAGTAGCTGTCGCGCAACCAGCAGTAGCGATAGTCCCAGTTGCGCGTGGTGTTCGCCGCCTCCGGGATCGACGTCGTCAGCGCGGCGAGCACGGCGCCGGTGTCCTCGTAGGTGCAGAGCTTCAGCGTGATGGCCGCGCGGATGACGGCGTCCTGCCAGTCCGCGGGCACGGCGAGGGTGCGCACCCACTCCTGCCAGTAGTTCAACGTGGCGCCGAGGAACTCGCGCGCGAGCGCCGCGGGCGATTCCTGCAGCGTTTCGTCCGGCCCGATGATGAAGTGCAGCGAGTGCTCGAGCACCACCGGGCGGTTCTCGGTGAGCGCCGCCAGCGACGCATCCGTCGTGACCCGGTAGTGGAGGTTTTCCGCGGTGAACCGGACGTGGTGACTGCCCGACACGCCCGGCGCGACGCGTTCGCCGAAGCCGGCCGTCGGTCGCAGCCGCAGGCGCAGTGTCGGCCGCCCGGCGAGCGGCTCCACGCTGCGCACGAACATCATCGGCCTGAACACGCGGCCGCGGCTGCGAAACCGGGGTGCGAAATCGAGGATGCGGATGACCCCGCCGTGCGCGTCGTACAGCTTCGTCTCGATGATCGCGGAGTTGCGCAGGTAGGTCTGCTCGGTGCGCGTGAGATCGACCATGTCGATCGCGAACACGCCCGTCGCCGACTCGCCGCCTTCTTTCTGCAACAGCGCAGAGAACACCGGGTCGCCGTCGGGCCGCGGCAGGCAGGCCCAGACCATGCGTGCCTGCTCGTCGATGAGCGCGGCGACCTGGCAATTGCCGATGACGCCGTAATTCATGTCCGCTCCGCGAGTTGTTCGAGCCAGTGACGGACGGCAGCGGGACCGGGCAGCCACCATTCCGACTGGACGCGCGGCCCGACCGCGATCGCGATGCCCGAGTGACGGCGCACGGCCGCGAAGCCGCCGTAGTCGGTCTGATCGTCCCCGATGAAGATCGGCGCGCGTCCGCGAAACGGCGCCTCTTCCATGAATGCCATCACCGCGCTGTCCTTGGTGTGCGCGGCGGGCTTCACCTCGATGACCGCGTGGCCATCCTGAAGCATGAACTTGGGCACCAGCGGCGCCGCGAGCAGGGCCACCTCCGCGCGCAGCGCGTGTTCGAGCTCGCGCGCCTTGAGGAAGTGCAGCGCGACGCCGGCGCCCTTGTCCTCGAGCAGCAGCCCGGCATGACGGGAGACCAGGCGCTGGAGTCCATCCCGCAGGTCAGACAGCTGCTCGCGAGCGACCGGCGCCACGTGCATCCGGCCGTTCCAGTCCCGGCGTTCGCAGCCGTGCAGTCCGGCGACCGGAAATGCGTGCGTGCCGATGAGCTTGTCGAGATTTTCGATGGTGCGTCCGCTCACCAGGGCCACGGCGCCATGCGCGGCGGCGCGCAGCCGCGCCAGCAGCGGGAGCAACGCCTCGTCCACGGCGACTCCGCCCGGCGAATCGGCGAGCTCGAGCAACGTTCCGTCGACGTCGAGGAAGAGGCACCAGTCTTTGTCGGGCAGCGGCACGCGGTGGACGGCCGCGGTTTCGTGCTCCGCGAGCTGCATCATCCGCCCAGTATAGAAAGCCCGGGCCCCACCGGCCCGTGGAAAACCGGTAGTTAGGTCAAAGAATTTTCGCGCAAGCGGCCGGCGGGGCCGGTCCGTGTCGGACGACGCCTACCGCGGGCACCGTCAATCGAACGGATGGCGCAGGACGATCGTCTGGTCGCGGTCCGGTCCGGTCGAGATGATGTCGATGGGCACGCCGGCGAGTACCTGCAGGCGCTCGAGATAGGCGCGCGCGTTGCGCGGCAATGCCTCGTAGGACGTGACACCGATCGTCGATTCCTTCCAGCCCGGCATCTCCTCGTACACGGGCTCGACGTCGGCGAACGCATCGGCGAACAGCGGCGGCTCCTGCGCGACGACCCCGTTCGAACGGTACCCCACGCAGATCTGCAGGGAATCGAGACCATCCAGCACGTCGAGCTTCGTGAGGCACAGGCCCGACACGCTCGAGTGGATGATCGAACGGCGCAGGGCCACCGCGTCGAACCAGCCGCAGCGGCGCTTGCGCCCGGTGACCGCGCCGAATTCGTGGCCCACGCGCGAGAGATGTTCGCCGTATCCGTCGAACAGCTCGGTGGGGAATGGACCCGCGCCGACGCGCGTGGTGTACGCCTTCACGATGCCGAGCACGTAGTCGAACGAACGCGGACCGATGCCCGTGCCCGTGCCGGCGAAACCGCCCGTCGTATTCGAGGAGGTCACGAACGGATAGGTGCCGTGGTCGACGTCGAGCATGGCGCCCTGCGCACCTTCGAACATCACGTCGGCCTTCCGTTCGCGCAGCGCCGCCAGCGTCCGCGTGATGTCGCTCACCAGCGGACGCACGCGCTCCGCGTACGACATCTGCTCGTCGAGCGTCTTCTGGAAGTCGATCGCCGGCTGCTTGAAGTAGTGCTGCAGCGTGAAGTTGTGGAAGTCGAGGATCTCGCCGAGCTTCGCGGCGAACTGCTCGCGCTGGAAGAGATCCTGCACCCGCACCGCGCGGCGCGCGACCTTGTCCTCGTACGCGGGACCGATGCCGCGCCCGGTCGTGCCGATGGCGTTGGCGCCGCGCGCCGCTTCGCGGGCCTTGTCGAGCGCCACGTGACTGGGAAGGATGAGCGGGCAATTCGGCGAGATGCGCAGCCTCGCGAACACGTCCACGCCCGTGTCGATCAATGTCTGGGACTCACGGAACAGAGCCTCCAGCGACAGCACCACACCGTTGCCGATGAGGCACTGCACGTTCTCGTGGAGGATGCCCGAGGGGATCAGCGAGAGCACCGTCTTCTTGCCACCGATGACCAGCGTGTGACCCGCGTTGTGGCCACCCTGGAAGCGCGCGACCGCGGCGGCGCGCTCGGTGAGCAGGTCGACGACCTTGCCCTTGCCCTCGTCGCCCCACTGCGTGCCGATGATGATGACGAATTTGCCCATGACTTCCCGCGGACGAGTTCAGGTCCGTCGTTTGCTAGATTCCGGGCGCTTCAGCGCCGATTGGGCGTCGGACTCTTGAGGTACTTGAAGAATTCGCCGTCGGGCGAGACGACGATGAGGTCACGCTCCTGGCCGAGCGAGGTCCGGTACGCCTGCAGGCTGCGGTAGAAGGAATAGAACTCGGGATTGCGGTTGTAGGCGCTCGCGTAGATGGCCGCCGCCGCCGATTCGCCCTCGCCGCGGATGCGCGCCGCGTCCGCATTCGCCTTCGCGATGATTTCGGTGCGCTTGCGCTCCGCCTCGGCTCGCACGATCTGCTGTTCGCGGTCGCCCTCGCCGCGCTGGGTGCGCGCGATGCCTTCGAAGCTCTGCTTCATGCTCTCGTACACGCGCGCCGCGACGTCATCCTGAAGATCGATGCTCTGCACGCGCACGTCGATGAGATGCACGCCGAGTTTGGCGAGCTCCTCGCTCGACCGCTCCATGAACTCGCCCGTCACCTGCTGACGGTCCGAGATCACGATGTCGCGCAGGGTCCGGCGCGCGACGGCGTTCTTGATTCCGTCCTGGATCGTCTGTCCGACGAGCGCCTCGGCCCGCTGTTCGTCGCCGCCGGTCGCCTGGAAGAACTTCGGCGCATCGCGGATCTGCCACTTGATGTAGTAGGCGACGGTGAGACCCTGGCTCTCGCTCGTCAGGAACTGTTCGCCGTCGTATCTGCGCGTGAGGACCCGCCGGTCGAAGCTCACGACCTTGTCGACGAATGGCACCTTGAAGTGCAGGCCGGGTTTGTAGTCGGACTCGACGATCCTCGACAACTGCACGCGCAGGGCGAGCTGCTGCTCCCGCACGACGAAGGTGGAGGCCGAGACGAGCAGGATGACGCCGAGAAGGGCGACCAGGAGGCCGAGTATGCGCGAGCCCATCAGCGTTCCACCCTCTGGCGTCCGTCACCCGACACGCCCATGTCCGGCTCGACCGAGACCGACGGCCGCACGGTCACCGGGTTGCCGTCGGCGTCCCGGCTGCGTTCGATGAGCTTGTCGAGCGGTAGATAGAGCATGTTGCCGTTTCCGCTCTTCGAATCGATGATCACCTTGCGCGAGCCCTTGAGCACGCTCTCGATGGTTTCGATGTACAGGCGCTCCCGCGTGACGCCCGGCGCCTTTTCATACGCGGCCACGAGCTGGTTGAAACGCGCGGCGTCGCCGGTGGCCTGCGCGACGATCTGCGAACGGTAGGCCTCGGCGTCCTGCACGGCGCGCGCGGCGCCGCCCTCCGCCTTCGGAATGATCTCGTTGGCGTAAGCCTGCGCCGCCTTGATGACCTGCTCGCGGTCGGCCTGCGCCTTGACCGAGTCGCGCTGCGACTGCTGCACGGCCTCGGGCACCTGCACGTTGGTGAGGTTGACGCTGCGGACTTCGATGCCCGCGCCGTACTGATCGAGAGTGCGCTGCATGATATCGCGCGTATCCGCGGCGATCTTGACTCGGCTGGATTCGAGGATCGCCTGCTGGTTGTTCCGGCCGACGACCTCGCGAATGGCGCTTTCGCTGACTTCCCCGAGCGTCTGCTTCGGCTCACGCACCCTGAACAGGAAGTCTTCGGCGTCCTTGATGCGGTACTGCACGGCGACCTCGAGCTCGACCATGTTGGGCTCGGCCGTGAGGACGCGGGATTTGTAGGCGGCGGAGCTGACTTCCGCGACGTCGACCTTGGTGACGGTCTCGATGGGCCATGGCAGGCGCCAGCCGAGGCCGTCGCCCACGGTGTCGACATGACGACCGAAGCGCTGCACGACACCCTGCTCGCCGGTCTTCACCTGGTAGAAGCCGGTGGTCATCCACGCGGCCACGATGACGATGCCGATGATGAGCAGCGGTGTGGACGAGCGCCCCCCACTGCCGCCACCGAACAGCGATTCGATGCGTTTCTGCCAGTCCTTGAATGCCTGGTCGAGATCGCCGCCACCCGCGGAGGGCTTTTTGCCCCACGGGTTGTTATTCGAGCTACCGGGTTGGTTCCAGGCCATGGTTTACGTCTGCAAGCGGGGCGGGGATTGTAGCCGAATCCCCGGCGACCGAGACGATCTCGACGCCGGGTTCGCGCGCCCATTTGAGCAGCTCGAACTCCGAAAGTTCTGTGTCGATCTCGAAGGCCCCGGTGTCGGTGATCCGCTCTCCGAGCACGAGGTTGGCCGCGTACAGCCGCGCGCGCAGCTCGCCGGCGCTCACGGGCAGCCGCAGCGTGGCGCGCCGCGCCGACCGGGACAGACGCTCGGCGATCGCCGACCGGAGGCCGTCGAGCCCCCGGGACTGCGCCGCCGAGAGCCAGACGTGGCTCACGGCGCCCGCCTCGTCTCGCTCCACGCGCGCGGCGGCCTCGAGGCGATCGATCTTGTTGAAAACGAGGATCTGCGGCAGGTCGCCCGCACCGATCTGCGCCAGCACGCGGTTCACCTCGTCGATATGCTCGTCGCGGCGCGGATCGGACACATCGACGACGTGCAGCAGCAGCGTGGCCTCGCGCGCCTCGGTCAACGTCGACTGGAAGGCCGCCACCAGTTCGTGCGGCAGCTCGCGGATGAACCCGACGGTATCGGCGACGACCACGGCGGTATTGCCTGGCAGCACGATGCGGCGGACGGTGGGATCGAGCGTCGCGAAGAGCTGGTCGGCGACGTACGCGTCCGCGCCCGTCAGCGCGCGAAACAGGGTGGATTTGCCGGCATTCGTGTAACCCACGAGCGCGAGCGACGGCACGGGGATTCCGGCGCGTTGCTGCCGACCGGTCTCCCGTTGTTGTTTGATCTTCTCCAGCCGCTCGGTCAGCGTCTTCACGCGTTTGGCCAGGAGGCGGCGATCGGTCTCCAGCTGCGTTTCGCCGGGACCCCGGTTGCCGATGCCGCCGCCGCGCTGGCGTTCGAGATGGCTCCAGCCGCGCACGAGGCGCGTGGCGATGTGCTTGAGCTGGGCCAGCTCGACCTCGAGCTTGCCGTCGTGGCTGCGCGCGCGTTGCGCGAAGATGTCGAGGATCAGTCCCGATCGGTCGAGAACCCGGCGCTCGATGAGCTTCTCGAGATTGCGCTCCTGCGATGGCGACAACGGGTGATCGAAAAGAACGAGGTCGGCGTTGTTGGCCGCCGCGGCGTTCTTGATCTCCTCCGCCTTGCCGCTGCCGACGAAGAAGCGCGGATCGGGCCGGTCGCGCCGGCCGCCGATCGACGCCACCGGAATGGCGCCCGCGGAACGCGCGAGCTGTCCGAACTCGAGGATGTCTTCGGGATCGGCCGGTGCACCGATTCCGAGACGCACGAGCACGGCGCGCTCACCGGCGCGTGGTCGCTCGAACAATGGAATCGTCCGGGAAGCGGCGACGAAGTCGAGCAGCGCCTGCGATCACTCGCCGGCGACCGCCTCGATCGTCGTTCCGTCTTCGTTGGTGATGCGCACGTTGCGCGCCGGGACAACCGTCGAGATCGCGTGTTTGTAGACCATCTGCGACACGCTGTTCTTGAGTAGCACGACGAACTGGTCAAACGAATCGATCTGGCCCTGCAACTTGATTCCATTCACGAGATAGATCGACACTGGGATCCGTTCTTTGCGCAATGTGTTGAGGAACGGGTCCTGCAGTGACTGGCCCTTGGCCATGGGCGTTCTCCTTATTTTTTCCAGCAAGCGGACGGCGGCGAGTCTATCACGCGTCCCCTGCGCGGCAACGCACTCAAACGAGGCGGAAAGCCGCGACCAGGGATTCACGAACGCCTACAAAGCTTTGTTCGGAATAGGGATCGACGACGTCGATATTGGACATCGACCGCAGCCAGGTCATCTGTCTTTTGGCCAGTTGACGAGTCGCCGCCACGGCGCGGCTGACGGCGGCTTCCAGTGGATAACTACCCTCCAGGTGCGCCCAGAGCTGGCGATAACCCACTGCGCGAATCGCCGGATGCGCTGCGCTCAGGTCGCCGCGCCGGTGCAGGCGACGGACCTCGTCCAGCAACCCGGCGTCCATCATCGCGCCGAAACGTCGGGCCAGCGCTTCGTGCAGCCGCGCACGGTCCGCCGGGATCAGCGCGGCGACGGCGAAATCCCGCTCGAGCGGCGAGCGGGTGCGCGCCTGGAGTGTGGAGATCGGCTCGCCGGTCGCCGCGTGCACTTCCAGGGCGCGCTGGATCCGCTGCGCATCGTTGGCGTGGATGCGGCCCGCCGCCGCCGCGTCGACGCGGGCCAGTTTCGCATGCAACGCGGGCCAGCCGACGCGCGCCGCCTCGGCGTCGATCTGCGCGCGGAGCTCGTCGCTGGCCGCGGGTAGTTCGGCGATCCCCCCGATCAGCGCACGCAGATAGAGCATCGTTCCACCGACGAGCAGCGGCACACGCCCGCGCGATTCGATGTCGGCGATCGCACGCGTCGCGTCGCGCGCGAACTGCCCCGCGGAGTAGCTGGCGTCGGGCTCGATGAGGTCGAGCAGGTGGTGAGGCACCGCGGCGCGCTCGGCGGCCGACGGCTTGGCGCTGCCGATGTCGAGACCGCGGTAGACCTGCGCCGAGTCGACACTGACGATTTCGAGGGGGAACTCCTGCGCGAGCCGCAGTGCGAATCCGCTCTTGCCGGTTCCGGTAGGACCCGTGAGCACCGCGATGGGGCGCATCAACGTCCTCGCAGGAACATCCGGTCGAGCTCCTGCAACGTCACCTGGGTCCACGTCGGCCGGCCGTGATTGCACTGGTCGGCGCGCGGCGTGCGCTCCATCTGGCGCAACAGCGCGTTCATCTCGGGAATCGTGAGCCGGCGGTGCGCGTGGATCGCCGACCGGCACGCGATCGTGCCCAGCAGCCGGTCGGTCGCGCCGTCGAGATGATGTGTGGACGCGTCCTCTCCTCCGTCGCCGATCACATCGCGGATCAACGCCCCGATGTCCTCGCGCGGCAGCATGGCCGGCACGGACCGGACGACCAGCGTGCGCGGACCCATGCGCTCCAGTTCGAAGCCAGCATCGCGCCACTCCTCCGTGCGCGCGAGCAGCGCATCGAGCTCGTCGACCTTGAGCTCGACGGTGACAGGCGCGAGCAGCAACTGGGTCGCGGCCGGGCCGGCCTGCGCCTTCAACTTCTCGTAGAGCACGCGTTCGTGCGCCGCGTGCATGTCGACGAGCACGAGTCCGTCCTCGTTCTGCGCGAGGATGTAGATGCCGTGGATCTGCGCGAGCGCTTCACCGAGCGGCCGCTGGGCCGCCTCGGGCTCGCTGCCGGTCGGCGGCTCGGGTTCGTGGGGATGCGGATCGCCTGTCGTTCCGCGCAATTTCTCCGCCATCGCCCATACGCCGGCGGGCTCGTGGACGTTGAACGACATGGGCCGCGTGATGGCGCCGTGGCCGGCGTACGCGGGCGGCACCACGGTCGATCCGGGTTTCGTCTCCGACAGCCGGCGCTCGATGGCGCGGAAGATGAAATCGTGGATCTGGCGGCTGTCGCGGAAGCGGACCTCGAGTTTCTGCGGGTGCGCGTTGACGTCGACGAGTTCGGGGTCGATGTCGAGGTAGAGCACGTAGGCCGGCTGGCGGCCGCCGTAGAGGACGTCGCGAAACCCCAGGCGCACCGCGTTCATAAGCAGGCGGTCGCGCACGGCGCGGCCGTTCACGAACCAGTACTGCAGGTCGGACGTGGCGCGCGCCGCCGCGGGCGCGCCTATCCACCCGGACAACCGCACGGGTCCGGCCGCGTGATCGAGATCGAGCGCGCGCGTCACGAACTCGTCGCCGACGATGCGCGCCAGGCGCGCGGCGGCGCCCGCGCCATCGACGCGCGGCGCGTCGAGCAACGTGCGCGAGCCGGAGCGCAGCCGGAATGCCACGTCGTGGCGCGACAGTGCGAGGCGCTCGACGAGCCGCACGATGTGGCCCTGCTCCGTCACCTCGGTCCGCAGGAATTTGCGGCGCGCCGGCAGGTTGTAGAACAGGTCGCGCACTTCGATGGTGGTGCCGGGCGGGTGCGCCGCGGGAATCGGATCGCCGACCACACCCGCGTCGACGCTCACGCGCGCGGCGCGCTCGGCATCGAGGTGGCGCGACGTGATCTCGAAACGTGACACGGAGGCGATCGACGGCAGCGCCTCGCCGCGGAATCCGAGCGTCGTGATGGCGCCGAGGTCGGCGGCCGCGGATATCTTGCTGGTGGCGTGACGGGCGAGCGCGAGCGCGAGCTCGGAGGGCGGGATGCCGCAGCCGTCGTCGCGCACGCGCGTGAGGCGCACGCCGCCCGCCTCGATCTCGACCTCGACGCTCTGCGCGCCCGCATCGAGGCTGTTCTCGACGAGCTCCTTGACGATGGACGCGGGGCGTTCGATGACTTCGCCGGCGGCGATCTGGTCGATGAGGTGGGAATCCAGGACGCGGATGGGGGGCATACCGCGCAAGTCTAAGAGAAAAAGGGTCAGACCCCTTTTTCAAGAGCGAAAAAGGCGTCCGACCCTATCGCAGTTCGACCGTCGTTGCGCTGCCCGCAGCCCGCCGCGCCGCCGCCAGCCTCGTGCCGTCGGGCGCATTGACTTCGAAGTACTGCGTGATACCGGCGAAAATCGCGTTCGCGAGTTTCGCGCGGTGCGCCGGCTGCGACAGCTTGCGCTCGTCTTCACGATTCGAGATGAACGCGGTCTCGACGAGCATCGACGGGATGTCGGGCGACTTGAGGACGATGAAGCCCGCCTGCTGCACCTTCGGCTTGCGCACTTCGCCCACGCGGTCGAGCGCTTTCAGCACGTTGTCCGCCGCCACCATGCTGGAGGCGATGCTCGCGGTCTGCGAGAGATCGAGCAGCACGTTCGCGAGGGCGGGATCCTTGTCGTCGAGTTTCACGCCGCCCATGAGGTCGGCGGCGTTCTCGCGCTCGGCGAGCCAGCGCGCCGCTTCGGACGACGCGCCGCGTTCCGAGAGCACATAGACCGACGAGCCCGACACGTCCGGGTTCGCGATCGCGTCCGCGTGGATCGACACGAACAGGTCGGCCTTCGCCTTGCGCGCGCGCTTCGTGCGCTCGGGCAACGTGATGAAGTAGTCGCCGTCGCGGGTGAGCACCGCTTTCATGCCGGGCTCTTCGTTGATGCGCGCCGCAAGGGCCTTCGCGACCGCCAGGACGACGTCCTTCTCGCGCGTGCCGCGCTTGCCGGAGGCTCCCGGATCGACCCCGCCGTGGCCGGCATCGACGGCGATCACGATGTCGCGTCCGCTTTCACCCGGCGCATGCGCGGGGCGGATGGCGATGGGCGCGGTCGGCGTGACCGCGACCGCTTTCGCGGCGGCAGCCTTCGTGCCGGGCGATGCGATATCGATGACGAGGCGGTGACCCGCACCGGCCGCGGGTGCGGCCACCGAGGATTCAAAGGTGACGGGACCGCGCACGTCGAACACGAGGCGCAGTCCCGATTGCGGCAGCTTTCCCGAACGCAGCCGGGTCACGACGCCGGCGCCCTCGGGCAGCTTCGAGGCGAGGGATGACCGGGCGACGTCGACCACGACGCGCGCCGGGTCGTCGAGCAGGAATACCTTGTGAGTCACCGGGCCGGACAGATCGAGGACCACGCGCGTGCCCGACTCCGACGGCGCGATGCGGACGTCGCGGATTTCAGCGGCCGACAGCCTGCCGGAAGCTCCCGCAAAGGTCGCGAGCAGCGTCAGCCAGATGGCGATGCCCTTCTTCGACAACGACGTCCCCGGGTCAAATAAACAAGGTCCAAAAAACGAGGCCCATCATGGGCTTCGAGCTGTCAGCTGCGACGGAATTTAACGAAGTGCCGTAGAAACTTCAATCCGTTGAATGCGATGCGCGTCGGGGCCGATCGAAAACCGGAACTCTTCATCCGCCGGCGGCAACCTGCCGGCGCCATTCTCCGGCCACTCGATTAACCAGAGCTGACCGGGGCGGTGGTAGTCCGCGAGCCCCAGGTTTTCCAGCTCGTCGGGGTTTTCGAGGCGGTAGAGGTCGAGGTGCACGACGTTCACCCCCGGCAACTCGTAGGTCTCGAGCAGTGTATAGCTCGGGCTCTTGATCGCGCCGGTCGCTCCGAGCGCCCGCAACGCGCCGCGCGCAAACGTCGACTTGCCGCTGCCGAGCTCCCCCGACAACGTGACGACCCGACATGGCGCGTCCCGCGGCGGCGCCCTGCCTAACAACCGCGCGGCCAGTGCCTCGGTCTCCTCGCCGCTGCTGGTGGTCCAGGATTCGGGCGGCGTCATGGATTCACCCGGCCCCGAATCTCCGTGAGCACGTCGCCCGCGAGGAGACCTCGCTCGCCGGCCTGGGCGGCGGAATCCCCCGCGAGCGCGTGCACCAGCACGCCGCAGCGCGCCGCGAGCGCACTGTCCGGGATCTGTGCCCGCAGTCCCGCGATGACGCCGGTGAGGACGTCGCCCATGCCCGCCGTCGCCATGCCCGGGTTCCCGCGGTCACACAGGTGGATCTCGGGCCGGGCGCCGCTCGCCACGAGCGTACCCGCGCCTTTCAGCACGGCGATGGCGCCATAGCTCGAATGCAGTTCGCGCACGGCGCCGAGACGGTCGGCCTGGATGGCCGCGGTATCGACGCCCAACAACCTCGCGGCTTCACCCGGATGAGGCGTGATGATCCAGTCGGCCGGCAGCTTCGTGGGCTCCTGCGCGAGCAGGTTGAGCGCGTCGGCATCGACCACCACCGGCTTGCCCTCGACGCGGAGCACCTGCGACCACGACTGCCGCGCCCACTCGTCGCGCCCGAGTCCCGGCCCGATGGCGAGCACGTCGGCGGCGCGCGCGGCTTCGGCGACACCGGCGTCGGATACGGAAGGTAGATAGATGAGCTCCGGGCGGGCCGCGATCACGGCGCCGACGTTGTCCGGATGTCCCGCGACCGTCACCAGGCCGGCACCGGCGCGCAACGCGGCTTCGCCCGCGAGCCGCAGCGCCCCCGGCATGCCCGCACCACCGCCGATCACGAGCACGCGACCGTTCGAACCCTTGTGCGAATCGCGCGCGCGGCGCGGCAACGCGAGCGGCAGCTCGCCCTCGTCGATGCGGCGCATGAGCGGCGCGAACGGCGGCACGTCCGGCGCGACCACGCCGAGATCGTCCAGCAGCACGACACCCGTGAACTCGGGGCCGGCGCCCAGGAACAGTCCCGATTTCAACCCGACGAAGCAGAGCGTGAGCTCCGCGCGGACCGCCGCGTCGTGCACCGAGCCGGTATCGGCGTCGAGCCCCGACGGGAGGTCGAGCGCCAGCACCGGGCGCCGCGCCGCGTTGATCGCGCGGATCACGCCGGTCGATTCCGGCCGCGGCGGACCCCGAAGGCCCGTGCCTAACAAGCCGTCGACGATCACGTCGCAACCGGATAGCGCGGCGGCGTTGAACGGATGCGCTCGCCCGCCGGCGGACAGCCATTCGTCGTGCGCGCGCCGGGCGTCGCCGCCTGGTTCGTCGGGCGGCGTGGCGGCGAAGGCATGCACGTCCAGCCCGGCGGCCCGCGCGAGGCGCGCGAACACGTACCCGTCACCGCCGTTGTTCCCGGCACCGCAAACCACCGCGATGCGCCGCGCCTCCGGCCAGCGGCTGCGCAGAACCCGCAACGCGGCGGCGGCGGCCCGGGTCATGAGCGTGTATCCCGGCGTCTTGCGCTGCCCGATCTCCCACGCGTCCAGCGCACGAACCTGCGCGGCGGAGTAGATGGCGGTCGGGCGGGTCATGGTGGCGAATTATACTGGCGGCCTTCCATGTCCTCGCCCTCTCCCGGTCCGGCCTCGCTCGAGGCGCTCAAATCGGCGCTCGTCGACCTCGCGCGCGCCCGTGGCTTCGACGCGCTCGGGGTCAGCGATCTGGACATCGCCGCCGACACGGCGCATTTCGAGCGCTGGCTCGGCGACGGCAAGCACGGCGAGATGGACTACATGCAAAAACACGGCACGCGGCGCACGCGCCCGGACGAACTCGTGCCGGGCACCGTGCGCGTGCTGTCCGCGCGCATGGACTACTGGCCGGATGAGGGGCCGGACGCCGCGCGGCCCGCGCACGCGGCCCTCGCCGACGCGCAGACCGGCTACGTTTCGCGCTACGCGCTCGGGCGCGACTATCACAAGGTGCTGCGCCAGGCGCTGCAGGGACTGGCCGACGACGTCGTCGCGCGGGTAGGGCCGATGGGCTATCGCGTTTTCGTGGATTCGGGTCCGGTGCTCGAGAAGGCGTTCGCGCAGAAGGCCGGGCTCGGCTGGATCGGCAAGCACACCAATCTCATCGCGCGCGATGCCGGTTCGACCTTTTTCCTCGGCGAAATCCTCACCGATCTGCCGTTGCCCACCGACGAACCCGCAAGTGCACACTGCGGTACCTGCTCGGCGTGCATCCCGGCCTGCCCCACGGGCGCGATCGGCGCGCCGTACCGCCTCGACGCGCGACGGTGCATCTCGTACCTCACGATCGAACTGCGCGGTGCGATCCCGGTGGAACTGCGCCGGTTGCTGGGCAACCGCATCTACGGCTGCGACGACTGCCAGCTCGTGTGCCCCTGGAACAAATTCGCGCGCGCCGCGGCGCATCCGGATTTCAAGGTGCGCCATCGCCTGGACGCGACGCGGTTGGCCGATTTGTTCGCGTGGACCGAGGCAGAGTTCCTCGCGCGAACGGAAGGGTCTGCGATCCGCCGGATCGGCTACGAACGCTGGCTGCGCAACATCGCGGTGGCGCTGGGCAATGCGCCGGCGAACGCGGCCAATCGGTCCGCGTTGGAGGCGCGCAGCGATGACGCGTCCGCTATCGTGCGCGAGCACGTGGCGTGGGCGCTCGCGGAGCAGGCAAGAAAAGAAAAGGGGTCAGAGAAAAAGGGGTCAGAGCTATTTTCCGTTGCGGAAAATAGCTCTGACCCCTTTTTC
>CADEED010000045.1 GCA_902826225.1 uncultured Pseudomonadota bacterium | reverse complement strand
GCGCCGGACCGTAGGCACGGTATGACCAGCCCGTTTAAAGCTATCCGCGCTCACCTGGCAGCGCGCGGTGGCGTGCCAGATGGCGCACGCGCTGTTCGATCCCGTCGCCCTCGACATGATCCCGAGCAAGCTTGCCGAACGGGCGGGAAACGGCGGCGCGTCCGGCCGCCACGTGTTGCGCGCCAACGGCTCCACGCTCGTGAAACCCGGCTACATGGCCGTCTACCAGGAAGACGTCGACGACGGGAAGCCGGAGAACGAGAACGACCGCATCCTGCCTGCCATGAAAGATGGCGACCTCGTCACCTTGCTGGACATCCATGGCGACCAGCATTTCACGGAACCGCCGCCGCGTTACTCGGAAGCCTCTCTCGTGAAGGCGCTCGAAGAGCACGGCATCGGTCGTCCGTCTACCTACGCCACGATCATCTCGACGCTCAAGGATCGCGAGTACGTCGACATGGACAACCGCCGGTTCATCCCGACCGACATCGGCAAGATCGTCGGCGGATTTCTCTCGAAGCACTTCCACAAGTACGTGGAATACGGCTTCACCGCCGCGCTCGAGGACGAGCTCGACGCGGTGTCGCGCGGCGAAGAGGACTGGACCGAGCCGCTGCGCAAGTTCTGGAAGCCGTTCATCACCCAGGTCGAGCACATCGAGAAGAACGTCTCGCGCGAGGAAGTCGCGCAGGCGCGTGAGCTCGGCAAGCATCCCGAGAGCGGCAAGCCCATCACGGTGCGCATGGGCCGCTACGGCCCGTTCGTGCAGATCGGCACCAAGGACGACGAAGAGAAGCCGAAGTTCGCCGGCCTCCGGCCGGGCCAGAAGATGGATCTCATCAAGCTGCCGGAAGCGCTCGAGCTGTTCAAACTACCAGTGGCCCTGGGCAACACCGCCGACGGCGAACCGGTCCAGTCCAACATCGGCCGCTTCGGCCCGTACATCAAGTACGGCGCCAAGTACGTCTCCCTGAAGCCGCCCGACGATCCGTACACGGTCACGCTCGAGCGCGCGCTCGAGGTCATCCGCCTCAAGAAGGAGGCCGACGCGAACCGCATCATCCAGGACTTCGGCGTGGACAACATCCAGGTGCTGAACGGCCGCTACGGCCCGTACATCACCGACGGCAAGCGCAATGCGCGCATGCCGAAGGACACCGATCCGAAGGCGATCACCCTCGACGTGTGCCGCGAGCTGCTCAGCGTAGCGCCGCTGCGCGGCCAGCGGTTCGGCCGCAAGAAGCAGGCGAATACGAAGGATGCCAGGAAGGACGCGGCGACCGCCGCGCCCGCGGACGGCACGCCGTCGACGAAGCCCGCGAAGAAAACCGCCGCGAAGGCGGAGAAGAGCGCCGTCACCGCGGCGAAGAAGGCCGCGCCGAAGAAGAAGGCCTCGAAAGCGGCCGCGCCCAGGACCGACGCCGCACCCAAGGCCGGTACCGCGCCGAAGAAGGCGCCGGCGAAGAAGAAGAAAGCCTGACTTTCAGGCCGCGCGCTCGATGCGCGCGATGAAACAACCCGCCTCCGCATGGCGCAGGTGCAGCCAGCGCACCTGATCGCTCGCGAACAACGTCGACATCTGCGTCTCCGCCGGCACGCCGGCGCCCGCGAGCAACGCGGTCACGCGGCTGCCGCTGGAGCGCGCTTCGAACGCGAGCGGCAGATCGCGCAGCGCGTCCGGGAAGCCCTCGCCGGCGTAGGCATCGCAGTGGTCCGCATGGATGAACACGGGACCCGGCGCCATCAGCGAGCCGTCGTCGGCGCGCGGACGAAACGTGAAGAGCAGGCGTTGTTCGCGGCCGGGCGCGAACGGCCGCAGGCAACAGCGGCACGGGCCCGTTCCGCTCGCCAGTTCCAGGTGGGCCGGATGGCCGTAGTCGGGCGCGCGGCGCGTGCGCCGGACTTCATCGGCGACTTCCTGCGGCACGCTGCGGACGAGATAGCGCATGGGGACGAAAACCTCCGTGGACTGGCGGAGATCGTGCCGGCCGGCAGCGGCCACGGCGACCCGGACCTTGCTCTCAGCGTTCCGGCGCGCCGGGTTGCATCGACATTTGCGCGCAGGTGACGACACGCGGCGGCCCGCTCGCCCCTCCCTCGGTGCCCTCGGTCGCGTGATAGATCAGCAGGCCCGCCGCGGCGCGCGCAACGATGCGAAAGCCCGGCACGAGCGACTGCGTGTACATCATTCCCGGCTCGGGGCAGCCGAGCGAGCCATCGCTCCACGTGACCCGCTCGGCGCTCGCGAGCACGATGCCGCTCTCGGCGACGCCGAAACGCTTCGCGGCTTCCGCCACGACGGCGCGGCGCAGCGCCTTCGACAGCGCCGTGATGGCGACGGGCTCACCGACGGGCTTCTCGGACAAAGTTTCAGTCTTTGGAATTCTCACGGGCGGAGCCACTCCCACGGTCTTGGGTCCGGACGCGCACGCGGGCAACGCCGTCGCGATGGCGGCGCAGACGAATACGGTTCGCAGCGCGGATGACACGTTCGTTCCTCCAGTGACGGTGTATAAACGACCGCGGCCTGCGGCCGGGGTTCCATGAAGTATCGCCACCAATACCACGCCGGCAACTTCGCCGACGTGCACAAACACGTCTGCCTGCTCGAAGTCCTCGCGGCGCTCGCGCGCAAGGACAAGGGCTTCCTGTTCGTCGATACCCATGCGGGCCGCGGCGCCTACGAACTTCATCCGGGCGACGCCGCGCACCCCGCGGAATGGCGCGCTGGCGCCGCGCGCCTCGTCGCCGCCGCCCCGCGTCACGCCGCGCTGGTGCGTTACCGCGAGGTCGTCGCGGCGGGCGTTCACGGCGGCAGCCTGCGCTATGCGGGCTCGCCGCTGCTCGCGGCGCGGCAGCTGCGGCCCGTCGACCGAGCCGTGTTCTTCGAATCCCAGCGCGAGGAGGCCGGCGCGCTGCGCAAGGCGCTCGACGGTCAGCCGCGCATCCGCGTGGAAGCCGCGGACGGCTTCGCGGGGCTGCGTGCGTTGTTGCCGCCGCCCGAGCGGCGTGGCCTCGTGCTCATCGATCCGCCCTACGAGGAGCGCGAGGATTTCACGCGCGTGCACGAGGCGGCCGCCGACGCGCTGCGGCGCTTCGCGGGCGCGGTGCTGGTGCTGTGGCTGCCGCTCAAGCTGCGTTCGGATTTCGATGCGTGGTGGTCCAGGCTGGGGCGCGCGCTCGAACGGCCCTTGCTCGCCTCGCTGCTCTGGACACACCCGCCGGATTCGCGCGCGGCGCTCAACGGCTCGGTGCTCGCGATCGTCAATCCGCCCTATCTAGTCGAGGAAGCGATGCGGGAGTGGCTGCCGGAGCTGCGCGCGCTGCTCGGCGGCGTGGGCGAGGCGGTCCTCAGCGCCAACGCACCGCACTGACGAGCGCCTTCTCGAGGTCCGCGGGCACGTCCGCGCCGCGCGCCAGGACCGCGATGCTGCCCGTGCCCGCCGGCAGGAGGACCCCGCGCAGGCCGTGCTCCGAGAATGCGCGCCGCCCATCCACGCTCGCGTGCGGCAACAGCATCACGGTCTTCGGACCTTCCGGTCCGAGGATGACGAGGTGCGCGATGTGCCGCCCGCGGAACATGCATGGCGCGGCGTAGACGACCGGGACGTCGCCCACGAAATCGACTCCCGCCATGTCGAGCACCTGGCCGATGTCGGCGGGCGACATGGGGGTGCGCGCGTCCCAGCTATCGGGCTCCTCGAGCACGTGTTCCACGACCTCGCCCGCCAGCGCCGGGGGCGTGCGCAGCAACCACACGCCACCGGCCATGAACACGCCGAGCAGGATCGAGGCCGCGAGCGCGAAGCGGCGGGAGCGCGGCGCGGACTTCGCCGGCGTGCGGAATTGGGCGAGCTGCAGTTCGAGCGCGGCACGCACGCGCTGATCGAGCATCAGCGTCTCGTCGCGGAAGCGGCGGCAGGCATCGCAGGTCGCGAGGTGCGCCTGCACGTCCGCGGGCAGCGAGTGCGGGTCGGCGCCGACGTGCAGTCGCACGTGCCGGCATTCGTCCGGCGTGGGAGCGCCGCTCATGTGTCCTCCTCGTCGGGCGTGAGGCCGTAGATCGTCCGCAGCCGGTTGCGCGCCCGGAACAGCCGTGTGAGCACGGCGGCCTGCGTGAGTCCCAGCTCCTGCGCGATCTCCGTGGTCGAAAACCCGCCTAACACCTGCATGACCAGCGGTTCGCGGTATTCCGCGGGCAGCTTGAGGATCGCGCCCCGCAGGTCGGTCAGGCCGGCGTCGCCATCGACGGCCAACGCCGGATCGCCCAGTGCTTCGATCGATTCGACGTCGACCGTGGGCAGGCGTTTGCGCTCATACAGCCGCGCGTGTTCCCGGCGGGCGATGGTCAGCAGCCAGGGCCGCGCCGCCGCGGGATCCTTGAGCTCGTCTTTGGACTTCCAGGCTCTGATGAGGGTCTCCTGCACCACGTCCTCGGCGATCGCCCGGTCGCGCGCCAGCCAGAATGCGAAACGCAGCAGATCGGGGCGGAAAGTCTCGAGCAGACGCGTGATGGGTCCGCCCTCCGACGCTGCGCCCGGACGTGGGTTCATGTATAAGACCGGCCGGAAGGGACGCTTATTTCAGCCACTAGAGCCACAACGAACGCTCCGGATCAGTACGGCGTGGTCGGTCATCCGATCAGCCATAGCTGGTCACCTTTCATCCATGGGCTGTTCGCGAAGCAGACCGAACAATCCCTCGTTTATCGCCTGTACGACATCGCGCCCGAGAGCTTCCGCGCACAGGTGCTGGAGTTCTTCACGCGCGGCGGCCGCGGGCTCAACGTGACCGTACCACACAAGGAAGCGGCGGCAGAGCTGGCCAACGAGCTCACCGACCGCGCCGATCGCGCCGGCGCCGTGAACACGCTGATCCTGAAGGAGGACCACGTGCTGCTCGGCGACAACACCGACGGCCACGGCCTCGTCACCGACCTGCGCAAGAATCTCGGACTCACGATCACCAACCAGCGAGTGCTGATCCTGGGCGCGGGTGGCGCCACTCGCGGGGTGCTCGAGCCGCTGCTCTCGCTCGGGCCCACGGAAATCGTCGTCGCGAACCGCACGCCCCAGCGCGCCGTGAATCTGGTGACGATGTTCACCGATCTCGGCGCGATCCGCGGCTGCGGTTTCGAGGACGTCGGCGGCGAACCGTTCGATATCGTCATCAACGCCACGGCGGCGGGCCTCTCGGGCTCGGTCCCTAACGTCAACAGCGCCGTGATCGAGAGCCACACGGTGTGCTACGACATGAGCTACAGCAAATCGGCAACGCCTTTCGTGACCTGGGCCATTGAAGAGGGTTGTTCACGCGCTCATAAAGGCTGGGGCATGCTCGTCGAGCAGGCCGCCGAGTCCTTCACCCTCTGGCGCGGAATCCGTCCCGACACGGGTCCCGTGCTCACCGCCCTCGGAATGAAATGAACGACGCGCACATCGCCGGAACGGCCCTCCCCGCCTTCGATCGCATCCGCGCGGGCGACGTCGAGCCTGCGATCCGGACCCTGCTCGAACGCAGCCGCGGCGAAGTCGCGACGCTCGAATCGCAGCCGCACCCCACGTTCGAGAACACCGTGCTGCCGCTCGAGCAGCTCTCGCATCGCCTGTCGCGCACCTGGTCGCCGATCTCCCATCTCAACGGGGTGCTGAACTCCGACGAGCTGCGCGCGAGCTACAACGCCTGCCTGCCGCTGCTGTCGAACTACTGGACGGATCTCGCGCAGAGCGAGCCGCTGTACCGCGCGTACCGCGCGATCGCCGCCAGCGAGTCGGGCCACCTCGATCCGGCCCAGCGCCGCGTGATCGAGCGCGCCCTCGAGGACTTCCGCCTGGCGGGCGTCGGGCTGCCGCAGGAGCGCAAGGAACGCTACAAGGCCGTGGTGCAGGAGCTCGCGCTGCTGGGCGCGAAGTTCGAGGAAAACGTGCTCGACTCGATGAACGCGTGGACCAGGCACGTCACCGAGGAAGCCGAGCTGTCCGGCATCAACCCGGTGATCGTTGCCCAGGCGAAAGCCCGCGCGCAGGAGAAGAATCTGCCCGGCTGGCTGTTCGCGCTGGAGCAACCCGCCTACGTCGCGGTGATGACGGACGCGGACTCGGTCGCGATGCGCCGCGACTTCTACGAAGCCTGGTCGACACGCGCGTCGGATCGCGGCCCTTCGGCCGGCCAGTTCGACAACACCGGGGTGATGCAGAAGATCCTCGAGCTGCGGCACGAGGCGGCGCGGCTGCTCGACTTCCCGAACTACGCGGCTTACGCACTCGCCACACGCATGGCGCCTTCGAGCCAGGCGGTATTCGATTTCCTGCGCGAGCTGGCGCGCGTGGCGCGCCCGGCCGCGCAACGCGAATTTTCCGAGCTCGAGACCTTCGCGGGCCGCAAACTCGATGCGTGGGATGTCTCGTATTACGCGGAGAAGCTGCAGGCCACGCTGTTCTCGATCACGCAGGAAGAGTTGCGTCCGTACTTTCCCCTGCCCCGCGTGCTCGAGGGACTGTTCTCCGTCGCGGAGAAACTCTTCGGCGTCAAGATCGTCGAGCGCACCGGCGTTCCGCTTTATCACGCTGACGCGCGATTCTTCGAGATCCAGGGCGGCGGTTCCGACGGAGAAGGCGGCGCCGTGCGCGCCGGTTTCTACCTCGATGCCTGCGCCCGGCCCAAGAAGCGCGCCGGCGCGTGGATGGACGATTGCGTCGGCCGCAAGGATTTCGGCGGCGAGCGCACCATCCCGGTCGCCTATCTCGTCTGCAATTTCCTGCCCGCCGCACAGGGCAAGCCGGCACTGCTCACGCACGACGACGTCGTGACGATGTTCCACGAATTCGGCCACGGCCTGCACCACATGCTGACGCGTGTGGGCTACCCGTCGATCGCCGGCATCAACGGCGTCTCGTGGGACGCGGTCGAGCTGCCGAGCCAGTTCCTCGAGAACTTCGCGTGGCGTCCCGAGGTGCTCGCGACGATGGCGCGACATTTCGAAACCGGAGCGCCACTGCCGGCCGACAAGCAGGCGAAGCTGCTGGGTTCGCGCGCCTTCCACGCCGGGCTCGCGACCATGCGCCAGCTGGAGTTCGCGCTGTTCGATTTCCGGCTGCACGCGGAGTACGACCCGGCCAGGGGGCCGCGCGTCGCCGAGATCCTCGCGGAAGTGCGCGCCGAGGCCGGCGTGTTCGCGTTGCCCGAGTGGAACCGCTTCCCGCACAACTTCGGCCACATCTTCGCGGGCGGCTACGCGGCGGGTTACTACAGCTACAAATGGGCCGAAGTGCTCGCCGCGGATGCGTTCTCGGCGTTCGAGGAGCACGGGGTGTTCGACCGCGGCGTCGCCCAGCGCTTTCTCGACTGCATCCTGTCGCAGGGCGGCAGCAAGCGCGCGCTCGACGCCTTCGTCGACTTCCGCGGCCGTCCGCCCGACGTCAACGCGCTGCTGCGCCAGCAGGGCCTCGCCGGGTGAGCGCCGCCGTCCCCGGTGGCTTTCAGATCGCCACCTGGAACGTGAACAGCCTGCGCGTTCGCCACGAGCAGTTGCTGGAGTGGCTGCGGGCTCACTCCCCCGACGTCGTCGCGCTGCAGGAAACCAAGATCCAGGATCACGACTTCCCCGCGGACGCGATCCGCGCCGCCGGTTATCACTGCGCATTCAGCGGTCAGAAGACCTACAACGGCGTCGCGTTGCTATCGAAACACCCGCTGGCGGACCTGGTCCGCGACATACCCGATTTCGATGACGCGCCGCGGCGCGTGCTCGCGGCGACGATCGCCGCGCCGGGCGGGGCCAGGTTTCGGGTCGTCAATCTCTACGTGCCGAACGGGCAGGCGCCCGGCTCGGAGAAGTTCGCGTACAAGCTGCATTGGCTCGCCGCGCTGACGCGGTGGCTGAAGAACGAGGCCGCGGCGCAGCCGGGTCTGGTGGTGCTGGGCGACTTCAACGTCGCCCCGGAGGATCGCGACGTACACGACCCCGCGGCGTGGCTGGGCTCCGTGCACGTGAGCCCGGAGGAGCGCGCGGCGCTCCGGGCGATCACCGATCTGGAACTCTGCGATGCCTTCCGGCAGTTCGAGCAGGCCGAGAAGTCCTTCAGCTGGTGGGATTACCGCCAGGGGGCGTTCCGTCGCAACGCGGGACTGCGCATCGACCTCATCCTCGTCCACCGGCAATTGCTGCCCAAGCTCCAGGGCTGCCGCATCGACGTCGAGCCGCGGCGCGTGGAACGGGCATCGGACCACACCCCGGTGATCGCCACTTTCCGGCCGGACTAGCGCCGCCGCGACGCCCGGAAATTCCCGACCGTCGGCAGCCTTTACAGTATTTCGTCAGCTCGGACGATTCGGGTTCCGCCCGACCGTGACGTACCTCACGACGGCCTCGTGACGCGACTTCGCCCGCTGGTTTTCCCGCTACCCCGTGCCTAGACTGCCCCATGTTGTTAGCGCTTACAGCCGGGTCCGATTCGTGACCGCCGAGGCACGCCGCAGCGATTACGACGTCACCGACACGGTGGCGGTGAGTTCGCCGGCAGACGTCCGCGCGGCGATCGAGGAGCTGTTCGGAAAAGTCTGGCCGGGGCACAAGTTCGCGGCTTTCCCGTACGTCTTCCACGACTTCGAACGCCTGTTCTCGGGCCGCATGCCCGGCTACTTCGGCGTCGACACCGTCTACCACGACCAGCAGCACACGCTCGACATCACGCTCGCCACCGCGCGGCTGATCGCGGGCCACGAATTGCAGGTGCCGGACGCGGAAAAGTTCGGTCCCGAGCGCGCGATGCTCGGCATCGTCGTCGCGCTGTTCCATGACGTCGGCTACCTGCGCTCGATGAGCGACACCGACGTGCCCAACGGCGCGGAGTTCACGACGGTGCACGTGTCGCGCGGCGCGGCGTTCCTGCGCGACTATCTACCCAAGATCGAGTTGGGCCGGTGGGCGGACGTCGCGGCCGAGATCATCCACTACACGGGCTACGAGCGGCCGTTCAAGAACATCGTCGCGCCGGATCCGCGCGACCACAAGCTCGGGCACTTCATCGGCACCGCCGACCTGATGGCGCAGATGGCCGATCGCTGCTATCTCGAGAAATGCCGCGACCGGCTGTACGCGGAATTCGTGCTCGCGGGCGTCGCGCTGCCGGTCGGCGAGAACGGCCACGTGAAGGTGCGCTACGCGTCGGGCCTCGACCTGCTGCGGCAGACGCCGAAATTCGTGTTCGACATGCGCGCGAAGCGGCTCGACGGAGAATTCCACCGCGCGTACCGCTATCTCGAGATCCTGTACGGCGGCCGCAATCCGTACATCGAATCGATCGACCGCAACCTCGAGTACCTGCAGCGCATCCTGCGCAGCGAGAACTGGCGCCTGCTGCGTCGTCAACCGCCGGTGTTCACCGGGGTCGAGGACTCCATGACCACGACGCGCACGCTGATGCTGGGCGCGATCAAGAAAGTCTGGGGTTGAGCGGGTACGGGAGCGGCGACGACCGCTCCTAGGCGAGGCGGGGCGACCGCAGGGCGATCTCCGGCGCCGCATCCACGTTCACCACGTAGTTCGCGAACGCGCCATCGAGCATCGCGAGCACCTCCGCCTTGCCGTCGATCTGCGCCGCCGCCAGCACGCCGCGCAGCTCGTCCACCGACAACGCGGCCTCCGCCCGCGCGGCCACCGGCGCATAGGACAGGTGCCAGGGTTCCGGCCGCACGCCGCCGCGGTCCGTGGTGTACGGGCGGTAGAAGCCGAACGCATGCATGCGCGAGTCCAGCCATTCCGTCAGTCGAGAGAACGGACCGCCCGGCGAAAATTCCGCCGTCACGACCTCGAGTTTGTGATCCGGCGGCAGTGCCCGGGCGTCCATGCAGTCGAAGTCGGTGCCCCAGTGATGCCGGCTCGCGCCCGGCAGCGCGGACCACCAGAGGATGGCTGCCACCCGGTCGGCCGGCGACAGTCCGAGTGCATCGAGCGGGGCGCCGGCCCGGTCCTGCATCGGTCGTTCGCCCCGGAACTTGGCATTCCAGATCGTGAGTTGCCGGTCGAAGTCCCGGAAGCTCGAAAAAGCGACCAGGTCGATGCCGTCCGCGGCGGCGGCCGCGCGCATGGCGAGAAAGGGGGCGACGGCCTCCCGGTGCAGCGTGCAGCGCAGTTCGGGCACCTCGCGTACGTGGCTTCTGGCCCGTCCCGTGAGCTCTTCCGTCGTGAAACCGGGTTTTTCCCGCATGCGGCCATGGTACCGAGGCCGACTTGCGGAACAAATCGACATATCGCGGGGGGGTCGGCGGGCGCGAGGGTGGCCGCTGGCGGAAACCCCCAGTTAAGATGCCTGCAAATTACGAGCCTGCCGGATCCTCGCCCTCCCGTGACCATCACGTCTTTCAAGAACAAATACATCGCCGTCGCCGTGATCGCGGCGGTCGTGATCGCGCTGTCCGTGGCGGCCGTGCTGGTGCTCGAGAACCGTTCGCAGCATCAGACGCTGGTCGATTCGGCAATGGCGGAATCCGGCAAGCGCGTCGGCAGCGAACTCGCGCTGCGCGCCGCCGACCTCTCGAAGCACATGGCCGACCGCGTGGCGACCTCGGTTTCGCGCGGTGATCGCGAGGCAGTCGTCGGCGAGCTGAGCCCGTTCCTCACCGACGTCACGCTGCTCAGCGTCGTCCTCCGCGACACGGCGGGCACTGAGATGTACACGTTGCGCCGCGCGGCCGGCGACGGGCTGGGCAACGCGATGACGCGTCGCGCCATCACGCCCGTGCGCACCACGGTGCAGATGACGTCCGGCATCTCGACGCCGCAGACCGTCGGCGAACTCGAGATCGAAGTCCGGTCGCTCGACAGCTCGCCCGAATCCGCCGCCGCGCGGACGCACTTCGACGCGATGGAGCGCCGACAGGTGCGCCAGTCGTTGCTGTTCGCGGCGGGACTCGGCCTCGTGGCGCTCGCGCTCGGTTACGCGCTCGCGTGGTGGTCGGGCCGGCGCGTGCACCAGCCGATCGCGACGCTGATCCGCAGCGCCGACCGCATCGCGCAGGGCGACTATTCGCGCCCGCTCGAAGTCGGCCGCCGCGACGAGCTCGGCGAGCTGCAGGTCGCGCTGGAGCGCATGCGCCAGCGATTGCGCCAGACGACCATCAACAAGAACTACCTCACGAACGTGCTCGGCAGCATGACCGACGCGGTGTTCGTGACGTCGCCCGACGGCGTCATCCGCATGGCGAACCAGTCGGCCTGCAAGCTGCTCGCGCTGGGTGAGGATGAGCTCGTCGGTCGCACGATCGTGTCGATCTTCGACGAGCGCGAGCGCGCTGATTTCGACCTGCTGCGCGCGTCGCAGGACACGCGCGAATCGGTGGTGAAGACGCGGCACGGCCAGACCATCCCGGTCGCCGTGACGGGTTCGCAGATCACCACCGACGATCCGCAGTACCAGGGCACGATCTTCGTGGTGCGCAACGTCACCGAGCGCAAACGCGCGGAGCGGCGCATCCGCTACCTCGCGCGCTACGACGCGCTGACGAAGGTGCCGAACCGCATGCAGTTCCAGCACCTGTTGCAGCAGGCGATCGCGCGCGCGACGCGCAATCGCACCAGCCTGGCGTTGCTGTACCTCGACATGGACCGGTTCAAGGAGATCAACGACACGTTCGGGCATGCCGCCGGCGACCGCACGCTCGAGATCCTCACCGAGCGCCTGACGCGTTCGCTGCCGCCGGAAACGGTCATCGGCCGGCTCGCGGGCGACGAGTTCGCGATGTTCATCGACGAGCTTGCCGGCGACGCCGACAACCGCGGCACGGTCGCGCAGCTGGCGCGCAGCGTGCTCGCCGAGATCGGCCGCGCGTTCCAGCTGCAGGAGCACGAGGTGTTCCTGACGGCCAGCATCGGCGTCGCGTTCTGTCCGCGCGATGCGGAGAACGTCATCGACCTCATCCGCAACGCGGACGCGGCGATGTATCACTCGAAGCAGAACGGCGGCAATTCGTTCGCGTTCTATTCGCCCGAGATGAACGCGGCCGCCGTCGAGCGGCTCATGCTGAAGAGCAAGCTGCGCCGCTCGCTCGAGCGCGACGAGTTCCAGATCCACTACCAGCCGAAAGTGGACCTGCGCGACGGCAAGATCGTCGGCGCGGAAGCGCTGCTGCGCTGGCGCCTGCCGGGGCACGGCGACATCCCGCCCTCGCATTTCATCCCGCTCGCGGAAGAGACGAATCTCATCCTCGAAGTCGGCGAATGGGTGCTCAACCGGGTTTGTCAGGACTACCGCGAGTTGCAGCAGACGGTCACGAACCCGGGACGCATTTCGCTCAACCTGTCGCTCAAGCAGCTGCGGCAGGCGAGCTTCATCCTGCGGTTCCGCTCGGTGTTCCGCAAGCACGGCGTCTCGCCGACCTGCTTCGAGCTCGAGATCACCGAGACCACGCTCATGGCGGACAGCAAACGCACCCTGCACCTGCTCGACGAGCTCTACGCGATGGGTCTGCACCTGTCGATCGACGACTTCGGCACTGGGTATTCCTCGCTGTCGGCGTTGCAACAGTTCCCGATCGGGACGCTCAAGGTCGATCAGTCATTCGTCCGCGACGTCGACGACGACGAGAGCGATGCGACGATCGTGCGCACCGTCATCGAGATGGGCCGCAGTCTCAAGATGAACGTGATCGCCGAAGGGGTCGAATCCCTCGGGCACCTGAACTTCCTGCGGCACCATCACTGCGGGTTCGGTCAGGGCAAGCTGTTCGGCGAGCCTTGCTCGCTCGAGGAGCTGCGACTGCTGCTCGCGCGGCAGCAGGAGACCGGCCCGGCATTCGCCGGCCTCATCGCGCAGTCCTCGAACACCGACAAGATCGCGCGCCCGCGCGGCGCCTGAGTCGCTCCCGGCTATTTCTTCTCGTCGCAGCCGCGACCGGCCGGCGCATCGGCGTCGATCTTGTCGATGAGCGTCGCGATGCGACGTGCATTCACCGCGCGGTCCACGACGATCAGGCTGTTGCCCTGCGGGTTCGCCGCCAGGTGCGCGGCCTGCGGCATCATCGGCCGCAGGATCGGCACGAGGTGCGGCGCGCAGGCGTTCTTCGGCTCGAGCAGCAGCGTGACCCATTCGTCGTCGGCCGCCTTGAAGCGCCCATCCGTGTAGATGGGCGTGGGGGACTGCCGGGCATTCACGTCGGGGATCACCAGCGTGACGTCGCCCTGGCTGATCGCGACGAACTGGTTGACGGTGAGCGTCATCAGCAGCTGCTCGTAGGTCAGCTTGTCCGTGTCGATCCCGTAGAGGACCGGGATCGCGCGCACGCGCGGATCGACGATGAACTTCCGGCCGGTGCGCTCGGAGAATTTCCGGATGATGTCGGTGAGCTCGAACTGGCCGGCGCCCGAATCGGCGGACTCCTGCGCGTCGGCCACCAGCGGCACGCACAGCAGGACCAACAAGGCGAGTCGGGTCGAGACGTTCATGGATTTCCCTCCCTGTGAAGATTCAGTGGCGACCGGGCGGCGGCGGCGCGAAGCCGAGCACCGATTCATCCCAGAAGCGGTTCGCGTCGCAGTCGATCAGCTGCTTGCGGCACAGCGTGTCGCGCCACTCGTACTTGATGAAGTGGCGGCTCGCCGCGCTGGACTGCGCCACGAATTCGACCTCGACGGCGTGATCCACGCGCCGGTCACCGTAGCCCGTGCCCGCCGAATCGGCGCGCCGTTCCGCTTTCGCGGACGCACCCGCATCGGCGGCGGGCGAGCGAGACATCTCCTGCTCGACGCTGCGCGGCGGGACTTCGCGATACACCGCCACCGCGATGACGCCCCGCGCCGAGCGATCGCCGAAGGCTTCGGCGTAGGAGTCCTGCCAGTCGGTGAAGTAGAACTCGTTGATGGCCTCGAGCGACGCGCGCCACCCCGCGTAGCTCTGGGAATCCCAGGCGTCGAGCACGTACATGGGCTCGGTACGGGCGAGCTCGGATTTGCGCCCGTCGATGATGTTGCGCCCATCGACGGCGATGACGAGGCCGACGCGCCCGCCGCTCGAATTGCGGACGCGGACTTCGTAACGCGCGCCTTTCTCGGCCTCGACATAAGAGCGCAGCGAACCGTCGCGCGTGGTCTGCGGGAACTCGCGGAACACGCTGCCATCCGGTCCGATGATCTCGACGCTGATGGGCGAGTTCACGTGGGCCTCCGCCGTCATCCAACTACCGATCAGCATAAATGCGCAAAGTAGCCGCTTCATTCGACCTCCTCGTGTACTACCAGGATGTCAACGCGCGCTGGCGCCGATCGGGGTCAGGCGGCGCCTTTCGGCAGGGCGATCAGCAGATGACGCAGGGACGCGTAGCCCGGTGGATAGGTCCAGGCGTGCCCGTCGAGGAGCTGCTGCCCAGCCCCCCAGGATCCACCGTCGACGACCACCTCGCTGCCGATGTGACCGCCGTCGACCGCGCCGATGAATATGCGCAGCCAGTGCGGCCCGGGCGACAGTGCCGCGCCGATGCGATCGGCGAGCGCGGCGAAGAATTCCGGATAGCCCTCGATGCGCGCGCCCCCGCGGGTCGCGATCATGAGCAGCGGCCCGCTGCAGACCCGCCACGCACCGGCGGGCCCGGTCCAGACTTCCCACTCCACGCGGTCCGCTGCGCCGGGGTGGGTGGTCAGCGATTCGATCAGCACGTGGAAGGAGCCTTGCGCGAACTTGCCATAAGCGTCGTGCTGCGCGTCTTGGAGGGTCGCGCCGAGACCGGAAAAGGAGTCGAGTAAGGGCAATTCGCCAAGACGCGGCGAGCGGATCCGGAAATCGGCCTGCACGTGGATCGATCCGGTCGGGTGCTCTCGCCCGACCACCGTGGGCTCGATGATCAGCCCGTCCTGGATCCGCACGGCCAAGCCTTCGGCCTCGGCGGCGATGCCGTGCGCGACACAAGTGGACTTCAGTGCTTCCCGCAGCCAGTCACTCATCGGACGACAGCATAGCGCGACCCCTTTAGAATCGCGCCCCCATGCTCGAGCTAAGAGAAGTGCGCCTGCGGCGCGGCGCCGCGGTCCTGTTCGACCGCGCCAATCTGACCATCTTCCGGGGCGACAAGATCGGCATCGTTGGCCGCAACGGGGCCGGCAAGTCGAGCCTGCTCGCGCTGCTGCGCGGAGAGGTCGGCGCCGACTCGGGCGACTACTCCATCCCCGGCAAGCTGAACTTCGTATCCGTGTCGCAGGAGTTGCCGCGGACGGAATCCACCGTGCTCGAATACGTGCGCGGCGGCGACGTCCGGCTCATGGAGATCGAGGCCGCGCTCGACAAGGCCCGCGCGGCCGACGACGGCATGAAGGAAGCAGAGTTGTTAGGCGACTACGACCTCGCCGGCGGCTGGACCTCCGCGGCGCGCGCGGCCGAGCTCGCCGACGGCCTCGGCTTCGAACCGAAGGACATCGACCGCCCCGTCAAGGAGCTGTCGGGCGGCCTGCAGATGCGCGCGAACATGGCGCGCGCGCTCATGTCGCGCGCCGACGTGCTCATGCTCGACGAGCCCACCAACCATCTCGACCTCGACGCCGTGTTGTGGCTCGAGGGCTGGCTGCAGCGTTTCCCCGGCACCCTGTTGCTCGTGTCGCACGACCGCGAGTTCCTCGACGACATCGTGGGCCGCATCGTGAATCTCGAGAACGGCCAGCTCACGCACTGGACTGGGAACTACACCGATTTCCAGCGCCAGCACGCGGCCAGCATCCAGCAGTCTGCGGCCATGGCGGCCCGCCAGGAGCGCGAGGTCGCGCGGCTGCACTCGTTCATCGATCGCTTCCGCGCCCAGGCCAGCAAGGCGCGGCAGGTGCAGAGCCGCATCAAGGCGCTGTCGAAGCTCGAGACGATCGCGACGTACCAGGAGCTCGAGTCGTTCGAGTGGGAGTTCGCCGCGGCGAGCAAACTGCCGCAGCCGCTCGTCACGCTCGATCGCGTCTCGGCGGGCTATGGCGAGCGGCGCGTGCTGACGGGCGTGTCGAGATCGGTGAATCCCGGCGAGCGAATCGGGATTCTCGGGCGCAACGGCGCGGGCAAGTCGACGCTCATGAAGCTCGTCTCCGGCGCACTGCCGCCTCTCGCCGGTGACGGTGGCGAGCGCGTCGCATCGCCGGACATCGTCGTCGGCAATTTCGCGCAGCTCGAGGTCGACCGCCTCGATGCGCGCGACACCGCGTTGATCGCGCTCACGAATCGCATCGACGAGATCGGCGCCCGCGGTCAGTGGGACGAGCAGCGGCGCCGCAATCACCTCGGCGGATTCGGCTTCCGCGGCGACCGCGTGTTCGAGCCCGTCGTGCACTTCTCGGGCGGCGAACGCGCGCGGCTCGCGCTTGCGATCCTGGTCGCGGAGCGCCCCAATCTGCTGCTGCTCGACGAGCCGACCAACCACCTCGACTTCGAGATGCGTCACTCGCTGATCACCGCGCTGCAGGATTTCGCCGGCGCGGTCATCGTCGTGTCCCACGACCGTGGTCTGCTACGCAGCGTCTGCGACCAGTTCTGGCTCGTCTCGGACGGCATCGTGCGCGACTACGACGGCGACCTCGACGACTACGCGACGTGGCTCGAGAAGCGCGGCGCGAGCGCGGGGACGCCGGTCGCGCCGGCGGCGCGCAAGGACAAGCGCGAGGACCGCAAGGATGGCGCTCCCAGGCGACAGGAAATCAAGTCGCTCGAGACATCACTGGCCAAACTCGGACAGGAACGGGACAAACTCGAGAAGGAGCTGGCAACTCTCGACTACGGGCGTGACGCAGCTCACGCGCGCAAGGTCACCGAGCGGCACGCCGTCCTGCTCCGCGAGATAGAACGTGATGAGACACGCTGGCTCGAGTTGTCAGAGCGACTAGAATCCGGGAATGGTTGAGGAGCCCGACGAGACCATTCCCGATCCGTCACCGCCTCCCCCCGAGCCGCGACGCCAGTGGCGCTTGGGGCGTTCTCTATTCCATGCATTTCTCGTGTCGTGGCTGGTCGTCGCGCTGTGGAATCTCTACAAGCCGCTGCCCGACGGCACGAGCGTGCGCGGCGAACTTGTCGAGACGCCGCTCGCCGACGTCCGGTTCCTGAGCGATGTGACGGGCGCCGACGCCTTCGGCGCGCCGGTCGTCCGGCAGCAGATCTTCGACTCGGTGTTCCGGCTGATCGGCGAGTCGCGCGAGTATCTCGTGCTGGATCTCTTTCTGTTCAACAACCAGCGCGGCGCGGCGCTCGACACGGCCCCGTATCGCGAACTGTCGCGCGAGTTGCGCGACGCGCTCATCGCGCGCAAGCGCGCAGTCCCCGGACTGCGCATCCTCGTGCTGACCGACCCCATCAACGACGTCTATGGCGCCCTGCCGTCCCGGCTGTTCGTCGACCTGCGCGGCGCGGGCATCGACGTCGTGACCTGCGACCTCGACTCGCTGCGCGACTCGAATCCTATCTACTCCGCGTTCTGGCGCATCACGATGAAGTGGTGGGCGGGCGACGGTGCGGGCGAGGGATCGCTGCCCAATCCGCTCGACGCGGGACCGGACCAGGTGACGTTCGGCGCGTGGGCGCGCCTGCTCAACTTCAAGGCCGACCACCGCAAGGTGATCATCGGCGACGACGGCCGCGGCGGCATCACCGGCATCGTCACTTCCGCCAATCCGCACGACGCGAGCAGCGCGCACTCGAACGTCGCGGTGCAGATCGGCGGCGCCGCATTGCTGCCTCTGCTCGAGAGCGAGCTCGCGCTGGCGCGCGACGCCGGCTGGACGGGCTCGTGGCGGCCGCCGGCACCGGCGGCCGTGTCCGCGCCGCCGCCCGAGCGCGCGGCGCGCGTGCAGGTGCTGACGGAGGGGCAGATCCGCTCCGTGCTGGTCCGCAATCTCGGCAGCACGCGCGCGGGAGATCAGATCGACATCGCGATGTTCTATCTGTCGGAACGCAGCGTGATCCGCGAGCTGCTCGCGGCGGCGAAACGCGGCGTGATCGTGCGCGTGATCCTCGATCCCAACAAGGACGCCTTCGGCCGCGAGAAGAACGGCATCCCCAACCGCTCGGTCGCTTCCGAGCTCGTCGCCGCGTCCGACGGCGCGATCAAGGTGCGCTGGTTCCGCACGCACGGCGAGCAGTTTCACGTGAAGCTGGTGGCCGTGCGCACGGACAAGGAGTTCTGGTTCACGCTCGGCTCGGGGAATCTCACGCGACGCAACCTCTCCGATTACAACCTCGAGGCGAACGTCGCGGCCAGCGTGCCGCTGAATGCCGAGATCGCGACGACGATCTCCGCGTGGTTCGAGGCGCTGTGGTCCAACCGCGGCCCGCCCGAGCTCGAGTACACCGCGGAATTCGGTGCCTACGCGGATCCGTCGCAGGGCACCTACTGGCTCTACCGCCTCATGGAAACGTCGGGGCTCTCGACGTTCTAGGGAGTCGCGGCCGGCGGCGTTTCGCTCGCGAGCGCGCCACGCACCTGTACCACCAGTGCCTCCATCGCGATGCCGGTGGCCGCATGGAAGGCGGCAATCACCGCGCCCAGGCGATCCTCGGATGCGTCGGAGACGCCCTCCACGACGAAGTTCCCGAGCAGCTCACGGTCCCGGTGGCGGCCGAGCGTGCAGTCGAGCGCGACCTGGACGGTCGGTACGCCCTTGTCACCCGTGTAGTCCGCTTCGAATCGCCGCAGGCCGCAGCGCAGGTTGTAGCGCGGCGCGTACGGGGAGTGGTCGTCGAAGACCGCGCGAAAGTTTCCGCTCGCGCGCAGCGCATCGACCACGACGCTCGACACTATCTCCGGTGCGGGCGCCGCCCACATCGACTCGGCGTAGAAGTCGAAGCGATGCTCGCTACGCGTCAGCACGATGCGCTCGGAATCGAGGCCGGGGCCGGCCTCGGGGCGCTGCACCAGCAGACTTCCCGCGGTCTGTGTGGGCGTTGGCGCGGCGGCCGGCGGCGGCAGGCGCAGCACGTAGGTCTGCGGAGCGGGGATGGTGGTTTCGAGCAGGCTGCCGCAGCCCGCCAGCAGCGTCAACGCCAACCACGGGAGCGCGTGCCGTCTCACTTCGGTATCTCCACGCCGCGATACGCGGGCTCGTACAACAACTGCGAGGGATCGGCCTTGAGGCTGCGCGAGAGTTCGCGGAATTCCTGCGCGGCGCTGCGGCTGTCGCGCAGCAGGCGCTCCATCTCGGGAAGACTGTCGCGGAAGAACAGCCCCAGATCCTGGCGGTGCGCGGACATCAGCTGGTCGAGGTTGGCGCTGGTCCTGGCGAGATTCTCCGACAATTGCCGGATACGGTCGGAGGCCTGTGCGAGGTTCGGCCCGGACGTGTCGATGAGCTCGCGCGCGCTGACCACCGTGGCGCGCACCTCGGTGATCGTCGCGCGCAGCTCGGCGACGACTTCGGAGGCGTCCTCCATCGTCTTGGGCAGCGCGCCCGACGTCTTCTCGATGTTCGCGAGCGTGTTCGTCATCGAGTTGATGTTCTCGTCGGACAGCACGCGCGACGCGCGGCCGACGAGATCCGGCAAGCTGGCCAGGAACAGATCGAAGCTCGAGCGCGCCGAGTTGATGACCGGGTACTGCTCGCTCGGTACCGGGTCGATGCGGCGTTTCACGTCGGCGTTGGCGAGCAGGTCGATGTACAGCTGGCCCGTCACGCCCGCCAGCGAGAGTGTCGCCAGCGTGTCGCCCGAGATCGGGGTGTGCGAATCGATGTCCGCGATGACCTGCACGCGGTCGTTCGCCCGCTTGTCGATGCGGATGGCGACGACGCGGCCGACCTCGACCCCGAGATAGCGGACGGTGCTGCCGCGATTCAGGCCCGAGACGCTGCCTTCGAAGTAGATCTCGAAGCGCTGGTAGTCGCGCGCGTCGCGGCTGCCTGCGTACCAGTACACGAACAGGCCGGCCATCGTGGCGACCAGGATCACGAATGCGCCGACGGTGGTGTAGTTAGCTTCACGTTCCATGGCGACCACCTTCCGTGCCGAAACGCTCCGCGCGCTCGCCGTGGAAATAGGCCTGGATCCACGGGTGCGGATTGGCGGCGATGCCGGCCAGCGTATCGCTGGTCATCTTGCGGTCGATGATCACCCCGACACGATTGCAGGTTCTGAAGATGGTGTCGAGATCGTGGGTGATCATGATGACGGTGAGGCCGAGCTGTTCGCGCAGGTCCATCAGCAGCTCGTCGAACGCGGCCGCGCTGATCGGATCGAGACCCGCCGTCGGCTCATCGAGCATGAGCAGCTGGGGATCGAGCGCCAGCGCGCGCGCGAGCGCCGCGCGCTTGATCATGCCGCCCGAGAGCTGCGCCGGGTACTTGCCGGCGGCCTCGTCCGCGAGTCCGACGAGTCTCACCTTGAGGCGGGCGAGCTCATCCAACGCGGCCGGCGACAGCGAGAGGTGCTCGAGCATCGGCAATTGCACGTTCTGCAGCACGGTGAGCGAGGTGAACAGCGCGCCCTGCTGGAACGTCACTCCGTATCCGGCCTTGACCTGCTTGAGCTCGGCCGGCGAGAGCTGCGTGACCGGGCGGCCCATGAGACTCACTTCACCGGCCTGGGGTCGCTGCAGACCGAGGATGGATCGCAACAGCACGGACTTGCCCGAGCCCGATCCGCCGACGATGCCGAACACCTCGCCGCGCTCGACCGTCATGTCGAGCCCGTCGTGGACGATCTGCGCGCCGAAGCGGTTGACGAGTCCGCGGACTTCGACGAGTGGCCCGGAGTCGCTCATATGTCGAGCTGCCAGAACACGATGGCGAAGATCGCGTTCGCGAAGATGACCAGGAAGATCGACTGCACGACGGCGACGGTAGTCAGGCGGCCGAGCTCGCGCGAGGAATCGCGCACCTGCAGGCCGCGGTACGTGCCCGACAACGCGATCAGCAGCCCGAACACCGGCGCCTTGATGATGCCGACCCAGAAGGTCGTGGGCGCAATCGCGTCCTGCACGCGGTCGAGATACAGCGGCAGCGGCATGTCGAGCAACCACTTGCACAGCAGCGCGCCGCCGGTGAGGCCGATGAAATCCGCGATCACCGCGAGCAGCGGCATCGCGATGACGAGCCCGATCACGCGCGGCAGGATCAGCACTTCGTGCGGCTCGACGCCGATGGCGTGCAGCGCGTCGACTTCCTCGTTGAGCTTCATTGCGCCGATCTCGGCCGCGAACGCGGAGCCGGAGCGGCCGGCGACGATGATGGCGGTGAGCAACACGCCGAGCTCGCGCAGCACGCCGACTGTCACGATGTCGACGACGAAGATCTCCGCGCCGTACTCGCGCGCCTGCTGGGCGGCGATGTACGCGATGATCAGCGTGATCAGGAACGCGATCAGCGACACGATCGGGATCGCGGTGATGCCCGTCTCGTAGACGTGGCGCGTGATGGACGCGGGCCGCAGGCGTCGCACGCTGGTGCAGGCACGCAGGAACGTGACGAACGCCTGACCGACGAACGCGAGCGCGGACTGCAGCGCGCGGATTCGCCGCGTGACCTGCTTGCCGAGCGCGCTCACGGGCTCGAAGCTGGACTCCGACGACGTCGGCGGCAGCGGGTGCTTCTTGCCCTTGGGCAGGCTCGTCTCGATCAGCTCGACCTGGCCCGGTTTGCCGCCCGGGTACTCGATGCTCGCGCCCGCTGACTCCGCCTGCTTCAGCCAGCCGCGCAGCGCCCACGCGCCGGCGAGGTCGAGCTGCACATCTGCGGGAATGGTGACGACGACGCGGCGCGCGCCGGCGAGGGAGGTGGCCCCGAGCTCAGCTTCGATCGCGGGCAGGTCGGGTCCGCGCCAGCTACCGGCGAGCTCGATCTCCAGAGAATCGCCGTTCCGCTCGGAGCGCAGGTACATGCCGGCGGGAGTGTACCTGCGCTCAATCCACAAGGTTGTCGGAGACTGTCAGCTGTCGTCGCGGTAGCGGCGGATCCGCACGACCGCGACGAACATGGCGACGGCGGCCGCGATTCCCGCCCAGGTTTCCCAGTGGACGAGCACCGACCCGGCGCGGCTCACGAACTCGGCGAGACCGTCGTCGCCCGCGCCCGAGAACTCGGGGCTGTCCATGATCTGGAAGTCGCCGACGAGGCGGCGGCCCACGAAACTCGCCGCGTAGTGCGTGCGCAGCAGCAGGTACTCGCCCGCCATCGCGGCGACCGGCGGAAGCACCGCCCAGAGGAACGCGTTCCGACGGACCCACACCGACACGAGCATGAGGTAGCCCGCGACCGGCAGTAGCCAGACGACCGAGACGAACGCCATCACCAACGAACCGGCCTGCACCTGCAGCCACGTCCCCGCGTCGAACGGAATCAGCACGTTGGCGATGGGGCTGCCGTGCATGCGCACCCACCAGATGAGCCCGAACAGGAGCTGGGTCGCCGCGCTCACGAGCAGCACGAAGAGGGGTGCGACCACCAGCGCCGTCAGCGCCTTGGAACTCACGACCTGCACGTCCGAGATCGGCAACGATTTCCAGAACAGGATGCTGCGGTCCTTGCGTTCGGTCATCAGCGAGTCGAGCAGATAGAAGAAGATGACGATGCTGAGCACCATCATGTGGAACATCGTGAAGCTGGCCATAGCCATGCCGTAGATGCCCTCCTGCTTCCCGACGTTGCCGAGGACTTCGCGCAGCTCCTCTTCTTTCGGACCTTCGCTGCTGCCGATCGAGAAGACGCCTTGATCGCCGGCGTGGATCGCGCCGAACAAAGCCATCACCAGGATGAAGCCCGCGATTGCGAGCGGTGCGATCCACAGCGAGCGGTTTTCCCAGACCTCGCGGCGCACGAGCACGAGAAGCGTGTTCATGCGGCCTCCTTCGCGCCGGCAACGGCCTTGCCGTCGTCGCGACTCATGAGCGCCACGAACAGGTCCGCGACCGAGGGGGCGCGCGTCTCGCCGAGCGCGGCGAGCTCTGCCTCGCGCTTGCCGTCGAAGAGCATCGCGAACCGTCCAAAGACCTCGCGCTCGTGGAATGGCTTCAGCGCGCGCGCCTGCTCGACGTTCGCCGCCGAGGGAACGACCTGCACGAAGCGTTCGCCGAGCGTTTCGACCGGCGCATCGAGCACGATCTTCCCGCGCTGGATGAACAGCACGTCGGTCAGGATGTTCTCGATCTCCTCCACCTGGTGGGTGGTGACGAGAATCGTCCGTTCCTTGCTGAAATAGTCGTTCAACAGGTTGTCGTAGAACGAGCGGCGGAACAGCAGGTCGAGGCCCAGCGTGGGCTCGTCGAGGACGAGCAGCTTCGCGTCGATCGCGAGGATCAGCGCGAGATGCAGCTGCGTGACCATGCCCTTCGAGAGCTGGCGCACGCGCCGGTCCATCTTGATGTCGGTCTTCGCGAGGAATTCCTCGGCGCGCTTGCGATCGAAACGCGGATGCACGCCGGCGACCACGTCGAGCGCCTGCGAAACCTTGAGCCAGCGCGGCAGCACCGCGACGTCCGCGATGAAGCACACTTCTTTCATGAGCTCGTTGCGCTGCGTGCGCGGGTCCAGGCCCAGCACTTTCAGTTCGCCGTCGAAGGCGGTGAGCCCGAGGATGGCCTTGATGACCGTGGTCTTCCCGGCGCCGTTGGGCCCGATGAGACCCACGATGCGTCCGGGTTCGATGTTGAGGTCGACGCCGCGAACGGCGTGCGTGTTGCCGAAGGACTTCGAGAGTCCGCGGGCTTCAATTACTGCTGTCATCGTCTTCACTCGCATTGGCTTGCGTCGGGAACGGCTGGGAGACCGGGGCCGATCGCGCTGCCTTGTTCATGAGTTCTTCGGTAGTGAGGCCGAGTCGCGCGATGGTCGCGTAGATCTTCGGCCATTCCGTCTCGAGGAAGTACGTCCGTTCGTCCTTCATGAGCGCGGCACGCGCCCCTTCGTTCACGAACATCCCTCGCCCACGCTTCTTCTCGACCAGCTGCTCGTCGACCAGCTGCTGGTATCCCTTGAGAACGGTCAGCGGGTTGAGACGAAACTCGGCCGCCACAGCGCGGACCGACGGCAGCGGGTCACCCTCTTTGAGGACACCCTCGAGGATCATCGCCACCACTCGATCGCGCAGCTGTCGGTAGATCGGCTGGCTGTCGTCCCACTGCGGGTCCATGGAGTGCTCCGTAACTTCAGCGTACCAGAGCACTGACCGCCGCCACGAAAGCGCCACCGTCGCGGTGCACGCGCGCGACACTGGTCGCGTCGACGAAGGTCCAGCTCAGGAACAGGGTGATCGCGAGGGCGCCGACGGCGCTCGTGAGGGCTTTCAGGTTCAGGGTCATCATGGTCGTCTCCTTGGTTTCGGGTTGTACCGCGCGGCGATAATCGCCTTGCGTCTTGGTGTTATATATAACTACAACACCAACTCTGAAGCAAGCCCCTAACCCGAATATTTTTGCTGCTGCGTTGCAAGCCCTGAGGCAGTCGTTCGCCGCGCAGGAGTCATCATGGGGCCTAAGTTACTGTTTGTTATGGGAATTCTGGTCGCCCACGGCGCTTTGGGGGCCGCCTGGCTCCAGCAGGACGCTCCGAAACACCGTTCGCCGGTCGCGGTGTGCGTGAACACCCCGGGCGCCCTTCCCGACTTCACCCCCGCACGCGAGCTCTACGCGATCAACCTCCCCGTCATCTACGAGGAACGGGTGCAGCCGTGAGCGCGGGGATCCTGGCGATGGACGGTCTCACTACTGCGCGTGAACCGGCACGCTTCGCGCGTGCGAGGGCAACGCGTAGAGTCGCCGTCGTGAGTGACGACGAAGACGCGCAGCTGATGCTGGCGTACGCGAACGGCGAGATGCGCGCCTTCGAGACACTTTATGCGCGCCATCGTGGCGCTCTCTATCGCTATCTCATGCGGCACGCGCGCGACGGCGAGATCGCGAACGATCTGTTCCAGGAAGTGTGGAGCCGGGTGATCGTCAATCGCGCGCGCTACGAGCCGCGCGCGAAGTTCCGCACCTTCCTGTTCACGCTCGCGCACAACTGCTTCATCGACCATTGCCGGCGCGTGAAGGCGCGGCCGGGTGGTGCCAACGTCGACGACGCGGACGACGCGGACCTGCTGGCCGTCGACGCCGCGACGCTGCCCGAAGCGCAGCTGGAGCGGGAGGAGTCCACGCGGCGCTATCGCGCCGCGCTCGCCTCGCTGCCGCAGGAGCAACGCGACGTCTATCTACTCCACGAGGAGTCGGACCTGTCGCTCGAGGAGATCGCGCGGGTCACCGGCGTCGGCGCCGAGACGGCGAAGAGCCGGCTGCGTTACGCGGTCGGCAAACTCAAGGCGGCGCTGGCCGTCACGGAAGACACGACATGAGCGGCGGCGACGAAGAGTTCGACGATTTCCTGCAGCGACGACGCCGCCTGTTCGACCGGCGGGCCGACGACGACCTCGAGCCGCCCGCGGAGCTGGACCGGCTCGTATTGCGCCAGGCGCGCGAGGCGATCGAGCCGCCGAAGCCGCAACGCGTGTTCCGTGCGCCGCGTTGGGGTCTGCCCGTGGGGCTGGCGGCGACTCTCGTGCTGGCGTTCAGCGTCATCCTGCACATGGGCAAGGATCCCCAAGTCGCGCAACGCGCCGAGGTGAACGTGCAGAACGTGGCCCGGGAGATCAGCGCCGCGCCGGCGCCGGCGGCCGCGCCCGCACCGATGCTCGCCGAGGAAGTGGCGCAAGACAGCGCGGCCAGCGCGCCGCCATCGGCCAAAGGGTCGATCGTCGTGGACATCGGCGACCCGGCCGTCAGGACCGAAGGTCGCGCCGCCGTGCCCACGCAGAACGCGCGCGAAGCGGCGCAGTCGGCCGACGCGCAGCTGAGCGCGTACTCGGCGGCACCACCGGCAGCACCCGCCGAGCGGATGGCGAAGTCGGCGCGTGCGGATTCGATCGCCCCGGAATTCCGCCGCGACGCGCGGACCTGGATGGCGGAGATCGAACGTCTGCGCGCCAGCGGCGATGTCGCGCGGGCCGACGCGGAGCTGGCCGAGTACAAGCGGCAGCATCGGGCGTACGCCGTGGCCCCGGACCGCTGATCGCCGCGCGTCTCCCGCGAAGGCGCTGCGCTGGCTCCCCTGCTAGAATCGCGGCCCCCAATTTCAAGCCGCGCCCTCTCGAGGGGAGTCCACGATGAAATCCGCCGTCAATGTCGCGATCACCGGAGCCGCCGGCCAGATCGGTTATGCACTCGCCTTCCGTGTCGCCTCCGGCCAGATGCTGGGCGCGGACACTCCGGTGAACCTGCACCTCCTCGAGGTCACCCCCGCTCTGCCGCAGCTCGCGGGCGTCGTCATGGAACTCAACGATTGCGCGTTCCCGACGCTCAACAGGATCGTGGCGACGGACGACGCGAAGGTCGCGTTCAAGGATTGCCACGCGGCCCTGCTCGTCGGCGCGCGGCCGCGCGGCCCAGGCATGGAGCGCAAGGACCTGCTGATGGCCAATGCGCAGATTTTCTCCGGCCAGGGAAAGGCCATGAACGAGGTGGCGGACCGCAATATCCGCGTGCTCGTCGTCGGCAACCCTGCCAACACGAACGCGATGATCGCGCGGGCGAACGCGAAGGACCTGAACCCGCGCAACTTCACGGCGATGACGCGTCTCGATCACAACCGCGCCGTTTCGCAACTCGCCGAGAAAACCGGCAGCCACGTCACGAAGGTCCGGAAGATGCTCATCTGGGGCAACCATTCGGCCACGCAGTACCCCGACCTCAATTTCTGCACGGTCGACGGCAAGGCGGCGCACTCGCTCGTGGAGCGCAAGTGGTACGAAGAGACGTTCATCCCCACCGTGCAGCAGCGCGGCGCGGCGATCATCAAGGCGCGCGGCGCGTCGTCGGCTGCCTCGGCCGCGTCCGCCGCCATCGATCACATGCGCGACTGGCATCTCGGCACCAGCGGCGACGATTTCATCAGCATGGCCGTGCCCGCCGACGGGAGCTACGGCATCAAGGAAGGCGTCGTCTATTCGTACCCCGTCACCTGCACGAACGGCGATTACAAGGTGGTTCAGGGTCTCGGAGTGGACGACTTCTCGCGCAAGCGCATGGACGCCACCGACAAGGAACTGCGCGAGGAGCGTGACGGCGTGAAGGAGTTGATCTAACTAGCGGCGCGTGCGGGTGTCGCGCACCAGCGCGCGCGAATACGCCATGAGCCCGAGCGGCATGCGCAGCGGCTTGCGCAGCGCAGGCTCGCCCCACGCCGGCCCGAGCGACGCCCCCAGCAACGGCACCGGGTCGGCGCCGTTAGCATTCTTGTAGCGCGCGGTCGCCGACCAGCTGCTCACGTAGCCCAGCACCTGCGGCAGGTTCCACTCGAGCGTGAGCCCGAATGCCGGTGCCTCCAGCGGCGCGAAACGGTCGGGCGCCGGCCGCGGCAACGTCGCGTAGTTCGCATCGACGTGGCGCCGCTCCGCCGGCCAGTGCGGCCCCACGACGTTCGCGTAGAAATCCTCGAAGCCCGCGTCCAGCGCCGGGTCGGCGAATCTCGGCCGCGGATAAGTCCAGATGGCGAGCACGGCGCCCGGCCGGCCGACGCGGTGCGCCTCCGCGTAGAACTTCTCCACGTCGAACCAGTGCAGCGCCTGCGCGACGGTGATCAGGTCCACGGAGGCGTCGGCCAGGCCGGCGACGATCTCCGGGCCGACGGAATAGCGCACGCGCGCATGGGGCCTGGCCGCCGCGATCTGCTCGGGCGAGACATCAGTGGCGTGGACCTGCGAGAAATGCTCCGCGAGCGCGACGCTCGCCTGGCCGCTGCCGCAGCCCGCATCCCACACCATGCCGCGGGAAGGCGAAATGCGCGCGAGCCACGCGAACAACTCGGGCGGGTAACCCGGCCGGAAGTTCGCGTACTCGCGCGCGACGGCTCCAAACAAAGGCGCGGACATCGCCCCCTTTTACGCCTGCTGGGCGACGGCTGTCTGCGCGGGACGGGTCGCGGACCTCAAGAACACGGCCCGCGTCCGCGCGTTCCTCAGCGTCATCGGCGACGCGATCGTGGCCGAGAGGCGCCGCCGCGAAGGCCTGACATGGCGTCAGTCGCGGGCACCGCCAATCCATCGAATAATTGGCCTATAGTTTCGCGTAAACAGAGGAACTGCTTATGTTCGGCGCGACCCTCGTCATCCTCGTCCTGATCGCCGGTGCGGCCTACGTGGCCCAGGTGGGTACGGGCTTCACCCTCGTGTTCATCGGCGCGGTGGTCTTCATGGCGTACAAGCGCCTGCCACTCATCGCCTTCACGCTCGTGTTCACGGCGCTGCTCACGGCCTACACCTTCGTGCCGCCGGCGTACGGCGTCTGGAAGGGCTTCCTGTGGGTGATGCTGGCGGCGCTGTGGCTGCTCAACATCCGTCCGCTGCGAAAGGCGTTGATCTCGCGGCCCTTCCTCAAGGCGTACATGCGGCTCCTGCCCTCCATGTCCCAGACCGAAAAGGAAGCGCTCGAGGCCGGCACCGTGTGGTGGGACGGCGAGCTCTTCACCGGCAAGCCCAAGTTCGAAAAGCTGCTGGCCGCCAAGGCGCCGCAACTCACGCCGGAGGAGCAGGCCTTCATCGACGGCCCCTGCGAGGAGCTGTGCCGCATGTACGACGACTGGGACATCACCCACCGTCGCGCCGACATGCCGCCACACGTGTGGGACTACCTCAAGAGCAAGGGCTTCTTCGCGATGATCATCCCGAAGAAGTACGGCGGCCTCGA